>NZ_SMNY01000022.1:0-441723 GCF_004353535.1 Cupriavidus sp. L7L
TCCCTCCTCCCCCCCTCCTCCCCCGCCGTGCCGCCGGTTGCAAGGCCTGGCCGGCCTGGCCCGCTTGTTGCACATTGGGTTGGCCAACCCGCCCCACCCGCGACAGCCACGATATGGTCGACAGCTCGGTCTCAGGCCTTGACCCCAGTGCAGCCGCCGTGGCGCTGCAGGTGGTCCGGTATGTGCGCCGCAATCCGCGGGCCGCCGATACCTGCAACGGCATTGCCCGCTGGTGGCTGCCGGCCGGCGCGCAGGCCGACCCTGCCGTGGTACTGCGGGCGCTGGAGGCGCTGGTGCGGGACGGGATGCTGCAGGCGAGGCGCTTGCCCTCGGGAGACTTCCTCTACAGCGCCGCCGCCGCTTTCGGCAACGGCAACGGCAACGGCAACGACAGCGCGCCGCGCAACGGGAACTGAGCGATGAAGACAGCGATACGCGATGCCTGCCAGAGCCTGCGCCGCCATATCGAGCAGGCGCTGCGCGACGACCCGGACTTGTCGCCGTACTTCGATCCGGCCGACCCGATGCCGGACGCGATCGGCACCATGATCGTCTCGCTGGACACGCCGCAAGAGCTGGAAGAGCGCGATCGCGAAGGCCTGTCGCTATGGCTCTACCTGGTCCAGCGCGAGGAATTCACGCTCAACCGCCCGCCCCGGCGCAGCGCCGCCGACCGCATCGAACATCGCCCGCTGCCGCTGCGCCTGCATTTCCTGGTCACGCCCCAGGTCGCGGATGAGCGCGAAGACGCCACCGACCTCGAGCACCTGATCCTGGGCAAGATCCTGCAGCTTTTCCACGACGACGCCAGCCTGAGCGGCGCGCGCCTGGCCGGCACGCTGGCCGGCTCCGGGCTGGAGTTCTTCGTGCGGCTGGAGCCGCTGTCGCTGGAGGAGATCACGCGCGTCTGGGACGCGCTCGACAAGCCCTACCAGCTTTGCGTGTCGTTCGAGATGAGCATCGTGCCGATCGCCTCGGGCCACGATCCGGAGCGGGTCACGCCGGTGGACTCGGTGCTGTCCGAACACGGCATCGCCAGCGTGCAGGAGCCGGCATGATGGACTGCCGCCCGGAAACCATCGGCGCCGCCACCTGGCACCTTTGCCCCGACCCGCTGCAGCCGGCGGGCGCGAGATTGCGCGCACTGGTACAGGCGCGGCTGATCGATGAGATCACGCAGCGGCCGGTGCAGGCCAGCCGGGTCGGCACGACCGACCGGCGCCTGGCCTTGCACGTGGCCCAGCGCATCACGCGCGATGGCCTGGCGGGTCTCGCCGGCTGGCCGGCCAGCGTCTTCCCGGCCCTGGCATCGGGCGCTGCCGCGATACCAATGCGGATCGAAGCCCACGGCTACCTGCCACTCGACCTCGACGGCACGCTCGGCCCGTTTCCCGCCTTCCCCGGCGACTTCACGGCGCTGGACCACGGCGATGTCTTCCTGCACCGGACCGGGGTCGCCTGCAAAGGCCGCGTCGTGCGGCGCGACACGGCGGCCAACTTGCCCCTGCCCGGCGCGACGGTGGAGATCGACGGCGTATGGCCGGCCTATCCGCCCGCTGGCGTGATGCCTGCCGCGGTGATGGAACCGGCCAACCTGGTAGCGCTGTCGCCTGGGCTTTACCGCAGCCATGCGGTGGCCGCACTGGCGCGCTGCGACCTGGTCGAAGACCTGCCGCAGGCCAAGCGCCTGCTCCAGCCCGCCGCGCCGGGCGCGCGCCGGCTGCGGCTGGACAACCGCGACACACTGGCGCCCGGCATGCCGCTGGTGATCGACGCCGGCGATGCCGAACGCCGGGAAGTGATCGGCATCCATGCGGTCGATACCAGCCTGTCCGCCGACCAGCCGGCCTGGGTTGAACTCGACTACCCGCTCAGGCACCTGCACCGGCGCCAGGCGCAGGCAGTGCCCGCCAGCATCCCCGCCACGCACGACCCGCGCAACCTGTCGCGCGCGGCGCAGGCGGGCGACCCGTGCGCCTTCCTGGCGGCGGCCGCGCCGTGGCCGGCGTTGTCGCTGGTGCAGGTCGACGACGGCGCCAACCCGCCCGAATACCAGCGCATCGAGCACTACGCCACCGCCGCCGACGCCGACGGCTATTTCCGCCTGCCGCGCATCTCGCGGCTGGCCCTGTTCCGGCTGCTCGCCACGCACCCCGCGCCGCCGCAACCGCTGCTGCTGACCATCGAGCCCGACTACGGGCTGGCCGAGCAGGTCCTGCCGGTGGCTTTCGAATGACGCGAATGAACTACGCCCTCCTGTTCCGTCCCGCAACCGCATAGGGGAACCAATATGCCCGAATATCTCGCACCCGGCGTCTACGTCGAGGAAACCCAGGCGAGCAACAAGCCGATCGAGGGGGTCAGCACCAGCACCACCGGGCTGGTCGGCGTGACCGAGCGCGGCCCGCTGAACGTGCCGCAGCTGGTCACCAGCTTCGGCGAGTTCCAGCGGCTGTTCGGCGGCATGCTGCCAGCGGACGAGTTCACCGGGCCGGGCGCACGCGTGCACAGCTACCTGCCACATGCGGTCGAGGGCTTTTTCCTCAACGGCGGCAAGCGCGCCTGGGTCACGCGCGTGCTGCCGGAGCAGGCCGAGCGCGCGCGGCGCGACCTGTTCCACCTCGACCTGGCCAATGCGGCCATCGGCGGCAGCGTACTGCTGCGCCCGGCACTGCAGGACACCGGCACGGCCATCAACCTGCCGCGCCTGTACGTGCTCGATCCCGGCAACTTCGGCGTCGGCGACTGGGTGCGCGTGGGTGACGGCAGCCGCGCCGACTACCGCCTGGTGCAGGCGCTGGGTGCGGCGCCGGCCCATACCGCGCTGACGCTGCCGCTGTATTTCTCGCACGCGGCCGGCGCGCCGACGCGCGATATCGCCGTCACCGTGAACGCCACGCTCAGCCCCTTCACGCTGCGCGACGACACCCGCGCCGGCGCCACCGAAGTGGTGCTCAGCGGCACCGCCGCGCTGATCACCAACCTGCTGCCGCTGACGCACCAGCTGCTGCAGGTCGATGGTGCCGAGTACGTGTTTGCCGCCGCGGTGGTCGGCCTAAGTACGACCGAGGCCCGCGTGCTGCTGGAAACCCCGCTGCGGCTGCCGCATGCGCGCGGCGCGCAGCTCGACGGCCTCGACATCCCGGCCGGCGCCAACGTCAACCTGGACGTGGCGGCCAGCGCCGGCGGCCTGCTGCTGTTCGGGCCCGGCTTCAGCACCGCGGGCAACCTGGTGGTGGTCGGCGTGGGCAGCGCGCAGGAAGAAGTGCAGCGCGTCGGCACGCTGGCGCAGCTGCCGCTGGACGTGCCCGCCTACGCGCCTTACCCGGCCGGCACCATCGGCCAGCTGGTCACGCTGGACGACGACGCGCGCACGGTCGTGGACCTGCCGACCAATGTGGTGGTGCCGCTCGATACCGTGGCCGGCATGAGCGCCGGCATGACCTTCACCTTCGGCGCCAACAACCAGGTGGTGGCGGCGGTCAACCCCGCCCTCGGCCTGGTGCGCCTGGCCGCGCCGCTGCCAGGCCCGGCGCTGGCCGCCGGCGATGCCGTGCAGGTGGGCGCGATAGCGGCCAGCGTGGTGGCCTATCCGACCGAACGCGTGGTGCCGCTCGACAGCGTCAACGGCGTCGAGACCGGCATGACCTTCGACAATGCCGGCGATACCGCGCTGGTTGCGACCGTGCTGCCCGACCTGCGCGCGGTGGTGCTGGCGACCGCGCTGGCGGCAGCGCCTGCCGCCGGCACCGCGGTCACGGTCGGCGGCAATGCCAATACGGCGCAGTCCCTGCTGCGCCCCGACGTGATCCCGCTGGACGATGTCGACGGCCTGGCGCCCGGCATGTCGATCACCATCGGCGCCGATACCGGCACCATCAGCGCCGTCAACACCACGGTGGGCGCGGTCGCGCTTCAGGCCCCGCTGCCCGCGGCGCCCGCCGCAGGCGCCACCGCCAGCTTCGCGCTGCGCCACACCACCCAGGCCGCCGGCGCCGGCGCCGCGACGCTGGCGCTGGACAACCGCCTCGGCCTCGATGCCGGCGACGTGCTGCGCATCGGTGCGTCTCCGGACGAGGAATACGTGGCCATCGCGCGCATGCTGGGCGAGCGCGGCGTCTCGCCCGACGCCGGCGTGGTCCAGCTGGCGCACCCGCTGAGCGCGGGCCATGCCAGCGGCGTCGAGGTCGCGCGCCAGGACGTGGCGGTCGACACCACGCGCCAGCCGGCCACGCTGGTGCTGTCGACCGCCGACGGCAGCGATCAATTGCTGGTTGGCGACGGCACCACCTATGGTGCGGTGCTGCCGGAAGTGGTCCGCTTCACCACCGCGGACGGCATTGCCTACTTCCACCGCCTCGACGGCGCCGCGGCCAATGCCAGCCCGCTGGAGATCGAACTGGACGACCGCCTCGACTTCAGCCACGCCGCGGGCGCGGTGGTGGCCGAGCGCAACCGGCTGTTCGCGGTGCAGGCGCTGGACGCCGGCGGCTGGGGCGACCGGCTGATGGTCGCCGCGGCGGACGAGGCCAGCAGCCTCGCGGCCAACGCCAATGTGCTGGCCGCCAACCCGCCGCCGGGGCCGGGCATGTTCTCGTCGCTGCAGCTGGCCACGCTGACCGGCATCGAGCCCGGCACCATCCTGGAGCTGCTCGCACCCGACGGCGCGCCGGTGGCCGGCGCCCCGCTGCTGAAGGCGCGCGCGGTAGACCGCGCCAGCCGGCTGGTGCTGCTGGACCCGCCCGGGCTGCAGGCGGCACATATGAACGCCGTCAACAACGCGCTGATGGCCGGCCTCAACGCCCGTGTGCGCTCGCGCGAGTGGAGCCTGACGGTGCTGCTGCGCCAGCGCCCCGACCCCGCCGTACCCACGCGCAACGACAACCTGCTGGACCAGGAGAGCTTCCGCCAGCTGTCGATGGACCCGCGCCACAGCCGCTATTTCGAGCGCGTGATCGGCGCCACCTTCACGCCGGGAGCGCCCGCCGACGACGCCGGCAACCCGCTGCGGCGCTGGGACCGGCGCTCCGAAGGGGCGTCGCAATATATTCGCGTGCTGGACCTGGAGCCGGTGATCGCCAACCGCACCGCGATCCGGCTCGGGCCGGAGGCCTTGCTGGACGTGCTGCCTTCCGGCCTGGTGCGCCCCGCGCGCCTGCCGCTGTCCGGCGGCAGCGATGCCGTGCCGCTGATGGGTGATCCCATGTACGCCGGCACCGACAACAACGAGCCCGACCTGCGCACCGGCCTGCAGGCACTGAAAAACCCGCAGAACATCTCGCTGGTCGCGATTCCCGGCCAG
This sequence comes from Cupriavidus sp. L7L, assembly GCF_004353535.1. Classification (NCBI taxonomy): domain Bacteria; kingdom Pseudomonadati; phylum Pseudomonadota; class Betaproteobacteria; order Burkholderiales; family Burkholderiaceae; genus Cupriavidus; species Cupriavidus sp. L7L. Next base: position 5,303 of record NZ_SMNY01000022.1, read on the forward strand.
ACCACCGCGGCCCTGCAGCAGGCGCTGATCGACCAGTGCGAGGCGATGCGCTACCGCTTCGCCGTGCTCGACGGCCCGCCGCCCGACAACGACACGCTGGCCGACGTGCAGGACCTGCGCAGCCGCTACGACTCGCGCTATGCCGCGGTCTACCACCCGTGGCTGACCATTCCCGACCCGTTCCCGCAGAGCCTGGCCAACCTGCGGCAGGTGCCGATCCCGCCGTCCGGACACATGCTCGGCATCTATGCCCGCGTGGACAACGAGCGCGGGGTGCACAAGGCGCCGGCCAATGAAGTCGTGCGCGGCATCAGCGGGCTGACGCGCTACTTCAGCAAGGGCGAGCAGGACATCCTGAACCCGTATCCGGCCAATATCAACGTGGTGCGCGACTTCCGGCCCAACAACCGCGGCCTGCGCGTGTGGGGCGCGCGCTGCATCACCTCCGAGAGCGAGTTCAAGTACCTGAACGTGCGCCGCCTGCTGATCTTCCTGGAAGACTCGATCGACCGCGGCATGCAGTGGGTGGTGTTCGAGCCCAACGCCGAAGAGCTGTGGGCGCGCGTGCGGCGCAGCATCACCAACTTCCTGACCACGGTGTGGCGCAACGGCGCGCTGGAAGGCACCACGCCCGAGCAAGGCTTCTTCGTCAAGTGCGACCGCACCACCATGACCCGCGACGACATCGACAACGGGCGCCTGATCGTGGTGATCGGGGTGGCGCCGGTCAAGCCGGCCGAGTACGTGATCATCCGCATCGGACTGTGGACGGCCGACGCGGAGCAATAAGCGAACAATGAGCGAAAGCCGAGGAGCAAGGCCATGGCCGCCACCGACATCCGCATCGATCCCTTCCCGGTCTTCAACTTCCGCGTCGAGCTGGACGGACTGATCGTGGCCTCGTTCAGCGAGGTCAGCGGCCTGACCGCCGACGGCGACGCGATCGACTACCGCGAGGGCAAGGACCCCACCAACAACGTGCGCAAGCTGCAGGGGCTGCGCAAGTACACGCCGCTGATGTTCAAGCGCGGCTACGTGCAGGACGACACGCTGTGGCAGTGGTACCGCCATATCGCCGACGGCGCCAACGAGCGCCGCAACGGCAGCGTGATCCTGATGAACGAGGCCCACCGCGACGTGCTGAGCTGGAACTTCGTCAACGCGTGGATCAACAAGATCGAGGGGCCCAGCCTGACCGCCACCGGCAACCAGGTGGCCGTGGAAAGCATGGAGCTGCACCACGAGGGCCTGACCATCGAGATCATCAGCACCGCGCCCTGAACGGAACGGCAACCCCAGCACCGGAGACCGCCATGCGCCACGGCATGCCCGCCGTCAGCATCGAACGGACCGACGCCGCCAGCGACGGGCCGGTGGTGCTGCGCACCGACATCGCCGCGTTTATCGGGCTGGCCGAGCGCGGCCCGCTCGATACGCCGGTGGCAGTGGAATCGTGGCGGCAGTTCCAGGCGCACTTCGGGCGCCCGTTCGGCAGCGCCTACCTGGCGTGGGCGGTGCGCGGCTTCTTCGACAACGACGGCCTGCGCTGCTGGGTCGTGCGCGTGGCCGCGCGGCAGTTTGGCGACGATGGCAACGAGGCCGCGCCGGGCGGCGGCGCACGCAGCGCCGGCGTGCTGCTGGCGGACACCGCGGGCGTGCCGCGCTGGCGGCTGTCGGCCACCTCTCCCGGCAGCTGGGGCAACGAACTCAGCATAGCGTGGCGTCGCGAGCGGCCGCTGACGCAGCGCGCCTTGTCGGCCGACAGCACCAGTGCACGGCTGGCCGCCGTGGCCGGCTTTGCGCCCGGTGAGCTGGTGCGGCTGGCGCAGCCGGCGGCGAGCGCGCATCGCGTGCTGGTGCATGTCGACGCAGCGGCGGGCAAGCTCTATTGGGTCCATCCCGATCCGCGCCAGCGCGGCGCCGACCAGCTCGCCTGGAGCGCGCTGGACCCTGCCCAGCCGCTCATGGTGGAGCGTGTCGCCTACACGCTCGACGTCTGGCGGCGCGACGCCTTTGCCGCGCAATACCGCGACCTGCACCCGTCGCCGCGGCACCCGCGCTACTTCGGCACCGTGCTGGCGCCGGCGTATGGCAGCGGGGCCGAACGGCTGCGCCTGCCGCCGGTGAATCCCGGCGCCCTGCCCGTGCCGCCCGGACTGGTCGAGATTGCTGGCCTTGCCCCCGCGCTGCCGCCCCTGCCCCTGGCGGCGGCGTCCGGCGAGCGGCTGCCGCTTGCGTCCGGCGCCGACGGCCTGGCCGCGCTGACCGCCAGCGACTTCCTCGGAGAGCCGTACTCCCCGCGCGACAGCGACTTCGCCCGACTACGCAAGGCGCGCGGCCTGCAGGCGCTGGCGGAGATCGACGAAATCTCGCTGGTGGCCGCGCCCGACATCCTGATCCGGCCGCAGCCGGACCCCGACTACGAGCCGCTGCCGCCTGATGCCGCCAATCCCTGCCTCGCCTGCCCGCCGCCCGCGCCGCCGCGCCGCGTGCACCAGCCGCGCGCCGTCGCCGAGCTGCCGCCGGTCTTTGCCGAGCCCGACATCCTGCGCGTGCAGACCGCGCTGATCGCCGACTGCGATGCGCGTGGCGACCGCTTTGCCGTGCTGTCCGCGCCGTTCGAGCGCGCCACCAGCCGCGCCCGCGGCATCCGCGCGCTGGCCGAATGGCGCCGCATGCTGGTCGAGCAGCAGCCCGCCCGCGCCGCCGCGCTGTACGCGCCTTGGCTGGCGGTGGCCGAGAACGACGGCGCCGCGCCACCCGTTGCCGGCAGCGTCGCCGGCGTCAGGATCGTGCCTGCCTGCGGCCACGTTGCCGGTGCCATCGCCAGTACCGACCTGGCGCTCGGCGTGACGCGCGCGCCGGCCAATGTGCCGGTGCAGCGCGTGGTCGACGTGCGCAGCGCGGTCAACGATGCCCAGCATGGCGAACTCAACGATGCCGGCGTCAACGTGCTGCGCGCCGAATTCGGCCGCGCGCCGATGCTGCTGGGCGCGCGCACCGTCAGCGACGAACCGGAATGGCGCTACGTCAGCACCGTGCGCATGCTGATCGCGCTCAGGCGGGCCTGCGACATCGCGCTGCGCTGGGCCGTGTTCGAGCCCAACGACGCGCCCACGCGCGCCGCCGTGGCCACCACGCTGATCGCCATCCTGACGCTGTTCTGGCAGCGCGGCGCCTTTGCCGGCGCCACCGCGGCGGAATCGTTCTTCGTGCGCTGCCAGGAGGACCCCACCGAAGACACCACCAACGCCGACGCGCGCGAGCACGGCCAGCTGATCGCGCTGGTCGGCATCGCGCCGGTGGCGCCGGCCGAGTTCATCGTGCTGCGCGTGGGCAGGCAGGACAACCTGCCGGTGTTTTCGCTGTTCGAACGCAAGGAGTTCGCATGAGCCTCGCCACCCGCCGCGACCCGCTGCTCGGCTTCAACTTCCTGGTCACGCTGTATGACTCGACCGCTTCCACCGGTTCGGCGGTGACACGGATCGCCCTGTCGCCGCTGATGCCCGCGCCGGTGGCCGGCTTCAGCGAATGCAGCGGACTGGAGATGACGATGGAAACCGACGACTACATGGAGGGCGGTCTCAACGGCACCGTGCTCAAGTTCCCAAAGCGCATCCGCAACACCGAGATCGTGCTGCGCCACGGCGTGACCAGGAGCACCGAGCTGTTCGACTGGTTCTACGCCTTCACGGCGGGCGCCGGCAAGCGCAAGGACGGCCTGATCACGCTGTGCGACGCGCGCCACAAGCCGCACACGGTATGGGGCTTCCGCCGCGGCCTGCCGACCAGGTACAGCGGGCCGCAACTCAATGCCCAGCAGAGCGCGGTGGCGGTCGAAGCCGTCACCATCACCCACGAAGGCCTCTACCAGCTGGGCGGCGCGGCCGCGCTGGCCGGCGCCATCGGCGAGGCCGCCGGAGCCATCGGGAGCCTGTTTTGAGCGACGTCATCATCGAAAGCGTGGTCAGCCGCGTGCGCATCGTCGACGGTGCCGGCGGGTTGTCCGAGCAGACCGTGCGCAGCATCGTCGCGGCGATCCTGCCCGCGGTACAGCAGATGCTGGCGCATCAGCGCCAGGTGTCCAGCGAGACTTCGACCGGCAATGGATACCTCGACTGGATGGAAGGCGAGACCGGTTCCGGCGGACCTGACGGAGCAACGCCATGACGATACCGGCCAAGGGCAAGTTCAAGGTGCGGGTGGGGCCCAAGCCTTCCGACACCATCAGCTACCCGGTGCAGTTCAACCCCACCGAGCTGCAGTTCGACAAGCAGGTGCAGATGGCGGAGATCGGCATTCCCGGGCTGGATGCGCCATTGCAGCAGTTCGTGCGCGGCAATGCCGAGAAGCTGACGCTGGAGCTGTTCTGCGACAGCACCGACAAGGGCATGGGCATCGGCGCGCAGTCGGTGACGAAAGAAGCCGACAAGTACTACCAGCTGGTCAAGATGATCCCCGCGCTGCATGCGCCGCCGGTGGTCACCTTCATCTGGAACGACCAGTTTCCCGGCAACGAAGTCGGCAAGGCCTGGGGCGGCAGCCAGCGGCGCACCAGCTTCACCGGCGTGGCCGAGAGCGTGCGCAGCCGCTTCACGTTGTTCAGCCCCGAAGGCATCCCGCTGCGCGCCACGGTCAACCTGGTGTTGCGCGAGTGGCGCCCGATCGAGCAGCAGCTCGGCAGGCAGAACCCGAGCTCGCCCGACCGCAGCCACGCCCACGTGCTGCGCCGTGGCGACACCCTCAGCGCGGTCGCGGGCGACTACTACGAGCGCGCCGGCGAGTGGCGCGCCATTGCCGACGAGAACGGCATCGAGGATCCGCGCCGGCTGGCGGCGGGATTGCGGCTGACGGTGCCGTCGATCCGCTAGGGGCGATGCCATGGGCGCGAGCGAATACCTGACCCTTGCCGGCGAATCCGCCCGCAGCGAAATGGGTGGCCTGCGCGTGCCGCGCTTCGAGCTGACCATCGACGGCGTGCGGCCGGAGAACAGCGTGCTGCGCGACATCGTCGACATCACCTACCGCGACAACATCGACCAGATCGACGGCTTCGAGCTGACCGTCGGCAACTGGGATCCGGCGCGGCGCCGCTACAAGTACATCGGCTCGGAAGACAGCAAGAGCGCGGCCGATGCCACGCTGCATGAGCTGGAGACGCTGTTCGAGCCCTGCTCCAAGGTGGTCCGCATCAGGATGGGCTACGCCAGCGAACTGGTGGAGATGCTGACCGGCAACTTTACCACCATGGAGCCGACCTTCTCCACCGGCGGCCCGCACACGCTGGCGGTGCGCGGCCTGAACCGGCTGCACCGGCTGCGGCGCAAGCGCTATGACGGCAACTGGCACGACACCACCGACAGCGCCATCGCCCGCAGCTTCGACGGCCTGACGGACCCCGACTGGCGCAACAGCGGCCAGGACGCGCGCCGCATCCCGATGCCGATCCGCACCGACCCCGACAACGAACCGCCGCTGGTCTTCGTCGGCCAGAAGAATGAATACGACATCGATTTCCTGTGGCGGCGCGCGCGGCTGCGCGGCTACGTGGTAACGATCGAGCAGGACCCTGCCGACGGCAGCGACAGGCTCTACTTTGGCCCGTCCACCAAGGGCGGGCCCAGGCCCTACCGGCTCGACTGGGGTGCCGGCCTGGTGGACCTGAAGGCCACCCTGACCACCGCCAACCAGGTCAAGAAGGTGACTGTGCGCGGCTGGGACCGCGCCGGCCAGCGCGCCATCGAGGAAACCGCCGACCTGGAAGACCCGCGCTTCCTGCGGCGCAACCCGCGCCTGCTGGAGATCGTCAGGCAGTGCGACCCGCGCGAGGAACGCGTGGTCACGCGCCCGGTATCGACCCGCAACGAGGCCCGGCGGCTCGCGCTCGACATCCTCACCGGCCACGCGCAGGAACTGGTGAAGGTGCAGGCCAGCGTGGTCGGCCTGCCGCGGCTGCGCGCCGGCTCGCACGTCAGCATCCAGGGCATCGGCGCGCGGCTCTCGGGCGAATTCTTCGTCACCGAGACCACGCACACGATCAACGCCAGCGGCTATGTCACCCGCTTCACCGCGCGCCGGGAAGACCCGGACACCGGCTTGCAACTCGCCCCCGGAGGAGGCACCCCATGAACCGCAGCGAACGCAGTGCAGGCATCGTCATCGGCAAGGTGATCGCGGTGCGCGACCCGGAGCGCCTGGGCCGCATCCAGGTCAACTACCCCTGGCTGTCCGGACCGGAGCAGCGCTGGGTGCCGGTGGCCGCGCCAATGGCCGGCAGCGAGCGTGGCGCGTTCTTCATGCCTGAGGTTGAGGACGAGGTGATCCTCGCCTTCGACCAGGGCATGTGGGACCACCCCTATGTGATCGGCTTCCTGTGGAACCCGCGGCAGCGGCCGCCGTCCTCCGACGAGCGCCAGCGCATGATCCGCTCGCGCAACGGGCATGCGCTGCGCATGGTCGACTCCACGCCGGTGGCCGGCAACAAGGGCGCGCTGATCATCGAGGACGCGCACGGCAATACCGTGGTGATGACCAACACGCATATCAGCATCAACACGCGCGGCGCGCTGGCGATCAACGCGGTCGGCAGCATCACCATCAACGACCGGCTGGTGCGGCCCGCCGGCGGGCCGATCTGAAGGCTGGCCCTGCAGGCTGGCCCTACCGACGCAGACCACACCGCGAGGCAAGCATGGACGTCCCGATCGAGGTACCGCTGCCCGAATCCCTGCAGAAGGCGCTGCAGAAGCCGGTCTGCATCCCGCTGCCCAAGCCCGGCAGCGCGCAGATCCAGCTGCCCACCGGCGGCACGCTCAAGGGAATCGTCGATATCACCAAGGGCATTCCGGACGACTGCTCGCTCAACTTCTCGCTGGTGCTGCAACTGGCGCCGGTGATGGCGAGCATCGAATGCCTGGTCAAGGTGCTCAAGCTGATCAAGCCGCTGATCGACGTGGTCAAGGCGCTGGGCCCGCCCGACCCGCCCACGCTGATCAAGGTGGTGCCGGAGTTCCTGCAGGCGGCCGAGGCGGTGCTGCCCTGCCTGGCGGTGCCAACGCCCGTGGTGATGATCCCGTTCGTGCGCGACGTGCTGCTGCTCATCATCAAGCTGCTCAGGTGCATCATCGGCCAGCTCAAGAGCGTCCTGGCGCTGATGGGCGGTCTGGCGCTGCAGATCTCGTCGGCGCAGGCCGAGGGCAACAGCGAGCTGATGGCCGCGCTGGAATGCGCGCAGGCCAACGCCAATGTCTCGGCCCAGCACATGATGTCGGCAATCGACCCGGTGCTGGTGCTGCTGTCGCTGGCCGAGCCCTTCATGGGCATCGCCGGGGTCGATCCTATCAAGACGCCGACCATCGGCGCGGCCGAGGACATCGAGAGCCTGCAGAACGTGGTCACCACGCTCGACGAGCTGACCAAGGCGCTGCAGCTCGTCGCCGACGCGCTGGGAGGCTGAGATGGCACAGGACTTCCTCGGCACCGGCTTTGCCTTCCCGCTCTCGGTCACGCCGCGCGGCAAGCTGGCGCTGGCGCGCGCCGGGCAGCGCATCGAAGAATCGATCTACCTGATCCTGGGCACGCGGCTGGGCGAGCGCCTGATGATGCCGGCGTTCGGCTGCGCCATCCACGACCTGCTGTTCGCGCCCAACGACCCCACCACGCGCACCGAGGCGGTCGACGCGGTGCGCGAGGCGCTGGCGCTGTGGGAGGCGCGCATCGACGTGCTGGCCGTGACGGCCGACTTCGACCCCGCGCAGCCCAGCCTGCTGCTGATCCGCGTCGACTACCGCATCCGCGCCAACAACGCGCTGGCCAACCTGGTGTACCCGTTCTACATCAACGAATCCTACGTCTAGGGCCAGGATCATGCCGCTCAGGAACGAATACCCGGTGATCGACGACAGGCGCTACGCCGACCTGGTGGCCGAGGCGCGGGCGCGCATCCCGCGCTACACGTCGGAGTGGGACGACGTCAACGACAACGAGCCCGGCATGGCGGTGGTGCAGCTGATGGCCTGGATGAGCGACCTGCTGCTGGCGCGGCTGGGACGCGTGCCCAAGCTGAACTACCTGAAGTTCCTGGAGCTGCTCGGCATCGAGCTGCTGCCGGCGCGGCCGGCGCGCGCCGAGCTGAGCTTCCCGGTGCAGGCGACCTACGCCGAGCCGACGCTGATCGTGCCGCTGCACACGCAGGTCGCTGCCGAGGTGCCGGGCGAAGACCGGCCCGTGGTGTTCGAGACCGAGAAGGCACTGGTCGCGCTCAGCGCCCGGCTCGATGCGGTGCAGGTCGACCTCGGCCTGCAGACCACCGACGTCAGTGCCGCCAACGCGGAGGTCCAGGCCGGCTTCCTCGCCTTCGGGCCGGCGGTACGGACAGGCAATGCGCTGATGCTGGGATTCGACTCCCCGCTGGACTTCCCCAGCGTGCCGATCGACCTGGCGGTGTGGATCGCCCGGCGCGATGCGCGCGCGCCCTTCTATGTCGACAGCCCGCTGGCCACCGCGCCGCCGGCGACGCTCGCGTGGGAATACTGGAACGGCAAGGACTGGTACCCGCTCGACACGCTGCGCGACGACACCGCCGCCTTCACCCGCAGCGGCCATGTGCTGCTCGGCGCCGCGCCCCGCAACGGCCCGCAGCGCGCGGTGCTGGGCAAGGTGGCCGCGCCGCGCTACTGGCTGCGCGCGCGGCTGGCCGGCGGCGCCTACCAGCGCCCGCCGCGGCTGCTGGCGGTGCGCACCAACACGGTCCCGGCGATCGCCGCGCAATCGGTCGATGCCGAGATCGCCGGGCGCAGCACCGGCATGCCCGACCAGGTGTTCCAGCTCGCCCAGCACCCGGTGCTGGCCGGCAGCCTGGCGCTTGAAGTCGATGAAGGCGACGGCTTGCAGCCGTGGCAGGAGGTGGCGGACTTCCTGGCATCCGGGCCGGACGACGCGCACTACGTGCTCAACCGCACCACCGGCGAGATCCGCTTCCACGGCATCGGCGGCCGCATCCCGGTGGCCAACCCGAACCGCCCCGCCAATATCGTCGCGCGGCGCTACCGCGTGGGCGGCGGCGCGCACGGCAATGTCGGTGCCGGGTTGATCGCCACGCTGCGCGGCAGCCTGCCGGGCATCGACACCGAGGGCGTGGGCAACCTGTTCCCGGCCTTCGGCGGTGCCGATGAAGAGACGCTGGAGGCCGCGCGCGAACGTGCCGCGGCCACGCTGAAGAGCCACGAGCGCGCCGTCACCCGCGACGACTTCGAGCTGCATGCGCGGCAGGTCGGCGGCGTAGCGCGCGCGCGGGCGCTGCCGCTGTTCCATCCGGCCTTCCCCAATGTGGAAGTGCCCGGCGTGGTCAGCGTGGTGGTCGTGCCCGAGGCCAGCAACCCGCAGCAGCCGCTGGACGACCCCGCGCCGCAGCCCACCGAAGGCCTGCTGCGCGAGGTCTGCGCGCAGCTGGACCAGCGCCGCCTGGCCACCACCGAACTCTATGTGCTGGCACCGGCCTACCGGCTGCTCCGGCTCTCCGCCACGCTCACCGTGGCCGGCGCTGCCGACCTGGCCGCGGTCAAGCAGGCCGCGCTGCTGGCGCTGCGGCGCTACTTCCATCCGCTGGTCGGCGGCGAAGACAGCAAGCCGGATGCCGACGGCAGCGGCTGGCCGTTCGGCGGCGACATCAACTACTCGCGCGTGGTGCAGCGGCTGCTGCTGGCCGGCGTGGTCAGCGTGGACGACCTGCTGTTCCGGCTCGACGACACCGACTACCCGGCCTGCACCAATGTCCCGGTCGGCGGCGGCGCGCTGTTGCGGCTGGCCGACGACTCCCTGGCGTTCAGCGTCCGCTACGAGACCAGCGAGGTGGATGCATGACCCAGCCCTGCACCTTGCCCGCCGCCACGGCACCGGCGGGGCCAGCCTCGCACGCGCCCTACCTGCCACCGGTACCGCGCCCGCCGCACGATCCCCTGACGCTGGTGCTCAACGGACAACTCGGCTGGCAGGCGCTGCCCGGCAAGCCGCCGGCCGTGCCGGCCGCCACCATCGGCCCGCTGGGTCAATGCGGCGCGCTGACGCTGCTGCCGCTGCCGGGTTCCGGCCGCACGCTGCCGGAAGCCAGCGGCAGCTTTGGCGGGCTGGTGCTGCCACGGCATATGGCGCTGGCCACGCTCGGGCCTTGCCAGCAGGCGCTGTTGCTGTTCGATGCCACGGGCCGGCGCCTGCTGCGCTTCGACCCATGCGCCTGCGTGTTCACCGACGCCTTCTGCCTGCGCCCGCAGGATCCTCGGCTGCCCTCGGGCCCGGCCACTCTGGCCGCGAGCTGCGGGCGTCTCTACCTGGCCGATCCTGCCACGCGCCGCGTGGTCGTGCTCAACGCAGCCACCGGCGCGGCACGCGGCGTGTGGCGCGCACCGCTGGCCACGCCACCGTGCGATGCCGGCAGCCGGCTCGACGACTGGCAGCCCGCGGCGCTGGCGGTGGCGCCCAACGGCGATATCTGGGTCGGCGACCGCATGCACGGCCTGCTGCTGCGCTTTGCCGCGTCCGGCTGCGTACTGGAGCGCCATGACGGCTTCGGCGCCGTCGCCGCGCTGGCCGCCGCCTGCGACGGCAGCCTGCTGGTCGCCACGGATGGCGCCGAGGCGGTGGTGTTCTACGATCCCGCCACGCGCAGGCGTCTCGATCCGCCGCTGCGCCCGGCCGACCTCGCCGGCGCCTTCGCGCCGCTGCCGCTGACGGTGCATGCCGACGGCTCGGTCGACCTGTCCGCGCTATGCAGCCCGCCATGCGCCGCGCCGTGCGTGTTCGACCCGTCCGGCACGCTGCTGGACGCGCCGCCCGACGACCCACCCGATGCCTGGCCCTCCACCGGCACGTGGCACTCGCAGGCGCTCGACAGCGGCATCTCGGAGTGCATGTGGGACCGCATCGTCCTTGGCGCCACGCTGCCCGCGCATACCCGGCTTGCCATCGACGTGCTCACCGCCGAAACCGCGCTGCAAGCGTCAGACCTGTTCGAGAGCGGCGACTGGCAGCCCGCGCTGGCGCTGCATCCCGAGCCTGAAGGCGCCACCGCCTTCGACGGCATCGACTACATGCTGCGGGCCCGCCCCGGCCGCTTCCTGTGGCTGCGTTTGCGGCTGGACGGCAACGGCGCGGCGACGCCGTCGCTGGCCTGCGTGGCGATCGATTTCCCGCGCATCAGCTGGCGCCGCTATCTGCCGGCGATCTTCGGCGCCGAGCCGGTCAGCGCCGAATTCACGGACCGCTGGCTGGCGCTGTTCGACCGCCAGTTCCGCGACATCGAACGGCAGATCGACACACAGGCGCGCTTGTTCGACCCGAATTCGGCGCCTGCCGGCGGGCGCCAGGATTTCCTCGGCTTCCTGGCCGGCTGGCTCGGCCTGGGCAGCGGCCTGTCGGCGCTGCCGCTGGCCCGGCAGCGCGCGTTCATCAAGCATGCGGCGCGGGCATTTGCCTGGCGCGGCACGCCGCGCGGGCTGACGCACACGCTCTACCTCTTTCTCGGCCTGCAGCGCTGGTGCGGATACAGCGCCGGCGCGGCGCCCTGCGTACCGTGCGCCAGCGACATTCCCGAACGCTTCCGCTGGCGCCCACCGCGGCTGCTGCTGGAGCACTACATCCTGCGGCGCTGGCTGTTCCTGGGATTCGGCCGGCTGTCCGACAACGCGCGCCTGTGGGGCGAGCGCATCGTCAACCGCAGCCGGCTGGGCGCGGGCGCGCCGCCGGCGGCGATGCCAGGCTGCCCGCTGCCGGGCCGTGCCGGCAGCGAAGGCGGCGATGACTGCGAGCCGTGCGTCGGTGCCGTCCATGCCGGCCGGCACGGCGCCGCCAGCCCGGACGAAAGCGCGCGTCTCGGCGTCACCCAGCTCAAGACCGCGCAGGACCCGTGGCGCGATCCCTTCCATGTCTATGCGCACAAGCTGTCGGTGTTTGTGCCCGCGGCGTGCGTGCGCGATCCGGCGCTGGCACGCGCGCTGGCACAACTGCTCAAGGCCGAGGTGCCGGCCCACGTGCAAGCCACGCTGGTGCCGGTGGAGCCGCGCTTCCGCATCGGCGTGCAGGCCATGCTGGGGCTGGATGCCGTGATCGGCTACCGCGCCGCGCCGGCCGCGCTGGATGCGATGCGGCTGGGACGCGGCACCGTGCTGGGCGGCGCCGACCGCGACGGCGGCGCGCGCGCCTTGCGTGTGGGCACGCGGCGCGTGGGGATGGACACCACCATGCAGTAATGGCTGTAGCTGGCCACCAGAGCGGATCAACGACAGCGGCCAAACGACGAGAGGTCTGAATTATGGGCAACGCAATGCATACCCCGACTGGCTGCTGCGACGCACCCTGCCCCGGCTGCGAGGTGCAGACCCCGCTGCGCAACCACTACTTCTTCGGCAAGCTGATGGACGTGCCGGACTTCGACGTGGAACAGGCCTACGTGGTGGAGAAATTCCGCCGCCACCATGCACGGCTGCACGGCACCGGCGTGATCTGCGGACTGGAAGTGGCAGCACACCCGAACCCTGCCTGCCGCGACCGCTACGTGGTGGTCAGGCCCGGCGCGGCGCTCGACTGCTGCGGCAACGAGATCCTGGTGATCGACGAGGAAACGCTGGACATCACCTGCTTCCCGGCGGTCCGTGCGCTGATCGAGCAGCCCGACAACGCGGACCACCTGTTGCTGCTATGCATCCGCTACCGCGAATGCCCCACCGAGGAAGTGCCTGTGCTGTACGACGAATGCGGCTGCGACGACTCCCGCTGCGCGCCGAATCGCATCCTGGAAAGCTACGAGTTTGACGTGCTGGTTGACCCGGAGCTGCCGGCGGTACCGCCCGCGCAGCCGCAGCCGCCCACGCTGACGTGGCAGGCCAGCGTCACGCTGGCCGGCGCGCGCGCGGTGGCGCTGCATGAGGCGAGCCAGCGCGCCTATCTTGCGGCGGACTTGTCGGGCGGCGGTGGCACGGTGCAGCAGTTGTGGCTGTCGAACCAGGCGTATATCGCCACCCACAATTTCACCACCGCCGTGTCCGGCATCGCCGTGAGCGGCGACGGCACGCTCCTGGTGGCGCTGGTCGCCGGCGCCACCGCGGCGGACCCGGCACGGCTGGCGCTGCTGGATACCACATCCGCCGGCGATTTCGCCGGTGCCGAAGACGCAACGCTCGACCTGCCGGGCACGGCTGGTGCCACGCAGGCCTGGGTAACGGCGATCGGTCCCAACCGCGTGGCCGCGCTCGTGGTCGGCGGCGGCGACAGCCTGCTATTCACGGTCGATCTCGCGCCGGGCACGCTGACGGCCGTGCTCGACGCCACGCTGAGCGGCTTTGCCGCCACCGCCTGGGCGCTTGGCAGCGACGGCAAGACGCTGTACCTGGCGCAGGCCAATGGCGCGATGCAATCGGTCGACCTGGCCGCGGCAGCACTGACGCCGGCCGCGCTTGGCCTGTCCGGCACCAGCGTCAGTGCGCTGGCAACGGTCAAGACCGATGCCCTCGACCTGCTCGCCTGGACCGACCAGGCCGGCCAGCGCATCGCATTGTCCAAGCCGGACGGCACGCTGCTGCACCAGGATCCGCTGCCCGCGCCTCCCGTGGCGCTGGTCGCCGAAGCGGCCGGCCGCTTCGGCTATGTGCTGATGCAGCCCGCCACCGGCAACAGCCGCATCGTCGCGGTAGACCTGCGCCGCATGCAGCAGGGCCAGCCGGCGCTGCTGTCCAACGCACTGGAAATCGGCCCGGGCGGCGACGCGCTGGCGCTCGCCGGCGAGCGGCTGTGGGCAGTGTATGACGACGGCGCCGCGATCGCCGCCATCGAAGCTACCCATTGCGAGGACTTCCTGGATCCGCATCCCTGCCCGGCCTGCCCCGCGCCGGACTGCGTGACGCTGGCCACGATCGCCCGATACCGCCCGTCGCGCAAGCTCGAAGACCCGACCGTGCCGCCCAGCGACCCGCTCGCCGACACGGCGGCCAATATCGCCCGCCTCGACATGCTGACGTGGCGCGCGGACGTGCCCAGCGTGGCCGACCTGGCGCTGGCGGTGCGCTGCATGCTGGAGCACTGCTGCGGCGGCACCAGCGCCAAGGGCGAGCAGGGCGACCCTGGCCTGCCCGGACAACAGGGTGAGAAAGGCGATAAGGGGGATAAGGGGGATAAGGGGGATAAGGGCGACAAGGGCGACCCCGGCGATCAGGGCGAGCCAGGCAAGCCCGGCGACGGCCTGGACTGGGCCCTGCCCCACATCTGCGACATCAACTGGAAGCATGCCGAGCGAATCCCCTTCGACGCCATCGCCAGGGGACTGGTGGTGGCGTTCGACACGCCGGTGATGGCCGGGGACCTGCATGCCGACTCGATTCACCTGCAGGTGCAGCACGAGGGCCGCCTGGTCGAACTGCCACTGCAATGCTGGTGCGACCTGCCACTGTCGCGCGAAGACCTGAAACCCGGCCGGCTGGAACGCGACTGCGATGCGCAGACCCAGTTCGACCCCGGCGTCGACGCCAACGGCATGGCCACCGCGGTGCGCATCGGCCAGCAGGTCCTGCCAAAGCTGTTTGGGGCCATGCAGGGCAAGCCGGTCAAGCTGCGGCTGCTGGTCAACGGAGACTTTATCCGCGGGCTGCACCATGACACCAAGCAGCTGCGCGCGCTCGACGCCGACCACATCCCCAAGCTGGTCCCGCCGTCGCCGCCCAATCCGCCGCAGCCCGGCGCAGTGCCGGAGTGGCTGCAGCCTCAGGACGAGCGCGTCAGCGGCGACGGCATCGAGGGCGGCACCTTCGAAAGCTGGTTCACCATAGAGCAACGATAGGGAGCACCAGGCCATGAACACCGTGAACGACCTCTATCGCAAACGGCAGGGGCAGAGCCCCACCGCCTGCCCGCCCGAACCCTGCGTCTGCGGCACTTGCGGCATGCTGGAATGCCTGTGCCGGCCGCGCTTCTTCGCCGGCCAGGTGCTGACCGCCGACGACCTCAACCGGCTCGACGGCTATATCCGCGGCAAGCACCGGCTGCACAACCGGCAGCTGCACGGCTGGGGCGTGGTCAACGGGCTGGAAGTCACCTGCAACCCGTGCGGCGACGGCGTCGCGGTCGGCTGCGGCTATGCGCTCAGCCCCTGCGGCGACGACATCGTGGTGTGCGAGGCGGTCAGCGTCGATGTGTGCGAGCTGATCCGCCGCTGCAAGGACGCGGAGCACCGCTGGCAGCAGTGCGAGCCGATGAAGCATCCGCCGCCGCAGCAGTGCGATGCCGGCGAGGAGGAGTGGATCCTGGCGATCCGCTACGCCGAGGCGCCAGCGCGCGGGGTCAAGCCGCTGCGCCCGGCGCCGGACTGCACCGCCAACAGCTGTGCCTGCGGCGGCAATGGCGGCAAGTGCGGCTGTGGCGGTGCCTGCGGCGGCATGAAGTGCGGCTGCAACGGCGCCACGCTGGCCAGGCCGCGCGGCGCGCCGGTGCAGTGCGAGCCCACCGTGATCTGCGAGGGCTTTGCCTTCGAGGTCTACCGCAAGCCGCCCGACAAGGCCCCGGACCCGGTCGGGACCAGCGACAGTACCGTCGGGGGCGCGGCTGGCAACAACCAGGCCTTCAACCCGGACTCCGAACTGATGCAGCGCTTCCGCTGCTGCGTCGAGCTGCTGGTCACGCAGATGCCCAAGCTGCCCGGCGCGCTCAAGGTCCCCGCCACCGCCGCCGAAGCGCTGGCGTGGTACCAGTGGCTCGGCGCGGCGCGCATGCAGCTGCGGCGCTATTTCGGCAGCCACGGCAGCTACAACTGCGACCTGATGGCACAGTTCAATGCCATCTCCTACCCCGCCGCAGGCACGCTCGCCAATGCGGGCGCCATCTACCTGGCGGTGGTGCTGCTGATGATCGTGTGGCTGGACGCCATGCTCGCCTGCTTCTGCTCGGCGCTGCTGCCGCCGTGCCCGGCGCCGACGCGCGAGGTGCGCGTGCCGCTGGCGTCGCTGCATGTCGCCGGCGGCTGCGGCGCCCAGTCCTGCCGCGTGCTGCGCGTGTGCAACTGGACCGTGCACCGCAAGTTCGCCACCACCTTCCCGTCGCTGCAGTACTGGCTCGGCATCCTGCCATTCGGGAAGCAGTTGCGGCAGTTGCTGGAGAACCTGTGCTGCTTCGATATCGGCGGCATCCTGCCCGACAACCGCCTGCAGGACAGCGCGGCGGGCGCGCAGCCCGGGCTCTTCGCGATGCGCGCGGAGGTGGCGCCCGATGTAGCCCCGAACATGGCGCCTGACAACGCGGCCGGGAATGGCAACGGCAATGGCAACGGCAACGGCAACGGCAGCGGCAGCGGCAGCGGCAACGCCGACATCAAGCTGGCCGATGCGGCCTACCAGCGCGCCAACGACCTGCTGAACCCGGCCGTGGCCGAACCCGAACGCATCGCCGGCGCCACCGGGCTGCTGCGCGCCGCGCTGGCGCGCACCGGCAAGACGCTGGAGTTCAGCACGCTGGCCGAGAGCATGATGGGGCCCGGCAGCCCCGGCAATGGCCGGGACCGGCTGTCCCCCGCGGAGACGGCCAACCTGCCCCAGTTCGTGATCGCCAACCAACTGATGCGTCCGAGCGTCGCGGCCGCGATCGCACCGCTGCTCGACGCCGCGCTGGGCCTGTCGCTGCGCGCCACGGCCTTTGCCGGGGCAGCGCCGGAGACGGCCGCCCCCGATGCCATGGCCATCCTGCGCGCCGACATGGACGCGTTGCGCGACAGCGTCAAGGCGCAGGCCGCCGAGATCGAACGGCTCAAGGCAGCGGCCAGACCTGCGCCCAAGCCCGCGCCTGCCACCAAGCGCGGCGGCCGCAAACCCGGCTAGGAGGAGTGCGCCATGACCACCGAATTTGCCGAGCGTCCGCGCTTCTTCGAGGGCCAGTATCTCGGCGCCGAGGACCTGCAGGCGCTGCTGCGCTACTTCAGCACACAGCTGGCGCGCCACCACCTGGGCAGCCACAGCTGGGGCATCGCCTCCGGCATCGAGCTGGTCTACCAGGATTCGCCGCAGGGCGCGGTCGAGGCTTACCTGACGCCGGGGCTGGCCACCGACGGCTATGGCCGCGCCATCGTGGTGGCCGAGCCCTTCCCGCTCGACGCCGGCCTGTTCGCGGGTCAGCCGGCCGGGCTGGTCAACGTATGGATCCGCTATGACGAGGCCGCCGGCCAGGGCGTGCGCCCCGGCTTCGAGGTGTGCGGCGCCACCGATGCCTATGCCCGCGTGGCGGAGTCCTTCCTGGTCGAGGTCGGCGAGCGCAAGACCATCGAGACCCGCCAGGGCGGCGTGGCGCTGGGCGACGACAGCTACGGCGACGCGCGCGAGGCGCCGGGCGCGCTGCTGCCGCTGCAGCCGATCGCGCCGGATGGTTCGGTGCCGGCGCAGCGCTTTCCCGGCGACGACGATCCCAGCCTGTGGCTGATCCCGGTCGGGCGCGTGCTGTGGCAAGGCGGCACGCTACAGAAACCGACGCCCGCCAGCGCCACCCAGTCGCGCCTGTTCCGCCGGCATTCCGGCTGGATCGGCGAGGCGCTGCACGGCACCGGCGGCCTGCTGCGGCTGCGCGGGCGCTGGATCCCGCGCGCGGGCGCCACGCCGGTCGAGCAACTGTGCGAGGCCGACCAGCCCGCCGCCGCCGACCTGGTGTTCTGCGCCAGCGACCCCGACACGCCGCACTTCCGCGAACCGGTCTGGCTCGACGCCGACACACGCGCGCGCGGCCACCTGCGCTACTACGGCACGCGCGCCGAGTGGGTCGATGCCGGCGGCACCGACTACCTGGCACAGGGCACCGTCACCGCGCTCCAGCGCGCCGCGCCCAGTGCCGTCGACGGGGTCGACCTGCGGGTGCTGCTGGGCCAGCCGCAAGGCAGCGCCGGCCCGACCCGGCTCACCCTCGGCGCCGCCACCCCGACCGGCACCGATCCCTGCGCGATCGGATTCAGCTATACCGCCGGCGTGGCGATCCAGCACGACGGCCGTGTCGGCATCGGCAGCACCGACAAGGCGCTGGCCTTGCCGCTGACAATACGCGCGCTCGCGGCCAATGGCGGCCTGGTCGGGCTGGAAGGCACCGGCGGCGCGCTGGCGTGGCAGATCAACATGGGCCCGGCAAAGAACGGCCTGAACGTGACCCAGTCGGATCCGACGCTGAGCAACCTGTTTATCGAGGCGGCCAGCGGCAACGTCGGCATCGGCACGCTGACGCCGGGCGCACGGCTCGACATCCAGGGCGTGCCGTCGCCGCAGGGCAATGCGGTGGGCAACGGCAAGTGGCTGCAGATGGGCAGCAGCACCGCCCCCGATGCCGGCCAGGCCTGGTTCCAGTACGGCCCGCAACTGGCGCCGCTGCTGGTGCTGAGCGACTTCGACGATCCGCCCCGGGTGCAGTTCCAGCAGGTCGGCAACGGTAACGAGGCGGCCGCGCAATTCTCCAGCTGGATCGGCCAGGCCCGTGGCAACTCGTCCGACCTGGCATTGTTCGGCGGCAGCGTCGGCATCGGCACGCTGACGCCGTCGCGCACGCTGCACGTGCTCGGCAGCGAGATCCACAGCGGCGGCGGCGGCGCCGGGTTTTCGTTCGAGAACCGCGAGACCGGCGCCTTTATCGGCAACCCCGGCAACGGCGAGCGCTGGGTCTGGTACGCCAGCGGCGGCAATGCGCGGCTGTGGAGCAACGGCGACAAGCTGACCGTGACCCCGGCCGGGCGCATGGGCCTGGGCACCGCTGCGCCCGCCAGCACGCTGGAAGTGCGCGGCGCGATCCGGCTCGGCGACAACGGCGACTACTTCGCGGTGGGCGGCCTGGCCGAGATGCGCATCGTGGCCGGGCAGGCCAGCGCGGGTGGCGGCTCCGCCGGCACAGGGTGGAGCGTGACGCGCACCGGCACAGGCCAGTACACCGTGAGCTTCGCGCCGGCCTTCACCGCGACGCCGGTCATCGTCGCCAGCCTGGTCGACTCGGCCAACGACGACCAGGTCTGCACCGTGCGCAACGTCGGCCCCGGCGGCTTCACGCTGATCGCCCGCGACGTCACGCCGCCGTCGGAAGGCAGCTTCGTCGACAACGCCTTCCACTTCGTCGCCTACGGGCCCCGCACCTGAAAGGAGCCGCCATGGACCACGCCACCGCCAATGCGCCCGCGGCATCCGCCGCGCCCATCGAACGCAGCCTGCTGCAGGCGCGCCTGGCCACGCTGCGCGGCGAATACAGCGCGGGCCAGCGCCTGCTGGCCGAGGCCGAGGCGCGCGCCGCCACGTTGCGCGAGCAGCTGCTGCGCATCGGCGGCGCCGCGCAGGTGCTGGAAGAACTGCTGGCCGTCGATGCGCAGCCGCCTGCAGCGGCCGTCACTGCGCAGGCTTAGCCATGGCCCACCTGCGCATCCGCCAGTGGCACAACGCATATGCGGTGCCTGCCGCGCACCCCGCGCCGGCCGCGCTCGGCCACCAGCTCGACGCGCTGGCGCCGCAGCTGGCGCAGGCGCTGGCGGATCAGCTCGACGCACTCGGGCTGGATGACGACGCCGTGGTGCTGCTGCCGCGGCTGGAGATCGCCTGCGAGATCGATACCGCGTGCCCCGCCGGGCAGATCGTGCGGCACTGGTCGCGCCAGCTGGCGCTGGCCTTTGCGCGCGCGCTGGCGGATCCAGCCGGCGACGCCATCAGGATGCCCTCGCGCGCGGCTTACCATGCGCGCTTTATCGAACGGCTGCTGCGCGGCGACGGCTGGGACAGCTGGCTCTTCCACCGCTTCGCCGGCCTGCGCATGCTGCCGGCGGGCGCGGCCATCCGCACCCTGCTGACGGAAGACGCCGCCACGGGACGCGCCACGCTGGCGCTGCTGGACAGGGCAAGCTGGCCCATGCTGCTGGCGGCGCTGGGCGAGCGCGAGGCGGTGCGCATCCTGTCCCGCTGGCACGAACAGGAGAGCGAGGCCACCGACGTGGGCCCGTTGGAGCCTGCCGCCAGCGCATGGCGGCAGGCGTCGCCCGGCCGCGTCGCGCCCGCGCTGCTGGCACTGTGGCTGCTCGCGCATGGCGGCGCGGCGCAGCCGGCTGGCATCGGCGCGCTGTGCTGGCTGGCGGCGTTGCTGTCGATGCCTGAGGACATGCCTGCCACCGTGCTGGCGCGTCTTGCCGCGCACGGCGTCATCGATGGCAAACCTGCCTGCGCCACGGATCCCGACTGGCTGGTGCTGCTCGCCACCACGCCGCAGCCTGTGCGTGCGGCAATGGCATCGCTGGCGGCGCAGGCCAGGCAGGTGCAGCAAGAGCGCGCGTCGTCCACACCCGATGCCGCTGCGGAACCGCTTGACGCGCCATTCGGCGGCCTCGCGTGGCTGCTGCCTGCCCTGCATGACCTGTTCGACGGCGGCTGGGCCAGCGCACTGCCCGCGCCGCCGGCCGGGGCCGGCAGCGCGCGCGACGTTGCCGCGCTGCTGGCGCTGGCGATCGCCGCCGGCCATCGTGGCGAACGGGTGTGGCGCGACCCGTTCTGGCGCACCTTCCTGCAGGTGGCGCCAGCCTTTTCACTGCCAGCGCTGCACGACTGGCTGGCCGCCACGGACGCCGAAGCGCCGGCCCTGGCACTCGCCGCCTCGTTGCGCCGCTGTGCCTTCACCGGCGTCGCGCGGCTGCGGGTGCCAGCCGGCGCGATCCGCACCGAAGTATGGATCGAACCCGGCAGCGCCTGCCGCCTGCATGCCGCGACGCCACCGGCTGGCCTGGCCGAGTCCGCGCCGCTGCCGTTCGCCATGCGGCTGCGCCTGACACGGTTGCTGCGCCAGGATCGTGCGCTGCTGGGTGCCAGCCCGGTGCTGGCGGCGCTGCCGCCGGCCTGGCGGGACATCTTCGCCACGCTGGCGCAGGCCGCGCTGCGGCGCATCGCCTTCCGCATTCCGGGCGCGGCCTGTTGCACCTTGCCGTACCTGTTCGCCAACGTGCTCGATACACGCGGCGAGGCCCACCGCGGCGGTGCCGGCGCCGCAACCGGGACCGCCTGGACCCTCTCGCTGCGGCGCCCGCCGCTGCACGTGCTGATGAGCCTGAACGGCATGGCGCGGCTGCGCGTGGCCTGGCCGGGCCGGCGCGAGCTGAGCCTGCACTGCACGGAGTGAACGCATGCGCCGCGATCTCGACCCGCTCATCGCCGGTGGCCGGCAAGCACCGATGCCGGCGCCATGGCCGCAGGCGCATCCCTTCGGCAACGAACGGCTGTGGCTGGACTGCCTGGTCGAGCGCGAGATCCTGCGCCTGCGCGCACGCTACGAACTGTCGCTCGACGAACTGCGCGGCCTCTACATCTCCGACCGCCAGGTCGATGCGCTGCTGCGCCAGCAGGCCGGGCAGCTCGGCCAACCCGATGCCGATCCCGCCGGCGCGCTGACGCGCCAGGCCGCGCAGTGGCGCGAGCATTTCAACGCGGGCTCGCCGCTGGCGCTGCTGGGCGAGCGGCTGGCGCTGGCGCCGGACGATCTGGAGTTGCTGTTCGTGGTGCTCGCGCCTGAACTCGACCTGCGCTACGAAACGCTCTACGCCTACCTGAACAACGACATCGCGCGCAAGGTCGCCACCGTCGACATGGTGTGCCGGCTGCTCGGCGCCGACGTGGTCCCGCATGACGCCGCCGCGCTGCGCGGCCGCGTCCGCGCGCTGGCCGCGGCCGGCATCCTGGTGCTGGCCGACAGTGACAAACAACGCAGCACGCTCGGGCAAAGCCTGGCGCTGGCGCCGCCGGTCGCGCAATTCCTGCTCGGCATCCCGCCCGCCGCGCAGGAGACGGCAGACGCGGACGAACCCTGGCTGGAAGCCGTAGCCGACGCCGTCGGCGCGCCAACCGCCTGCAGCGAGTTGATCGCCTGCCGCAGCGACGACCCCGAACGCCAGGCCGGCTGGGCGCGCCGCCTGCTGGCCCGCCGCGGCCGCCACGCGCTGCACCTGGCGCCGCACGCCCTGCTGGCCGGCACATCGCCGCTGCTGGCCGCCCGGCTCGCGCACGCCGCGCTGGTGCTGCATGATGCCGCCGGCACCAGCCGCGACGCCGCCGCGGACGAACGCCTGGCCGCCGCGCTGCGGCGCACGCTCGACGGCGGCCTCGACGTGCTGTGGCTGGTGCCGCCGAACTGGCGCCCCCTGCCCGCGCTGTCGCGCCTGCCGCTGACCACCTTCACGCTGCCGGCCGCCACCGGCGCCGAGCGCGCGCGGGAATGGGCCGATGCCATCCGCGACGCCCGGCTGGCCGATGCGGGACAGCCGGCCGCGAGCCTGGCCGACACGCTCGCCGCCCGCTTCTCGCTGTCCGGCACCCGCATCCGGCAGGCGGTGCGCGCCGCGCAGGCATTGTGGGCGGCCGACCCGGCCATCGCCAGCGGCCACGAGGCCCTCGACCGCGCCGCGCGCCAGCTCGCCGCGCAGGGGCTGGCACAGGTGGCCGAGCTGGCCACGCGCCCGCACCGCTGGCCGCAACTGGTGCTGCCCGCCACCACGCTGCAGCTGCTGCATGAAATCGCCGCCGCCATCGCCTGCCGCGAGCAGGTGTTCCGCGACTGGAACATGCAGGGCCGCACCGGCCGCAGCGCGGGACTGATGCTGCTGTTCGCCGGCGCCTCCGGCACCGGCAAGACCATGGCCGCCTCGGTGCTGGCCAACCACGCCGGGCTGGACCTGTTCCGCGTCGACCTGGCCAGCGTGGTGTCGAAGTACATCGGCGAGACCGAGAAAAACCTGGAGCGCATCTTCAGCGCGGCGCAGGATGCCGACGCGATCCTGCTGTTCGACGAGGCCGACGCCCTGCTCGGCAAGCGCGCCGAGGTCAGGGACGCGCACGACCGCTACGCCAATATCGAGGTGGCCTACCTGCTGCAGCGCATGGAAACGCACGACGGCGTGGTGATCCTGGCCAGCAACCTGCCCAAGAACCTCGACCCTGCCTTTGCGCGGCGCATGCACTATACCGTCGAGTTCGGGCGGCCCAACGCGGCGCTGCGCGAGCAGTTGTGGCGCGGCATGTTCCCGCCGGGCGTGCCGCTGGCGGGCGACATCGACTATGCGTTCGTCGCCGGGCAGTTCGAGCTGACCGGCGGCGACATCCAGGCCATTGCGCTGGAAGCGGCCCTGCTCGCCGCGGGCGAAGGCAGCACGGTCGGCATGGCGCAACTGATGCGGGCACTGTCGCGGCGCCAGACCAAGCATGGCGACCCTGGCACGGCGGCGCGCTTCCGCGCCTACCAGGACACCATCGAGCGGGGGCGCGCCTGAGGCGCGGCGACGGCCATGGCGCACTATGCCCGCCATGCCTGGCGGCAACGGCCCGCGGGCGAACCGCCGAAAGAACTTGGCCGGCAGCACCACCGGCCCGGCGGCGGCGCACCAGCGCGACTCGACAACCAGGCCGCCCAACGCTACCGGCCCGGGACTGGAACCAGGACCGGGACCACGGCCGGCCACGATGTCGCCGCCATGCTCGGCAGGCTCGCCGCCCTGCCCGCGCGCAGGCTGGATGCCGGCGAGCGCGAACGCCTGCCCGCCGCGGTGCGGGAGCCGGCCCGGCAGGCCCTGCTGCACACCGGCCCCGAGGCCGCCGCGATGGCGCTGGCCCTGCGCGCCCGCGCCTTCACGGCCGGCCGCCACGTTGCCTTCGGCGAGCGCCAGTTCGAGCCGGGCTCGACGGCAGGCAACCGGCTGCTCGTGCACGAGCTGAGCCACGTCGGCCAGCACCGCGGCGGCGATCTCCCCAGCCATGGCGAAGTGGCCCCGGCCGACAGCGCGCAGGAGCAGGAGGCCGCCCGGGTGGCGCAGGGCGCCGCGCCTGCCATCGCCGTCCCCGGCCACGGCGGCATCCTGCGCGACGAAAACCGGACCTCGAGCCGCGACGACCTGATCGCGCGCTTCCGCGCAGCCGTGCGCGCCGGCCGCTGGGAAGAGGCCGCCGTGCTGCTCAACGGCTTCAGTGACGAAGACATCGGCATGCTGCTCGGCGAGCTCTCGCGCAAGGACCGCGAGCTGCTGCGCAACGGCGCCGCCAGGGGCATGCGCGGCTGGTCGAAGCGGGTCACCGATCCGATCGAGAACATGGCCTTTGCCGACATTGAGCAGGACCGCATCCGCCAGTTGCGGCAGGACTACGACAACGCCGTCGCCAAGGGCAACTGGGAGGATGCCGCGCTGCTGCTCAACGGCTTCAACGACGCGGACATCGCGGCACGCACCGCCCAGCTGGGCCCCGAACAGCTCGACGCGCTGACCAAGGCCGCGGACCGCAAGATGCCGGGCTGGGGGGACCGCGTGATCTTTCCCGCCCAGGCCAGCCTGCTCAGCCATGTGCCGCTGCTGTTCCCCGGCGGCGGCACGCCGCGCAACCCGCTGGTCAACTGGAACGCGGGCAACCTGCGTGGCCTGCCGGCGGAAGACATGGTGCTGGTCAACAACTATCCGGGCGCGGTCAAGCTGCCGCGCAACTTTCCCGGCGTGGATTTCATCGAGGGCGGCACCGCCATGCCGATCACCGGACTCGGGCGGCAGGGCCTGCCCTTCTCCGGGCAGAGCGCCAGCATCGAGGGCGGCGCGCTGATCCAGCTCAAGACCATGAAGAACTCGATGGACTTCTATCAGCGGCCCGACACGATGTACAAGGAGCTGAGCAAGGGGCTGGAAAAGCTCGCCAACTTCGAGCCCGGCACCGGGCGCAGCGAGAAGATCGGCAACGAATGGTTCCGCATCGAACACCAGGGCACGCCGCAACGGCGCATCCTCCATATCGAACTGGAGGTCGCGCCGACGCCGCAGCAGCAGGCGCAGCTGGCCCGGCTGGCGACCGACGCGCAAAGCTACGGCGCCTTCGGCGCGGGCAACAAGGTCGAGGTGGTGGTCAAGACGCCAGCGCCGCAGAGCAAGGCCGGCCCCTATGCCAGCTGGGGGGCGGGCACCTTCAACATCGCGATGTTCGCCGCGCAGATCATCGGCCGGCAGAAGAAGATGGCGCGCGACCTGGAAACCAAGGGTTACGCGCCGGTGGGCCCGCTGGCCTACGCCGACCAGCCGTGGTACGTCAGGCTCGGCAGCTTCCTGCGCGGCGACTTCATGGAGCGCTACGGCGATGTCGGGCCGCTCAACATGCCCGTGTGGCGCGCCAACGTCCGCGGCAAGGCGAACGCCAAGCGTCCCGGTGAAACGCTGGTGGTGAGCTGGCAGTACAAGGATCCGCTGGATCCGCTGGGCTTTATCCAGGACGTCGACGTCACCTACCTGAAGAAGCAGGATGGCAGCTGGGAAGTGAAATCGGTCGAGGACAAGCCAGAGGGCTTTACGCCGCCCAGCCTCGATACGATCCTGGATTCCAAAGTTACGGACCAGGACGTGGAACTCCACCTGACCTGCTCCGCCACCCGGTGCGCCTGAGCCGCCGGCGAACGCCATGCAGACCCGAGCCCACGCTGACCGCACCGCCGACACCGCCGGCACCGACCGCGCCGGGAAGTCCGCCAATGCCGGGCGCCAGCCGGGCGAGGGCGCCGACCCCGCCGGCACCCGGCTTGCCGGCGCCGCGCAGCTTGGCAACCTGGCCTTGCAGGACCTCTGCGCGCGTGGCGAGATCCGCGCCAAGCACGCGGTGGGCGCACCCGGCGACCCCGAAGAAGCCGAAGCCGACCGCATGGCCGATGCCGCGCTGGCCTCCAATCCCGTCGCCAGGCCCGCCGGCTGCACCTGCGCGGCCGGCCTGCCGCCGTGCCCCCATTGCCAGGCCGCGGCGCATGGCACCGTGCGCCGCAAGCCGCGCGGCCACGGCCTGCCTGCCGGTTCATCCAACCTGTCGCTGGGCCATGCGCGCCGCCTCGGCGACAACGAGCGCAGCTTCTTCGAGGCGCGCTACCAGGCCGACCTGTCCGATGTCAGCATCCACGACAATGCCGAGGCCGCCGCCAGCGCGGCGCAACTGGACGCCCGTGCCTTCGCCCTTGGATCGCACATCGCCTTCGGCGCCGGCCAGTACCGGCCGCACACCAGCGATGGCAAGCGGCTGCTCGGGCACGAACTCGCGCACGTGCTGCAGGACGGCCGTGGCGCGCGGGCAGAGCCGACGCTGCGCCGGGATCCGCAGCAGTCCTCCGCTTCGTCCGCGGCACAGGCCTCTTCTCCGCTGAGCCTGGCGCCATCTGCCGACGAACCCCAGGTCTGCCAGGCCGAAGCCCCGGCCGCGCCGCAGATGTGCGTGGCGCCACCAGACCCGGCCAACCCGACCGTACTGAACCTGACCGGCCCGCTGGACGAGCGCGTGTCGTCCTTCAAGGAACTGGTGAAGACCACGGCCATCCACCGGTTGCTGGCGAACAAGCGCAATCTCGGCATGTGGTCGGAACTGGTGGACGAAATCATTCCCAGCGAAGACCTGGCGGCGATGGGCATGACACAATCCGGCGCGTCGCGCCCCTATTTCGAGCTGCAGGAAATGCGCGACCCGCTGATGCGCGAACTGCGCGCGAGGCAGGCGTTCGGCGAGTTCCGGGCCTGCACGGGGTGCCACCTGGAAACCCAAATCTCCGCCTCGCGGACCGAGCGCGAGGCGCTCAGCTTTGGCAGTTGGGCAACCCCCACCGAACTGCGCGCGGGAGTGCGCCCGCCGTCGCGCTTCGACATGCTGGCCGGCCGGTCCGCCCTGCCGGACCTGGGTGCGCTCTACGGGCTCACCCCGGCCCCCGCCACCGGCACGGCAACGCCGCAGGCGGCCAGCGGCGCCGCGCGGCCGAGCCTGTACCGCCCGCCGGCCGGCTCGGCCGAAGCCGAGCTGCACCAGATGTTTCCCGATCCCGCGGCGACCCGGCAAGCGCTGGCCCGGGTCGGGCCGATCATGCAGGCACTGGGGCCGGAGGGCTACAAGGTGCTGCCGGAGGGCATGCTCGGCACGTTGCGCACCGGCACCGCGCGGGAGATACGCGATCAGATCCTGTCGGCCATCACCACGCGCCGCGGCAACTACGACGAGCTGATCAGCAAGATCCGCGCGAACGAGGTCGGCTACGAGCATTTCGGCCCCGTCATCAGGAGCCTGCTGCCGCTCGCCGACACCGAGGTCCGCACCGCCATCCAGGATGAGATGGACCGCAACGCGTTCTGGGAGAAAGTCGAGTCGGTCGTCGTGGCCGCGCTGTCGGCGCTGGCGCTGCTGCTCGCCATCTTCCCGCCGACCTCGGCCGCCGGCATCGCCTTCTTCGCCGCGCTGGAAATCTCGCTTGGCGTCTATGGCGTGCAGAAGGGCCAGGAATCGATGCGCATAGGCTCCGCCTACGCGCTGGCCACCGGCGCGCATGACGTCTTCACGCCCGAGCAGCAGCGGGCCGGCAACGCGATGGTGCTCGGCGGCTTCATCAGCGTGGCCACCGGCTACCTGGGCATATTCAGCGGAGCCTTCCGCATGGGCGCCGCCCTGCCGCGCGCGGCTCCGCTGGCGGAAGGCACCACCGCGCTGGCCGCCCGCGGCACCACCGCGGCCCGCACCATCGAGCGTGGCGAGTACGTCATCACGATCGGCGAGGATGGCTCCATGTTCGTGACCGTCGCCTCCCGCCCCGACCTGGTGATCATGGTGCGCGGCGAAACCGCGACGCTGTACCAGCTGCTCGAAGGCGGCGGCATGCGGGTCGCCGCCACCGCCACGGTGCCGTCGCGGGCAGCGGGCCCGGCGCCGCTGCTGCTGGGCGCGGGTAGCGAAACCGGCGCGGCCAGTACCGCGCTGGTGCCGGCGGGCACACCGTCCCTGGTCGCGCCGGCGCCGGGTACCACGGGCAGCGCTCCGCTGATGCTGGGCGCCGGCAGCGAAGCGGGTGCCGCCAGCACCGCCCTGGTTCCGGTCGGTCCGCAGGCGCTGGTGCCGTTTGCGCCGGCGTCGCCCTTGTCGACCACCGGCCCGCTGTCGCTCGGCACCGGCCAGGCCAGCCGTGTGCTGATCACGCCGCCGCCGCGCGAGCCGCTGATGCTCGGGCCGGGCAATGCCACCACGTACACCTGGGACGAAATCAGCCGCATGCGCCAGCCCATGCTGTGGCAAGAGCGCGAGACATACCTGCAGCAAGTGTACGGCGCGCCGGGACAACAGCACTTCCCGGTGCCGAATACCGGCGGGCGCTACGTGGACGTACCCGTGCCGCAGGCCGGCGGCGGCGTGCTGGCGGGCGAGGCAAAATCGTACACGCGCTGGATCGGCGTGCCCGGACAGCGCGGCGGGATTCCGAACCAGGTCGAACTCACCGACCGCATCCGCGAACAGATCCAGCGCGATGTCTGGCTGCGCAACAACGTCCCGGGCTATGATCCACGCTGGATGTTCACCGACGCCCCGCCCTCTGCAGCGTTGCGGCAGGCGCTGCGGGACGAGGGCATCGTCTTTATCGAGTACAGCTTTTGACCGAGCCCGCCCAACCCCTCCCTTCGCTGGCCGCCCGCCGCGCCTGGCTGGACACGCTCAAGGCGCGCCAGCGCGACATGCTGGACGAACTCGCGCAGGTCGCCGGCATCGTGCCCCACAGCGCCCTGTCGGACGACCCGCAGGGCCAGTTCGCGCGGCTCGCGGCCTTTGTCGATCGCACCGACCTGCAGGCGGCGACGGACGACGCGCGCACCTGGCTGCTGAACCGGCTCGGCCTTTACCTGGCGCACTACGTGATGGCCCGCCACGGCGGCCAGCTCACGGTGCAGGACAATCCGCAGCAGCGCTTCTATCTTGCCTTTGTGGTCACCGGCATGGACGCGCCGGTGCCGGCCGGGGCCAGGCTTGACCCGTTCGCGCTCGCATACGACGCGATCCACGCACTGCCGCGCATCCCGCTCGGCACGCTGCTTGCCACCGCCGAACACGAGCTGGCCTGAATCGGCCCCCTGAATCGGCCCCCTGAATCGGCCCCCTGAATCGGCGTATCGCAAGCGCGCCTGCAAGCCGGCTAGGAGAACTCGGCCCGATCGATGCCGTGCTTCTTCAGCAACCTTCCGAAGACCCGTCGCTCCTTGCCCGCCTCACGCGCCGCCGCTGACACGTTGCCGTGGCTGCGCGCCAGCGCCGAGCGCAGGTAGGCCGCCTCGAATGCCGCCAGGGCCTGGTCGCGCGCCTCCTTGAATGGCTGCATGCCGGGCGCAGCCTCGCTGGCCAGGTCGACCGTGCAGTGCGTCGCCGGGCAGCCTTCGGCATGCACCACGCGCCCGTCGCACGACAGCAGGCAGCGCTGCACGAAGTTCTCCAGCTCACGCACGTTGCCCCGCCACGGCTGTGCCAGCATCCACGCCAGCGAGGCCTGGTCGAACCGGCAGCCGGGCCAGCCATAGCGGGCACAGAAGCGCGACGCAAACAGCTCGACCAGCGGCGGGATGTCTTCGGGGCGCTCCCTCAGGCTGGGCATGCGCACGTTGGCCACGTTGAGCCGATAGAGCAGGTCTTCGCGGAACCAGCCATCCTGGGCGCCCTGCTTCAGCTCGCGGTTGGTGGCGGCGACGATGCGCACGTCGGCCTTGCGGCTGTGCGGGGCACCCAGCGGCCGGTAGCGGAAGTCCTGCAGGAAGCGCAGCAGCGACGCCTGGCTGCGCAGGGACAGCGCATGGATTTCGTCGAAGAAGAGCGTGCCCCCTTCTGCCTGCGCGACCAGGCCGGCGGCATCGCGGCGCGCATCGGTATAGGCGCCGCGCACGTGGCCGAAGAGTTCGCCTTCGAACAGCGTTTCGGGCAACGCGCCGCAATCCACGGGGACGAAGGGCCGGTCGCGGCGCCCGCCGCGATAGTGCAGGCTGCGCGCCACCAGCTCCTTGCCGGTGCCGGTCTCGCCCAGGATCAGCACGGGCACGTCGACGCGGGCCAGCCGGGCCACCACCGCCATCGCCTCCCGGAACACCTGGCTGGATCCCAGCAACCCGCCGGGGTCCTCGCCGTCCGGCATGACGCCGTCCTCCCCTGCCTGCGCGATGCCGGCAGGCGCGAATTCTTGCTTCGGAGACATCTTTCCCTCCCCCGGCGCCGGCAGCGCAGCGACAAGCATCGCGCGTCACGGGCCCAAATGCCTCACCCGGCGCCTTTGTGCAGGGCAGCAGCAAGCGGCGGGATGGCTACACACTAGCCCATGGCGGCCGAAACGCAATTAAGTTTGCCGCAGATCAGCTTTCACACGGCATTTGCAGCTTGTATTCAAGGATTTAGGCGTTTCGCAGGGCGACGCGAAAGCGCATTGAAGTGAGAAGCGCTGCGTGATCGTCGACATCACCGGCCAGTACGCGGTGCTGGCGGTGATGGGGCCGCGCTCGCGCGAGCTGCTGCGGAAGGTGTCGCGCGCGGACTTCTCCAACGAAGGCTTTCCCTTCGGCAGTTCGCGCGAGATCGATCTCGGCTATGCCACCGTGCGCGCGACCCGCCTGACCTACGTGGGCGAGCTGGGCTGGGAACTGTACGTGCCGGTGGAATTCGCCGTGGGCGTCTACGAGACCCTGCACGAAGCCGGGCGCACCCTCGGGCTCATCAATGCCGGCTACTACGCGATTGAATCGCTGCGGCTGGAAAAGGGCTACCGCGCCTGGGGCCGCGAGCTGTCGCCGTCGGTCAACCCGTTCGAGGCGGGACTGTCGTTCGCCTGCAAGCTGGCCAGCGGCATCGACTTCCGCGGCCGGCAAGCGCTGCTGCGATTGCGGCGGGCGGGCGGTCTCACGCGGCGCATGGT
The DNA here is from genome assembly GCF_004353535.1 of Cupriavidus sp. L7L. Lineage (NCBI taxonomy): Bacteria > Pseudomonadati > Pseudomonadota > Betaproteobacteria > Burkholderiales > Burkholderiaceae > Cupriavidus > Cupriavidus sp. L7L. The sequence goes on from NZ_SMNY01000022.1 coordinate 36,005, forward strand.
GGTCGTCACGGTGGATGGCGCCAGCGATGCCATGCTGTGGGGCGGCGAGGCGGTACTGCGCACCGGCCCCGACGGCAGCGTGCGCGCAGTGGGATCGCTCAGTTCCGCCGCGTTCGGCCATACGCTGGGCTGCCCGGTCGGCATGGCCTTGCTGGCGCGCGAGGATGGGCCGGCCGATGCGGCCTGGCTGGAAGCCGGCACGTATCACGTGGACCTGGCCGGCGCGCTGCTGCCGGCACGCGTACACCTGCGCGCGCCCTACGATCCGGCATCTGAGCGACCTAAGGGTTGAGCATCGGGCCGCGCGGAAAATACCTGCAAGCGACGCACCGTTCGCGAGGGCGGTGACCATCCCGCGTGTTTTCTCCCTCTCCCGCTTGCGGGAGAGCGTTTGCGAGGGGTGGTGGCAAGCGCCAACCCGGTCGCCTAGCGGCGTCAGTTCACCAAGTGCTCCAATCTGGAACACCCGCTGTCACGCGCTGGCACACCGCCTCCAGCGCGTGACACATTCCTGGCCGCTCTCCGCGGCCATTCCTCTCAATTTCCCTCGCTTTTCCGCCTCTACGCACTCCGGCACAGCTCTTGCGATCTGCCTGCCTGCGCACGGCCCTGGCCGTGGCGACACGACACAGATCATCGAACGGAGCGAGACATGAACATGGCGGAAATCGCCCAGCTGGGCGTCAGCAACCCCTACAAGCAGCAGTACGAGAACTACATCGGCGGCCAGTGGGTGCCGCCCGCCGGCGGCGAGTACTTCGAGTCGGTCACGCCGATCACCGGCAAGCCGTTCACGCGCGTGCCGCGCTCCAACCAGCAGGACGTCGATGCCGCGCTCGATGCCGCGCACGCCGCCAGGGCGGCATGGGGACGCACCTCCACCACCGAGCGCGCCAACATCCTGAACCGCATCGCCGACCGCATCGAGGCCAACCTGACGCTGCTGGCGGTGGCCGAGACCATCGACAACGGCAAGCCCGTGCGCGAGACCACCGCCGCCGACCTGCCGCTGGCGGTCGACCACTTCCGCTACTTTGCCGGCTGCATCCGCTCGCAGGAAGGCGGCATCTCCGAGATCGACGGCGACACTATCGCCTACCACTTCCATGAGCCGCTGGGCGTGGTCGGCCAGATCATCCCGTGGAACTTCCCGCTGCTGATGGCCACCTGGAAGCTGGCGCCGGCGCTGGCCGCCGGCAACTGCGTAGTGCTCAAGCCGGCCGAGCAGACGCCCGCGTCGATCCTGGTGCTGATGGAGGTGATCGGCGACCTGCTGCCGCCCGGCGTGGTCAACGTGATCAATGGCTTCGGGCTGGAGGCGGGCAAGCCGCTGGCATCGAGCCCGCGCATCAGCAAGGTGGCCTTCACCGGCGAAACCACCACCGGCCGGCTGATCATGCAATACGCGTCGCAGAACCTCATCCCGGTGACGCTGGAGCTGGGCGGCAAGTCGCCCAACATCTTCTTCGAAGACGTGCTGGCCGCCGACGACGCTTACTTCGACAAGGCGCTCGAAGGCTTTGCCATGTTCGCGCTGAACCAGGGCGAGGTCTGCACCTGCCCGTCGCGCGCGCTGATCCAGGAATCGATCTACGACCGCTTCATGGAACGCGCGCTCAAGCGCGTGGCGGCGATCCGCCAGGGCCATCCGCTCGACAAGGGCACCATGATCGGTGCGCAGGCATCGGCGGAACAGCTCGAGAAGATCCTGTCGTACATCGACCTGGGCCGCAAGGAAGGCGCGCAGTGCCTGGCGGGCGGCGAGCGCAATGCGCTGGACGGCGACCTGGCGGGTGGCTACTACGTCAAGCCGACCGTGTTCGCGGGGCACAACAAGATGCGCATCTTCCAGGAAGAGATCTTCGGGCCGGTGGTGTCGGTCACTACCTTCAAGGATGAGGAAGAGGCGCTCGCCATCGCCAACGACACGCTCTACGGCCTCGGCGCCGGCGTGTGGACGCGTGACGGCGCGCGCGCATTCCGCATGGGCCGCGGCATCCAGGCGGGCCGCGTGTGGACCAACTGCTACCACGCTTATCCCGCGCATGCCGCATTCGGGGGATACAAGCAGTCCGGCATCGGCCGCGAGAACCATCGCATGATGCTTGACCACTACCAGCAGACCAAGAACCTGCTGGTCAGCTACAGCCCCAACGCACTCGGGTTTTTCTGACGACGCTCAAGGCATGGCGCAATGGCCGCCTATTGCGGCCCTGCCCGTGCCATGATCCGGTTGTGCCCCGCGGACGCGGGGCCATCCCGGACAAGGAGTCATTGAAGGAGTCGAGATGCCTGCAACCATGAAAGCTGCCGTGGTGCGCGAATTCGGCGCGCCGCTCACGATCGACGAAGTTCCTGTTCCCCAACCCGGCCCCGGCCAGATCCAGGTAAAGATCGAGGCCTCCGGTGTCTGCCATACCGACCTGCACGCCGCCGACGGCGACTGGCCGGTCAAACCCACCCTGCCCTTTATCCCCGGCCACGAAGGCGTCGGCTACGTTTCCGCCGTGGGCAGCGGCGTGACCCGCGTGAAAGAAGGCGACCGCGTCGGCGTGCCCTGGCTCTACAGCGCCTGCGGCTATTGCGAACACTGCCTGCAAGGCTGGGAAACGCTGTGCGAGAAGCAGCAGAACACCGGCTATTCCGTCAACGGCGGCTACGGCGAATATGTCGTCGCCGATCCCAACTACGTGGGCCTGCTGCCCGACAAGGTCGGCTTTGTAGAGATTGCGCCGATCCTGTGCGCGGGCGTGACGGTCTACAAGGGTCTGAAGGTGACCGATACGCGGCCGGGCCAGTGGGTGGTGATTTCCGGCATCGGCGGCCTCGGCCACGTGGCCGTGCAGTACGCGCGTGCCATGGGTCTGCGCGTGGCCGCGGTCGATATCGATGACGGCAAGCTCGCGCTGGCGCGCAAGCTCGGCGCCGAAGCCACCGTCAACGCACGCACCACCGATCCCGCCGCGTGGCTGCAGAAGGAAATCGGCGGCGCGCATGGCGTGCTGGTCACCGCGGTGTCGCCGATTGCATTTTCGCAGGCGATCGGCATGGTGCGCCGCGGCGGCACCATCGCGCTCAACGGGCTGCCGCCGGGCGAGTTCGGCACGCCGATCTTCGACGTGGTGCTCAAGGGCATCACCATCCGCGGCTCGATCGTCGGCACGCGCAGCGACCTGCAGGAATCGCTGGACTTTGCCGCGCATGGCGACGTGAAGGCGACGGTGTCCACCGCGAAGCTCGACGACATCAACAATGTGTTCGGGCGCCTGCGCGACGGCAAGATCGAAGGCCGGGTCGTGCTGGACTTCAACGCCTGACGAGGAGTGGGGTCATGCCGGCTTCCGCATCTGCCGTCCCGTCCGTCGCCCGCGTGGTGGCAACGCCCGCCGCGCTGGCGCTGATCGCGCAGCTGGCCGCGCGGCATGGCCCGCTGATGTTCCACCAGTCCGGCGGCTGCTGCGACGGCAGCGCGCCGATGTGCTACCCCGACGGCGAGCTGCTGGTCGGCCCGGCCGATGTCCGGCTGGGCGAGATCGGCGGCGCGCCGTTCTACATGACGCGCGCGCAGTTCGAGTACTGGCAGCACACGCGGCTGGTGATCGACGTGGTGCCGGGCGCGGGCGGGATGTTTTCGCTGGAGGGGCGGACGGGTCAGCGGTTCCTGACGCGGTCGGAGTTGTTCAGCGATGAAGAGGCGGCGTGGCTGGCGGCGCAGCCGGCTCCGTGATGCGTCTCAGGTATCGCCCAGGTCTTTCAAGCGCCTGTAGATCGTGTTGCGCGACACACCCAGTTCGCGCGCAGCGTGGCTGACATTGCCCTTGTGCCGTGCCAGCGCCTCGCGGATGACCCCGACCTCCCAGCCACGCAAGTCGCGACCATGGCTTTCACGTGAGGCAGGTGCTGCCGCGGCGGTCGCGGACGGCGCCGCTTCCACCGGCCCGCCGCACTCCTGCTCAAACCCCTCCGGCAGGTGCTCGCACCCGATCTCCGCCTCGCCCTCGGCCAGTATCGCCGCCGTGCGCAACACATTGGCGAGCTGCCGGATATTCCCCGGCCACGGATGGCTGCGCAGCGACGCCAGCACCTGCGCGCTGACCTGGACCGGTGATCCGGGCCCGGCCTCTTCCCGCTGCCGTTGCAGGATCCGCTCCACCAGCACCGGCAGGTCGCTGCGCTCGCACAGCGCCGGCAGCGTCACCACCAGTGCATTGATGCGGTAATACAGGTCTTCGCGGAAGGTGCCGTCGGCGATCATGGCGCGCAGGTCGCGGTGGGTGGCGCAGACCACGCGCACATCGACCGGCACCGCGTGCGACGCGCCCAGCGGCGTCACCGCGCGCTCCTGCAGCACGCGCATCAGCCGCACCTGCTGCGCCAGCGGCATGTCGCCGATTTCATCGAGGAACAGCGTGCCGCCATGCGCCTGCGCCAGCTTGCCGGCGCAGCCGCGGCGGCGCGCGCCGGTGAAGGCGCCTTCTTCATAGCCGAACAGCTCGGCTTCGATCAGCGTTTCGGGGATGGCGGCGCAATTGACGGCGACAAAGGGGCCCCTGGCGCGCGGCGAAGCGGCGTGGATGGCGCGCGCCAGCCACTCCTTGCCGGCGCCGGTGCGGCCCTGGACCAGGATCGGGATATCGCGGCCGCTGACCTTGCGCACGCGGCGCAGCACCGCCGCCACAGCGGCATCGCCGGTGTCGAGCGCGGCCAGCGCGGGCGGCAGCGGCTCGTCCGGCAGCGGCTGGCGCACGCTGACCGGCACGGCGCGGTATTCGATGCGCGCGAACACCTGCACGCGGCTGGGCAGCGTCAGCACGTGCAGCGTTCCGGCCGCGCGCGCCTGCATCGCCATGCGCACCGGCTGGCCGAACAGCTCGGCAAAGCCTGACAGCGCCAGCGCGTGCGGCGCCAGCCCGAGCTGGAACAGCCCGCTGCGGTTGGCGGCCAGGAAGGCGCCGTCGGGCGTGAATGCCGCCATGCCCTCGAACAGCGTGCCGACGAATTCCGGCCGCGCATGGAAGCGCACCAGCACGGCTTCGGGGAAATGGTTGGCGAACAGGTGGTTCTCGATCATCTGCGCCGACATCCGCACCAGCGCCATGGTGTGGCGATGGAAGCCGCGGTGGTCGCCGCTGACGTCGAGCGCGCCCAGGATCTCGCCGGTGGGGCCGGCAATCGGCGCGCACGAGCAGGTGAGCTGGTGGTTGGCCTGCAGGAAGTGCTCGCCGGCGTGGACGATGGTGGGGCGCGCCTCGGCCAGCGCGGTGCCGATGGCGTTGGTGCCCTTGCTGGGTTCTGACCATGACACGCCCGGCGCCAGCGCCACGCGGCGGGCGCGCGCGACGAAATCGCCGTCGCCCAGGCTGTGCAGGATCACGCCGCTGCTGTCGGTCAGCAGCACCATGCTGTCGGTGTTGGCGATCTGCGCGTGCAGGGTTTCCATCACCGGCAGCGCGTGGCGGTACAGGTCGCGGCTGGCGTCGACCAGCTCTCCCAGGGCGCGTGCGGCAAGGGCCTCGTAGCCCGGCGCGTGGCCGGCATCGAGCCCGAAGCCGGCCGAGCGCGCATGCGCGCGCGCGATCAGCGCGGCGCGATCGGTGTCATCCGGATTTGCGCCTGCTTCGGCGCCGTGGCGCTGGACGCCGGAAAGCGCTAGGTCTGCGGCGGGATCTGCAGCGGGATGGGCGGCACGGTGCATGACGGCGGGTCTCCAGTGGCGGCCGGCGGCTCGCGTGGCGGCCGCTGCCTTGCCGTCCCCTTGCACACATCGTGCAGGCCGCGCAGGCGGACGCTGCGGCAGGCCGGGCGGCTGTTGTCCGGCAACCTTATCACAGCGGACTGGCCGTGTACGGGATCCGCGCCGCCCAGGGCGCCGGGTCAGCGTTTTTCGTCGAGCAGGTCGTTCAGGATCTCGTCGAACGCCGCCTGGGCGTCTTCCAGCGCCTGCAGCGCCGCATCGAAGGTCTGCAGCGCGAGCTTGGATGGCTTGCCGCTGCCTTGCGGCGGATAGTGACCCTGCAGCGCGGTGAATGCCACCTGTACCTGGCGCGTGGCCGCGACCACGCGCTCCATGGCCTGCGCCTCTTCGGCGCGGAACTGCTCGTCTTTCTGCTCGCTCATGTGGTTTGCTCCCTGGGCGCGCCGTCGGCCGGGATGCCGGTGGGGGTGGGCGCGCGTGTGCGTGTATGAGGCATATCGTACAAGAACTGCGCGGCCCGGCTTGCGCCGCGCGGCCGCGCCTGTCAAAAATGAGGTAGGCTGCGCAGCTTGGGCGGCATGGCCGGCGCCCCCCGGCGCCACGCCCGCCGCGCACCTGAAGACTTGCCATGCGATTCAAGACCCGCCACGCGCTGGCCGCCGCGCTGATGACTGCCAGCGGCTTCGCCTGCTACTGGACCTACCTGACGCTGAACCAGGACCGCCTGCTGTTCGACGCGCGCCGGCGTCCGCCGCGCGACCTGCCGGACGGCATCATCGCGTATTCGCACAGGATTCCCGGCGGGGTGGTGCGTGGCTACATCTACCAGGCGCCCGGCGACAGCGTGGGCGACCTGCTGTTCTACCTGCCCGGACGCGGCGAGGATGTGCTGGAAACGCTGCAATTCGCACGCTGGCTGCCGGCAGGCATGGCCTTCGCCACCTATGACTACCGCGGGCTGGGCCATTCCGACGGCCGTCCGTCCGAAGCAGGGGCCGTCGCCGATGCCAGCCAGTTCCTGCTGCATGTCCGGCGCGTGTTTCCCGACACCCGCGTGCACGTGGTCGGGCGCAGCCTCGGCACCGGCGTCGCGATCCAGCTGGCCGACCTGCAGGAATTCGAGAGCCTGCAGCTGATCACGCCCTACGACTCGCTGCTGGAACTGGTGCGCAAGCGCTTCCCGCTGGTGCCGCTGCGGCAGCTGATGCGCCACCATTTCGATTCGATCTCGCACTGCAAAAAGGTCGTGCAGAGCACCAAGGTGCTGCTGGCGGAGTCGGACGAGGTCGTGCCGCATGCCTGCTCGGAGCGGCTGATGGCAGCATGGCCCGGGCCGGTCGCGCTGCAGACCATGCCCGGCACGGACCACTTCACCATCATCGAACAGCAGCAGACCTGGCTGTCGCTGTTCGAGTTCGCGCGCCAGCACAGCGAGGCCCGGCTGCGCATGGCCGAAGCCGCGCCGGCGCAGCCGGAACCGGACAACGCCGCCGCTACCGCGCCGGCGCTCCATGCCGTGCCGGACGCCATGCCGGACGCCATCGCCCCGCCCGCCGAGCGGGACGACGACGGCAGCCCGCTGCCGCTGGCAGCCACCCGATGACCGCCCCGCCGGTTCGGCGACCCGGAGCAGGTAGCGGAGCAGGTAGAATGCGCGCATGAAAAAAATCGCAGTCAAGGCAGGCGGCGCCATACTGGCGCTGGCTGCGGCCGCCAGCCTGCTCGCCGGCTTTGCCGCGGTGCTGAGCCTGCGGCAGCTTCCACCGGTCGACGCCCTGCGCGACTATCGCCCCGATGTCCCGCTGCGGATCTACACCAGCGACAACGTGCAGATCGGCGAATTCGGCAGCGAGCACCGCGAATTCATCCCCTTCGAGCAGATTCCCCCGCGCATGGTCCAGGCGCTGCTGGCGGCCGAGGACGACCACTTCTACCAGCACGAGGGCGTCGACATCCCCGGGCTGTTCCGCGCCGCGCTGGCCAACCTCGGCCAGGGCTACGCACAGGGCGCGTCGACCATCACCATGCAGGTCGCGCGCAATTTCTACCTGTCGCGCGAGAAGACGCTGGCGCGCAAGTGGTATGAAATGCTGCTGGCATGGCGCATCGACCAGTCGCTGCCCAAGGACCGCATCCTCGAGCTGTACATGAACCAGGTCTACCTGGGCGAGCATGCCTATGGCTTCGGCAGCGCGGCGCATGCGTATTTCGGCAAGCCGCTGGCGGCGCTGTCGCTGGCCGAGAGCGCGATACTGGCGGGGCTGCCCAAGGCGCCGTCGACCATGAACCCGGTGGCCAACCTGCCGCGCGCCAAGCGCCGCCAGGAATACGTGCTGGGCCGCATGCTGGCGCTGGGCATGATCAGCCAGGACGACTACCGCGCGGCCCGCGCCGAGCGCCTGGCCATCTCCGGCGAAACGCCGGGCAGCTTCGCCGGCCATGCCGAATACGTGGCCGAACTGGCGCGCCAGCTGGCGCGCGAGCGCTTTGGCGACGAGGCCTACACGCGCGGACTGAACGTCTACACCACGGTGTCGTCGGTGCGGCAGACGCTGGCCCACGATGCCGTGAGCGGCGGACTGCAGCGCTATGCGCGCCGCCACCGCAAGGCCGTGCCTGAGCTGGCGCAGGGGCCGCAGGCGGCGCTGGTGTCGCTCGACGCCAGTACCGGCGCGATCGAGGCGATGGTGGGTGGCGCGGACTTCGGGACCAGCCGCTTCAACCACGCCACGCAGGCGCTGCGGCAGCCGGGCTCGACCTTCAAGCCCTTCGTTTATGCCGCCGCGCTGGAACGCGGCGTGTCGCCGGGCACGGTCATCAACGATACGCCGCTGGCCAATTCGTCGCGCTGGCAGCCGACCAACGACGACGGCCGCTTTGTCGGCCCCGTCACCGTGCGCCAGGCGCTGGCCGAATCGCGCAACCTGCCGGCAATCCGCACGCTGCAGGCGATCGGCATCCCCTATGCGGTGGAGTTCGCCAGCCGCTTCGGCTTCTCGCCCAGGCGGCTGCCGCGCTACCTGCCGCTGGCGCTGGGCACCGGCACCACCTCGCCGCTGCGCCTGGCCGCGGCCTACGGCGTATTCGCCAACGGCGGCCAGCGCGTGGAGCCCTACCTGATCGAGCGCATCACCGACAGCGAGGGCAACGTGCTGTTTGAAGCAAGCCACACCAGCGCCAATGGCGCCGCGGCGCCGACGCGCGTGATCAGCGCGCGCAATGCCTTTGTAATGGACAGCCTGCTGCGCAGCGTGGTCGACGAAGGCACCGGCGCGGGCGTGCGCCGCTACCTGCGCCGCGACGACGTGGCCGGCAAGACCGGCACCACCAACGAAGTCATGGACGGCTGGTTCGCCGGCTACGCCGGCGGCGTGGTCACGGTGGCGTGGATGGGCTACGACGACAACCGCAGCCTGGGCGAGCATGAGTTCGGCGCCACCACGGCGCTGCCGGTGTGGGCAGCGTACATGGAAGGGCGGCTGGCCGGCGTCCCCGAGGCGCAGCCGGATGCCCCGGCCGGCCTGGTGCGCGCGAACAACGACTGGGTGTATGCGGAATATGCGGACGGCAGCCGTGGCATCGCCTCGCTCGGCTTCCCGCTGCCGCCGGCGGATGCGCCGGTGACGCCGGCAGCCGATCCGGTCGTGGCGCCGGTGGCAAGCAACGCCGCCAGCCCGGCCACCCCGGCCACCCCGGCCAGTCCCGCCACATCCCCGGCGCCGCCGGCCGCGGGCACGCAGCTTCCCGCCACCGCCATGCCGGCGCCCGCCGCCGTGGCCGCGCCCGGCGTTTCCATCAGCCGGGACGGCCTGTAAACTCCTCGCTTTCCCGCCGCCTCACCCCACTTCGAGCCCATCCCGATGTCCAGCCACAGCCCGCTGCTGATCTGGTCGGTCGCCGCGCTGACCACCGCCGGCGTCCTGTTCCGCCCCTTCCGCCTGCCCGAGGCATTCTGGGCCGCCGCCGGCGCCCTGCTGCTGTGCGCCACCGGACTGCTGGCGCTGCCCGACGCATTCGCCGCGGTCATGCGTGGCTACGACGTCTACCTGTTCCTGGCCGGCATGATGCTGATCTCCGAACTGGCCCGCAAGACCGGCCTGTTCGACCACGTCGCCGCGCTGGCGGTGCGCCAGGCGCGCGGCTCGGCGCTGCGGCTGTTCCTGCTGGTGTATGGCTTCGGCACGCTGGTTACGGCATTCATGTCGAACGATGCCACCGCGGTGGTGCTCACGCCCGCGGTGCTGGCCGCCACGCGTGCGGCGCGCGTGCGCCATCCGCTGCCCTACCTGTACGCGTGCGCGTTCATCGCCAACGCGGCCAGCTTCGTGCTGCCGATCTCGAATCCTGCCAACCTGGTGATCTTCGGCGAGCGCATGCCGCCGCTGGCGGGATGGCTGGCGAGCTTCGCGCTGCCGTCGCTGGCCGCGATACTGGCGACGCTGGCCGCGCTGTGGTGGACCCAGCGCCATGCGCTGGCCGAGCCGATCGGCAGCGACGTCCCGGTGCCGCCGCTGTCGCTGCAGGCCTGGCTGACCGCGCTGGGCATCGTGCTGACCGGCATCACGCTGCTGGTGGCGTCGCTGCGCGGCAGTGAGCTGGGCTGGCCCACCTGCGCCGCGGGCGTGGCCACGCTGCTGCTGGTCTGCGCCACCCGGCGCGACCTGCTGCTGCCGGCGCTGGGCGAAGTCTCGTGGAGCGTGCTGCCGATGGTGGCCGGCCTGTTCGTGCTGGTGGCCGCGCTGGAACAGACGTCGGTGATCGGCTACCTGGCCGATGCGGTCGCGGCCGCCTCGCGCGATGGCGGTGCGCTGGCGCTGCTGGCGGTGGGCGGGCTGGTGACGCTGGCGGGCAATATCGCCAACAACCTGCCGGCGGGGCTGATCGCGGCGTCGGCGCTGTCCGCGGGCGATGCGTCGCACGCGGTCACCGGCGCGGTGCTGATCGGCATCGACCTGGGTCCGAACCTGTCGGTGACCGGCTCGCTGGCCACGCTGCTGTGGCTCACCGCGCTGCGCCGCGAGGGGCATATGGTCAGCGCCGGCCAGTTCCTGCGCCTGGGCGCGATCGTCATGCCGGCCGCGATGGTCCCGGCGCTGGCGCTGCTGCTCTGGTAGGTGTTGCGGGGCGCCTGAACGGGTCCGGCACGCTGCCGCGCGCCTCAGCCGGTGGTGGTACGCCCGCCGGTCGGCACGCGTGCGCCCACGGCGATCGGCCGCCGCAAGCCGGGCTTGCCCGCACGGGCCGCGCTGGCGTGATGCTCCGCCACACCCGTTTCCACCGGCGTTGCCGGCAGCGGTACCGTCACGACATGGATCAGCATCAGGCTGCTGCACGGAAAGGCGATCGGCAAGGTCACGTTGTTCCCGACAAAAAGTAAGGCCGCAACTTGCGGTACGCCCGCCATCGAGGTGGCGGGCGGCTCATGTTTGCGGACATTATGTGCGTTTGTCGGCGTCGCGCGGGACGACGTTGAGCGTTGTCACGAACTATTCACGGAGGCACGCGGGACTGTGCGCTATGCGGCGCGTCCGGCAGTGGGCAACGGTCCTCGGGACGCGCGGCAGCGTAGGTTGTCGGGCCACCGCATCTGCCATATAGTGAATCCGGCACACCCGCCGGCGCCCATGCCGGAACACTCCGGGACCACTCCGGAATCCATCCGCAACCACCACGCTACCCATGAACAGCAAGGACGCGGCACGCCGCGCGCATGATCTCCACCCGGCCGACGCGGCGGCCGGCGACCCGGCCTCCTCCGTCTCGGAGCGGATCCGCGCGCGCCTGCTGGCGGCGCAGGAACGCTACCACGCCAACGACAATATCGCCCGCTATATCGAGCCGGGCGAGCTGGAGCAGCTGCAGGCCGAGGTCCAGTCCCGCATCGAAGGCGTGCTGCGCGCACTGGTGATCGACGTCGACAACGACCACAACACGCAGGAAACCGCGCGGCGCGTGGCCAAGATGTACCTGAAGGAAATCTTCGCCGGCCGCTACGCGAAGCCCCCGGCAGTGACCGAATTTCCCAACGTCGGCCAGCTCAACGAGCTGATGATCGTGGGCCCGCTGCGCGTGCGCAGTGCCTGCTCGCACCACTTGTGCCCGATCCTCGGCAAGCTGTGGATCGGGGTCATGCCCAACCAGCATTCCAACCTGATCGGCCTGTCCAAGTACGCGCGGCTGGCGGAGTGGATCATGTGCCGGCCGCAGATCCAGGAAGAAGCCGTGGCGCAGGTGGCCGACCTGCTGCAGGAAAAGATGAATCCCGACGGCCTTGCCATCGTGATGGAGGCCGAGCACTTCTGCATGCACTGGCGCGGCGTGCGCGACACCGACGCCAAGATGACCAACAGCGTGATGCGCGGCTCCTTCCTGAAGGACGACAGCCTGCGGCGCGAATTCCTCACGCTGCTGAACAACAACCGCGGCTAGGTGCCCCGTCTCCGCACCAGCCTCCGCCCCTTCCCCATCACGGAACCGCCACGACCATGCTAGTCCGCCTGATCTATGCCAGCCGTGCCCGCCAGGCCATCGACACGGCCCTGCTCGATGCGATCCTGGCCACCAGCCTGGAACGCAACCCGCGCCACGGCATCACCGGCGTGCTGTGCCACGGCAACGGCATCTTCCTGCAGGCGCTCGAAGGCGACCGGCAGGAGGTCTCGCAGCTGTTCCAGTCGATCACGCGCGATCCGCGCCACCAGGACGTGACGCTGCTGCATTTCGAGGAGACCTGCACGCGCGACTTTGCCGGCTGGGCCATGGGGCAGGTCAACGCGGCGCGCATCAACACCGCGACGCTGCTGAAGTTCTCGGCACACGCCGAACTCGATCCGTTCCGGACCAGCGGCGCGGCCTCGCTGGCACTGCTCAAGGAACTGATTGCCGGCGCCTCGGTGGTGTCGCGCCTGGGCGAGCGCGGCCGGCACTGAGCCGCGCTGCCAGCGGTGTCTTGCGCCCCTCGGCGCTCTTCTCCCGGCGCTCCCGCGCTACGCCGCCACGCGCCCGAACAGGCCGCATTCGAGATCGCTCTCGAATTCCTCGACCCAGGCCGAGCCCGGCCCCGCCTCATAGACGCTGACCGCGTCCGTGCCCAGCCGCCTCACGCTGACGCGGCGTCCCTCGCCGCCGCCCTCGTCCGTGATCTGGAACGCCTCGGTTGCAATCCCGACATGCATGCAAACCTGCGTTACCTGTTGCTGCTCGTCGGCGGGAAACTGGGAAAACGGTCTCGTGGCCATGGCATCCTCCGTCAAGGTTGAGATCGCCGCTTGCGCGCAGCGCGAACGCGCGTGGCGGTGCATGCGCCACGCATAAAAAACCACTCGGCATCCCGCCGGCTTTGTCCGGCGGCATGCACGCCAGCGCCCCGCTGCGGCCTCGCGGCGGAGCGCAAATCTCCTGGGACGTTGCTGTTACGGCTCAGCTCTTGCGCTGGGTCACTGCCACGAACGGGGCCGGCGCGTGCTGGACGGACTGGCTGCCGCATTTCGGGCAATTCGGATGGGCAGAGACATGTTCCGCGAGATGCTCGGTTTTCTCGAACACATGACCGCACTTCTCGCAGCGGTATTGATAGACGGGCATGGCAAATTCCCCCACGCGGCACGCGCCGCAAGCGCCACCCGGCGCGAGCCGGGCCTGCGCGGCATGATGGCCGCGGGCGCGTGTCAGGTTCATTCTAGGACAGCGTGCGCGGGCCAACGTGAAAGTTCGATGGCTGCTGCTGCCGGCGCGCCGGCATATGTCGCCGGCAATCCACTTCCTCGGTAAGGACACTGCTGCGCCATGCGTTGATGTCCCGCAAATGCCATTGCGCGCGATCCGCGGAAAAATCGCGCAGCCTTCGCGCAGTTCGCCGTCAATGCATGTGGGGTTCAGGCCGTACCCTTGTATTCCACCTGCCCGTCCGTACGACCGCAGTGACCGGGAACTAGCCGAATTGCGATTCAGGGGCGCCGGGAACATAGCCAGAATGCGGATTTTGGGTGACGCCGCGGCGCCTGCAGGGGCCCCGGCCAGGCAAGCGCCAAGAACCCGGAGGACTAGAAAACGATGTACGACCGAATCATCCGTGTCGCCCTGGCGGACGACCATCCGCTGGTCATGGTCGCGCTGCGGGACTGCCTGCAGCGCACGCCCAACTTCCAGGTCACCAGCAACTGCGGCAACGGCACGGAACTGCTGGCCGCGCTCGACCGCGAGCCCGCCGACATTGCCATCACCGACTTCTGCATGGGCCGGGGCGATGCCTCGTCGGACGGCTTCAACCTGCTGAACCGGCTCGCGCGCCGCCATCCGCTGACCCGCATCGTAGTGGTCAGTGCCCAGGCCAATGCCGCCATCATCCGCCGCGCCATGAAGCTGGGCGCGCGCGCCTACGTCAGCAAGGAAGACCCGATCGATGAAGTGGTGCGGGCCTGCCTCCAGGTTGTCGCCTGCGATGGTCGCTACCACTCGCCTGCGGCGCAGGCCATCCTTGACAGCGCCGCGCTCGCCGCGGCGCCGGCGACCGAACTGACGCTGCGCGAACTGGAGGTGGTCAGGCTTTATGCGCAGGGGATCCAGCTCGCGGACATCGCCGGCAAGCTCGGGCGCTCGGTCAGCACCATTTCCAGCCAGAAGACTGTTGCCATGCGCAAGCTCGGGGTGCAGACCAACACCGGCCTGATCCGCTACGCGTATGAAAACGGCCTTATCTGAACCCCTGGCAACGTAGACCCGCGCCGATGCAGCCATCCCTGGAACGCACGCGCGAATCGCTGGCCAGCGCCTTTGACGCCCTGGCCGAGCAATCCCGCCGGCAGCAGCAGCGCTATGCGGCCACCATCGCCGTACTGGTCGCCATGGTGGTGTTCTCGGGCCTGCTGCTGGCCGGACTGGCTGCCGCCAGGCACCTCGACTACCGGCGCGGCCACGCGGCGCAATACGTCGCGTCGCTGACGCAGCTGCTGCAGAGCGAGTCCTCGTTCCTGCGCCGCAGCGTGCTGACGCTGCGCTACCAGCGCGATACGCCAGCCCCGGATCCGGTCCGCGATCCCGCGTTCGAGTCGTTTCTGCGCACCGGCGCGGCCAGCGTCCATGTCGAGGCGGTGCACAAGGACTACCACCTGCTCGCTGCCGAGGCCACGCGCCAGGCCTGGGGAGCCAGGCTGCCTTCGGAGTTCGCCCGCCTGCGCCAGCTGGCCATGGCGACCATGGCCACACAGCAGGCGTTCAACCTCGACCACGACGCCTTCGCAGTGTCGCTGGACGAGGACAGTGCCGTCGTCATCCGCCAGCCGGAATCCGGGGCGCGCGCACCGATGGCGCTCGACCCCACCCTGATCCCGCTGCTGCGCACGCGCCTGAACGAAGCCTTGCTGGACCGCACTGGCCATGCCGTCCCGGCCCCCGACCGGCAGGTGTGGCTGGGGCCGCTGCGGCATCCGGTCGACGACAGCGCGATCATGGCGCTGGCCAGCGCCGCCTACGCGGGCGATATCCCCACCACGCTGGTCGCTGCCTGCATCCCGGCCCAGGGATTTCTCGCGGCACTGCAACGGCCATCCGACCCGGCGCTGCTGGTGCTGCTCAACGAATCCGACGACATTATCGACATCTCGCCGCGCGACGGCATGATCCCCGCGGAGACCTTGCACAGCCTGACCGGGCGCGCTCGCGACCGGCCACAGGATTCGCTGCAATACACCGGCTCGGGCGTGCTGCTGGTGCAACCGCTGCAGGCCGGCCTTGGCCGGCTGGTCTATTTCCTGCCGTACCGGTTGCTGGCGGACGCATTGGCCTCCGAGCTGGCCGGCATTGTCGCCGCCATCCTGGTGCTGGTGGGCGGCATTGTCCTCACCGCGCGCTACTGGAGCCGGAACCTGCTGCGGCGCATGCATGCCGATGCGTCGCGCGCGCTGGAAAGCGAGCTGATGAACCACATTCTCGTCAGTGCCACGCCGGTTGGCCTGTGCATCGTGCGGCGGCGCGACTACGCCGTGCTGATGTCAAACCAGCAGGCCGATACCTTGCTGCAGCGGCAACCGTGCGGGCCCATGCCGCAGCCGCTGGTGGAGGCCTTCGGCAGGCAGCCGCGCGATGGCGGCAAGAGGCCGGACGCGATCGCCAGCTTCACGGTCGCAACGCCAGCGATGGCACCGCCCGCCGATGCCGGGCGCTTCCTGCAGGTCACCTATGCGCCTGCACGCTACCGCGACGACGACGTGCTGTTCTGCGCAGTGCACGACTGCACCGCGCAACAGGCGCTGCAGGACCAGTTGCGCTCGGCGCAGCAGGCAACCGAGTCGATGATGCACGCGCGCTCGACCTTCTTCGCCGCCATGAGCCACGAGATCCGCACGCCGCTCAATGCGCTGCTGGGCAACCTGGAACTGCTTGCGCGCAGCCCCGGGCTGGAGCCGCATGCGCCCAGGCTGAAGGCCCTCGACACGGCGGCCGAAGCGCTGCGGCGCATCGTCAACGACGTGCTGGATTTTTCCAAGATCGATGCCGGCAAGCTCGAACTGGTCGAGGAACCGTTCCGCCCCGTCGACGCGCTGGAGAGCGTGGCGCTGGCCTATGCGCCGATGACGGCCGGGCGCCCGCTGCACTTGAGCCTGCACCTGTCGCCGTCGCTCGACGTGGACATCACCGGCGACCGTACACGCCTGGTGCAGGTGATCAACAACCTCCTCAGCAACGCCTTCAAGTTCACCACCAGCGGCCGCATCGCCCTCAGCGGCGAGCTGGTGGCGAATGAACACGGCGTGCCGCAACTGGTCTGCCGCGTCAGCGATTCGGGCATCGGCATGCCGCCCGCGCTGATGGAGCGGGCATTCCAGCCGTTCGTGCAGGGCGATGGCGCCGGTGCCAGCCGCTACGGCGGCACCGGCCTCGGGCTGTCGATCTGCGCGCGCCTGTGCGAACTGATGGGCGGCAGCATCGCGGTGGCCAGCGTGCCTGACGTGGGCAGCGCCTTCACGGTGACCATCCCGGCCCGCGGCGTGCAGGCGGTACCGGCGGCGGCCGGGGCTGCAGCGCGGCGCGGAAACGGGCGCGGAAACGGGCGCGGAAACGGGCCCGGACACGGGCGCGGCCACGTCATGGTGCTGTGCCAGGACGCGCGCACCGCCGCAAGCCTGGACGCGTGGCTGCAGTCCGCCGGCTGGCACACCAGCGTGCTGGCGTCGGTCGAGGCAGCCCGGGAATATCAGGCCTTCACGCCGGTACGCGCCATCGTGGCCAGCGACGAATTCACGCTGGCATCACTGGACGCGCTGCGCGAAACGGTGCCCGCCACCGTGGCGTGGGTCACGCCGGACGGCCCCCATCGGCCGCAACCGCGGGCGCCCGGCATCCTGGAAGTCACCGCGTTCAGCCACCGCGCGCTGCTGGCGTGCGTAGCCGAGGCTTGCGAGAACGCTGCCGCGGGCGTGGCATTGCATGCCGGCGAAGGCGGCAACGCGGCCGGGGCAGCAACGCCTTCCGCTGACGCGGCCGCAACCGTGCCGACCATCCTGGTGGCTGAAGACAATGCGCTGAACCAGGCCCTGATCGCCGAACAGCTGCAGGCGCTCGGCTGCCAGCCGATCGTCGTAAGCCACGGCAGGCAGGCGCTGGCCGTGCTGGAGACCACGCCGGTCGACGCCGTGCTGACCGACATCCGGATGCCCGGCATGGATGGCTATGAACTGCTCGAAGCGGTACGCGCCCGGCATGCCGGCGTGCCGGTGCTGGCGTTCAGCGCGTTCGCGCGCAGCGAGTGGTTGGCCGACTGGCGCCAGCGCGGGTTCGCCGGCTATGTGTCCAAGCCGGCGTCGCTGCAGGACCTGCAGGCATGCCTGCGCAACCTGCCCGGTCGCGGCCGGGCACAAGCCGCCCCACCCGCCGGCGCCGGCACGGATCCCGCCGCCGCCGACCGCGAGCGCTATGAAGCCATGCTGCGCTCCCAGCTGCGGCAGGACCTGCCCGAGCTGGAACGCATCATCGCGCAGTGCGAGCTGCCTGCGCTGCGTTGCTGGACGCACTCCGTGGCCGGCGCCTTCATGATCGTGCGGCGTAACTCGATCGTGCGCGAGTGCCGGGCACTGGAAGCGCTGTGCGCCGCGGCCGGAGGCTGGACACCCGCGATCGCCGCGGCGGCGGCGGCGCTGCGCGAAAGGCTGCGCGGCTATATGCAGGACACCGCCGTGGCAGCCTGAGCGTTGCGCGCGGGACGCCTACCACAATTCGCGGATTTGCGAGGACCGCGACGCCGGACGATAATGGGCGAGGCCGCGCCAGCGGCCAGCCATCCGGGTCTTCATGCGGTTTTTCCGCGGCCCGGCATTGTCTCCAATGTCTTTCCCGATGCAGCCAGAACAAGGCCTCCCCCAGCCGCAACGCACCTGGGCGATCCTCACCGTTTTCTTTGGCCTGATCATGGCCGTGCTCGATGGCTCGATCGCTAACATCGCCCTGCCCTCCATCTCGCGCGAACTGCACGCGGAGCCGTCGAGCACCATCTGGGTCGTCAACGCGTACCAGCTCACGGTGACCGTGTGCCTGCTGCCGCTGTCGTCGCTGGGCGACATCCTCGGCTACAAGCGTGTGTACCGTGCCGGGCTCGCAACCTTCCTGGTCGGCTCGCTGCTGTGCGCGCTCTCGGTCAACCTGCCGATGCTGGTGGCGGCGCGCGTGCTGCAGGGCATCGGCGGCGCCGGCATCATGAGCGTCAATACCGCGCTGGTGCGCTTTATCTACCCGCCCACGAAGCTGGGCCGCGGCATCGGGCTGAACGCGCTGGTGGTGGGCGTGACCATTGCGGTGGCGCCTTCGCTGGGGGCGATCATCCTGGCGGTAGCCAGCTGGCAGTGGCTGTTCGCGGTGAACGTGCCGGTGGCCATCCTGGCGCTGGTGCTGAGCCGGCGCGCGCTGCCGGCAACGCCGCCGCAGCCGCGCGAGTTCGACTATCCCAGCGCGCTGCTGTCGGCGCTGGTGTTCGGGCTGTTTATCCTGGGCGTGGACGGGCTCGGCCATGCAGCCTGGCGCGCGGCCGGCGTCGCGGGGCTTGCCGCGGCGATCGTGCTGGGATGGCTGCTGGTGCGGCGCCAGCGCGGCCGCGCCGCGCCGCTGGTGCCGGTGGACCTGTTTGCCAGCCGGGCCTTCGCGCTGGCGGTGGGCACCTCGTTCTGCTCGTTCATGACGCAGATGCTGTCCTTCGTGGCGCTGCCCTTCTACCTCGAATACCAGCTTGGCCGCTCGCTGCAGGAGACCGGGCTGCTGATCACGCCGTGGCCGACGATGGTGGCGGTGATGGCGGCGCTGTCGGGGCGGCTGTCGGACCGCTACCCGGCCAGCATCCTCGCCGGCCTCGGGCTGGCCATGCTGGCCGGCGGGCTGGTAGGGCTGGCAACGCTGGGAGCGGATGCAAGCAGCCTCGACATAGCGTGGCGCATGGCGCTGTGCGGTATGGGCTTCGGCTTCTTCCAGTCACCTAACAACCGCGCCATGATCGGCGCCACGCCGCCGGCACGCAGCGGCGGCGCCAGCGGCGCGCAGGCGACCACGCGGCTGCTGGGCCAGACCACCGGCACGGCGCTGGTGGCACTGCTGTTCAGCCTGGCGCCGGACGGCGCCGCGCGCATCGCGCTGTATGTGGCGGCGGCGGTCGCAACCGTCGGCGCCCTCATCAGCCTGAGCCGGCTGCGCGATCCCAGCGGCGAAGGCAATGCGCAGGCGGCGGCGGAGCCGGACGCCTGAAGCGGGCCGCCGGGCCCGCGCGCTTACACCGCGATGCCGCCGAACTCCTGCATCACCTTGTCATGCAGGCGCCGCATGCCGCGCAGCCAGCGGTCGTAGTCCTGGCCCTTGCGGCGGTAGTACTCCAGCACTTCCGGGTGCGGCAGGATCAGGAAGCGCTCGTGGGCCACGCCTTCCAGGGTCGCCGCGGCCACGTGCTCGGCGGTAACCGAGCCCTCCTGCAGGAAGCCCTTGCGCTCACCGTTCTCGCCGAACAGCATATTGGTCTGCACGCCCTGCGGGCAGATGCAGCTGACCTTGATGCCGCGGTCGCCATAGGTGATCGACAGCCATTCGGCAAACCCGATCGCCGCGTGCTTGGTCACCGCGTAGGGGGCTGAACCGATCTGCGACAGCAGCCCTGCCGCCGATACCGTATTGACGAAATAGCCGTCGCCGCGCTCGAGCATCTGCGGCAGCACCGCGCGCGCCGCGTGGATATGCGCCATCACGTTGATTTCCCAGATGCGCTGCCATTCGTCGGCACCCGCGTCGAGGCCCTTGCGCAGGATGATGCCGGCGTTGGAGCAGAACACATCGACCTGTCCGAAGCGGCGCGTGGCCTCGTCGGCCAGTGCCTGCACCGCGGCGGCATCGGCAACGTCCACCGCTTGCGCGAACACCTGGCACGACGGCACTGCCTGCTGGACTTCGCCGGCGACCTTGGCGGCGCCGGCCTCGTTCAGGTCGGCCACGGCCACGCCACGTGCACCGGCCTGGGCAAACGCCAGCGCCAGCGCGCGGCCAATGCCGGTGGCCGCGCCGGTCACCACTACGGTCTTGTTACGTATGTCCATGCGCTATCTCCTCATCGATCCTTGTTGATATGGTCTGCTACCGCGTCATTCGTTGGCGGCTCGCTGGCCGGCGGGACATGCGCCCGCCTCGGGCCCATCCGCTGGCAGGCGCATCGAAGCGCGCGCGCCGCCGGGCTGCCACAGGCGCGCCTGCAACGTCTCGGCCAGGTCGCGGATGCGCGGGCCGAGATTGCCTTCCAGGATCTCCGGCGACAGCCGCGCCGCGGAGCCGCCGATATTCATCGCCAGCACTTCGCTGCTGCCCGCGAGCCGCAGCGGCGCCGCGGCGCCGCTGACGGTGCGGTCCCATTCCGCGTGCGCCACGCAGAAGCCGCGGCGGGCGTAGTCGTGCAGCGCGCGCTCGATGCCGCTGCGCATGGCAGCCCAGCGCGCGCCGTAGTGGCGCGCCAGCTCGGCCAGTGCCGCTTCGCGCTGGCCGGGGTCGAGCCCTGCCAGCCAGGCGCGCCCGATCGCCGAGGTGGCCATCGGCAGGCGCGCACCCGGCGCCAGCCGGATCACCAGCGCGCCGCGCGGCTGGCAGCTTTCCAGGTAGACCATGGCGTGCCGGTCCGGCATCGCCAGCGCCACGGTGCAGTCGGTGGCAAAGGACAGCGACTGCATCAGCGGCTGCGCGATCTCGCGGATGCCCGCGCCCGCGATGTAGCGATGGCCGAGCACCATCGCGCCCTGCCCCAGCCGGTATTTCTCCGTGCCCTCGATATAGGTCAGGTAGCCGAGCGTGGCGAGCGTGTAAGTCAGCCGCGACACGGTCGGCCGCGGGATGCCGGTGCGGCGCGACAACTCGGCATTGCCGAGGTAATCGTCCTGCGGCCCGAAGGCCCGCAGCAGTTCCATGCCGCGCGCCAGCGCCGTGACGAAATTGCGGTCCTCGCAACCGGAGTTCGCCTGCGCGTCGACCGGCGCAAGCGCATGCGCGGCATCGGGCGGCGGAGTCGGGATGGTGGTGGAGCGCTTCATCGGGCAGGCGGCTACGGCGTGCGGCAACGGCAAAGGACTCTTGATAGCAGTTCCCGGCCGAAGCTGGCATCGGTATGTAGCGAAATCATGTGCGCGAGAGACGGCGTTCATGGGCACGAATCCGCACGTTCGCGCGACCATTGCCGTTGACCGCGGGAGCAAAAGCCCGCCGAGCCGCCGGACAAACTAGGACCGCGCCAACACCAGCATGCCGTAGAACAGCATGGCCAGGAACAGCGTTTCCAGGACCATCAGCGCCACGGGCTTCCACCCTACGGACAGAATGTCCTTGAGGTGAGTCTTCATGCCGATTGCGACCATGGCCATGACCAGGCACCACTGCGACGCGAACTGCCCCGCCTTTACCAGTCCCGCAGGCAGCCAGCCGGTGCTGTTGATCGCCACCAGTACCGCAAACGCCACGGCAAACCACGGCAGCAGCGGCGGACGCGGCCCCTTTCCGGCTTCTCCCTGCGCCCGCTGATGCCGCTGCGACAACCACGCGGCCAGCGCGATCACCGGCAGCAGCATGGCCACCCGCATCAGCTTGACCAGCGTGGCCGCATCGCCGGCTTCGTGCGAGATGCTGTAACCGGCCCCAACCACCTGGGCCACGTCATGGATGGTCCCGCCGATAAAGGCTCCGGCCTGCAGGGAAGGCAAGGCCAGCAGTTGCGCGATCATCGGATACACCACCATCGCCATCGTCGACAGCGCGCTGACGGAGATCACCGTGAACAGCGTCGCGCGCTCCTTTAGCGGATGCTGGGGCATGGCCGCCGACAAGGCCAACGCCGCGGAAGCCCCGCAGATCGCCACGGCGCCGCCGGTGAGCAAGCCGAAGAAGGTCTGGAATCCCATCAACCGGGCCAGCACGATGCCGCACAGTATGGTCAGCGCCACCGCCAGTATGACCATGGCAACCGAGTGCCAACCCAGTGCCGCCACCTGCGACGCCGTGATGCGCAACCCCAGCAAGGCCACGCCCAGCCGAAGCACCTGCTTGGCGCTGAAGTCGATGCCTGCGGCGCTGGAGGATTCCCGGGACAGGAAGTTCAGCGCCATGCCTAACAGCAGGGCGAACAGCATTACCGGCGCCTGGTAATGCGCGGCGAGCGACATGGCTGCCACGGTTACCACCGCGCTGATGACCATGCCGGGCAGGTAGCCGCGGAAGGTGCCCAGCCAGCCCGGATTCAGAAATCTTTCGGACATCAATGTCTCCCCGATGTCCGCCATCGTTGCAAACCGGAAAACGCACGCGGACACACTCTGCAATTTCCCATCCGGCAAGCATGGTGCAGCGAACCGGTTTCCGCCATGCAAAGGATGCCAGCGGCTTTGCATTACATGCCACCGTTACTGGTGAGCGTTCCCTGCAGCACCTCGCTTCGGGCTGATGGCGGCGCAGATGCCGAAGGTACCGCAGGCTGCCGCCATACCTCCGGGTGTAATTTCCGCACCATGCGCCGCTATCGCCGGTGTGAATCTTTGCCTACAGTAGATGCGGCGGCAGTTGGCGAGTGCCGGCGGCGCCGCCTTCGCCGTCAGGTCGCGCCCCCGGGATGCCTGCCCGCCCGGGAGCCGCAGGCTCGATGCTGTCGCACCCGGCACGGGGGGCGGGGGCTTCGTCGCAGACCTTCGCCGCGGGCAGTTGCAGCCGGGTGCAAGCCAGTGTTGACTACTTCCCTCGACCCCCACGCCGCCGAAGTGCGGCCGCGCCTGCTCGATACCGTCGACCGCGTATGCGAGATGTGCTTCGGCCTGTTCATGGCCCTGACCTTCGTTGGCGCGGTGTCGGCCGTCGGCGCGACGGCGGATGCCCCACGCACGATGTTCTTCACTGCGCTGGGCTGCAACCTGGCCTGGGGGCTGGCCGATGCCGTGATGTACCTGGTGCGCACGCTGACCGAGCGCGGGCGCAGGCTGTCGCTGGTCAAGGCGGTTCGCAATGCCGGCGACCCGGGCGACGCCATCGCGCGCCTGCGTGATGCGCTTTCGCCCGCCTTGCGCACGCTGGTCGACGATGCCGAGCTGGAAGCGATGCGGGGCCGCATCGCCCGCACCGTCGATCTGCCCGCGCGCCCGGCGTTGGGCACACAGGATCTGCTGGCAGCTGCCGGGATCTTCCTGCTGGTCGTGCTTGCCACCTTCCCGGTGGCCCTGCCGTTTATCGTGTTTGCGGACGTCTCCACGGCGCTGCTGGTATCGCGCGTGCTGACCATCCTGATGCTGTTCGGGGCCGGCATCGCGCTTGGGCGCCATGCCGGCTTCGGCGGATGGATAGCGGGTGCGGCGATGACGCTGGTCGGCGTTGCACTGACCGTGGCCATCATCGCGCTTGGAGGCTGACCATGGAGGCCGGGGGTATGGCTGCACCACCCGCAACACGACCCGCAACACGACTGGCCGCACGCTGGCTGGTGCTGGCCGCGGCAACCGCGCCGCTGCCCTTGCATGCCGCCGAAGACAGCGTCGCGCCCGCGACCGCGGAGGCGCCGGCGTGGAGCGGCGGAGTCTCGGCTTACCTCAATCTGCCGCGCGGCAGCGAAGCCTATGTCACGGGCATCGCCATCGCCAAGCGCGGCGTCTTGCACCTGGAGGCGCGCAGCAACTACGAAGGCATGGATGCGTACTCGTTCTTCGTCGGCTACAACCTTGGCTGGGGTGACGCCTTGCGGCTGGATTTCACGCCCATCCTGGGTGTGGTCACCGGCAGCACGCACAGCGTCGTGGGCGGGTTCGAGGCCACGCTGACCGGCCGCTATGCCGATGCCTATATCGAGTTCGAGTACGTGCCGGACGCCGAGCCGTCCGGGTACGCCTATGCATGGAGCGAGCTAGCCTGGCGCCCTCGTGACTGGCTGCGGCTGGGCCTGGCGGCCCAGCGCACGCGTGTGCCTGACAATGGCCGCAATTTGCAGCGCGGCGTGTTTGCGCAAGTGAAGGGCAAGCATGTCTCCGGTGCGGTCTACTGGTTCAACCCCGCCGCGCACGACCAGATCGCCGTGGTCTCGATCGGGCTGAGCTTCTGACGGTGGCGAGCGCAGCACGTACGTTTGAGTACGGTTTGATCCGGATGCGCGCGCTTGTACTTACAGCGCAAGCGTCACCACGCGCAGCGTGGCATCGTCCGGACAGGCCACGTCGGCAAAGCCAAATTGCCTGGCCAGTCGCCGCATGCCGGTATTCGACGACAAGACATAGCCTTCCATGCACCGATAGCCGCGGCTCCGGGCAATGTCGATCAGGGTGCCCAGCAGCCGGCTGGCCAGCCCAAGCCTGTGCCAGTCATCGGCGACCGTTACCGCGAACTCGCAGGTATCGCTGCCCGGTGCCGCAGCGTAGCGCGCGCCACCCACGATGGACGACGCCTTGCCTTCCTTGGCAAGCGCCACCAGCGCAAACTCGCGCTCGACCGAGGGGTGCGTCGCATGTTCGAGCATCGCTTCCGGCAGCTGCTGCATGGCAGCCATGAATCTGGCGTAGCGCGCATCGGCCGACAGCCTGTTGAATGCCGCCAGCAGCCCGACCTTGTCGTCTTCGGTTATCTCCCGCACAAGCACTTGCCGTCCATCGCGCAGCGGCACGTTGAAGGGCACGAAGCTTGTCGCTGCAGGCTTGTCTTGCATGGCAACGTTGTGGGTGGAAAAGAAAGCGGGTTCGCTGGACGGCAGCTCCGAATTGCCATGCATCAATACTTGATGTCCCTGGCTGTCTCGCGGCCTTGCTGCTTTGTCTGCCGCTTGTCCTGCCGGCAACCGGCATTGCTTTGCTGGTCCGCGGCACGACAGTCTTGCTTGGTCTGCCTGGAGTCCTGACGTGTTTCCTGGCGAACGTCACGACCGGCGCGGCGCTGTTGCGCTTGCTCGGTCGCCCATGCAACGCTGGCAAACGCAACATTGGCAAGGACCAGCGATGCCGCCAGCGAAGCCAGCCGCAGCGGGTAGGAATGGAACATGGCGCCTCCTTGATGGATCGGCCTTGTGTCGTCAATCCACTTTAGTTTCCGCAGGAGAGCTTGGCTAGCTGGCGCGGTCTGGCATCGCCCCCGTCATCCGTCCGACCGGCGTGCGGGCACTGCGAGGACCTCCCTGGTATGCCTGGCAATCATCAGTTCCTCGTTGGTCGGGATGACCCAGACCGGAACCTTCCCGGACGCCGGGCTGATGCGCGGTCCGTCGCCCGCGTTCGCCGCGGCATCTACGCTCACGCCGAGCCATGCCGCGAGCTGGCATACGCGCTCGCGGACCGGCGCAGCATGCTCGCCGATGCCTGCGGTGAACACCAGCGCGTCCAGCCCCTGCGCGGCGGCGGCCAGCGAGCCAAGCTCCCGGGCGATGCGGTAGGTGTACAACTCGACGGCAAAGCGGGCCTGCGCATCGTCGCTGGCGAGCAGCGCGCGCATGTCGCTCGACAAGCCGGAGACGCCAAGCAGGCCGGACTTGCGGTAAATCAGGTCCTCGATGGCGTGGGCATCCATGCCGAGTTCGCTGATCAGGTACAGGATCACGCCCGGATCGAGGCTGCCGCAGCGTGTGCCCATCGGCAGCCCGTCCACCGCGGTAAAACCCATGGTGCTGGCCACGCTGCGCCCTCCGACCAGCGCGCACATGCTGCTGCCGTTGCCGAGGTGTGCCACAACCGTGCGGCCCGCGGCGGCGCGCGCATCGACACTCGGCAGGACGCTTGCGATGTACTCGTAGGACAGCCCGTGAAAGCCGTAGCGCCTGACGCCCCTGTCGGTAATCTCCGCCGGCAACGCGAAGGCCTGTGCCACTTCCGGCTGCGCCCGGTGGAAGGCGGTATCGAAGCAGGCGACCTGCGGCAGTTCCGGACGCCGCTCGGCGAGGATGCGGATCGGCTTGAGGTTGTGGGGCTGGTGCAAGGGGGCAAGCGGGCAAAGCGTATCCAGCTCGGCCAGCAGCGCATCGGTCACCCTGGCCGGCTGGGTGAAGCGCACGCCGCCATGCACCACCCGGTGCCCCACCGCGCTCAGCGCATGCCCTTCGCCGTGGCTGCGCAGGAAGTCCGCCAGGAAGGCGATGGCACCCTCGTGCCCGAGCTCGGTGCCGGCCTCCCAGCGCTTTGCCTCGATCTCGGCCCCTGCCGCGTCGGTGGCGCGGAATGCCGGCGCCGTATAGAGGCCTTCGAGGCTTCCGCGCAAGACAAGTCTCAGGGCATCGTCATGGGTATCGTAGGCGCAGTACTTGATGCTCGACGAACCCGCATTCAGGACCAGGATCAGTTCGGCCATGGCATCACCCCGCCACCTGGCCGGACTCGCGGCGCGCCCTGGCCACCAGCGCGGCCACCGCGCACGACGCCAGCCGGGTCGTGACGGAGTCGGCGCGGCTGGTCAGGATGATGGGCACGCGCGCGCCCAGCACGATGCCCGCGGCGTCGGCGCCGGCCAGGAAGGTCAGGCTCTTGGCCAGCATGTTGCCGGCGTCCAGGTCCGGCACCAGCAGCACATTGGCGCGCCCGGCCACCGGTGAGTCGATCTTCTTGATCCGCGCGGCATCCAGGTTGATGGCGTTGTCCAGCGCGAGCGGCCCGTCGACGACGGCACCGGTGATCTGGTGCCGATCGACCATCTTGCATAACGCGGCCGCATCCAGCGTGGACGGCACCTTGGGGTTGACCGTCTCCATGGCCGAAAGAATCGCCACGCGCACCTCCTCGACCCGCAAGGCATGGGCCAGGTCGATCGCGTTCTGCAGGATGTCGGCCTTCTCGGCCAGCGTGGGGGCGATGTTGACGGCCGCGTCGGTGACGATCAGCGCGTCCTCGTGCCCGGGCACGTCCATCACAAAGCAGTGGCTGATACGCCGCGCGGTGCGCAAGCCGGTGTCGCCCTTGACCACGGCTCCCATCAGCTCGTCGGTGTGCAGGCTGCCCTTCATCAGGGCCTCGGCCTTGCTCTCGCGCACCAGCTGCACGGCGGCAGCCGCCGCCGCATGACTGTGCGCGGCATCGACGATCGGGTACTCGCGGATGTCGATGCCGGCTTCACGGGCGGCGTCCTCGATGCGGGCGCGCGGCCCGACCAGGATCGGCGCGATCAGGCCCAGCCGGGCGGCCTCCACGGCGCCTTCCAGCGAAGACTTGTCGCACGGATGCGCCACTGCGGTCGGCGTGGGCGGCATGGTCTTGCAGTAGTCGATCAGACGCTGGTATTTCTCATGCTTGGCATTCACGGTTTGCTCCTGCGTCGGGTTCATCGGTTTCAGTCGCCTGCGATGCAGCTCCACGGCGCGCTAGGAAGCGCGCTTGATCGGAACGGCCGCGCCGCGCGCGCGTTCTGGCCGGCTGCCGAGCACGGTGCGGATCCGCTCAAGCATTGCCGCCTGCTCGTCGGTGGGCGTGGCGCCAAGCACGCGCTCATCGGTACGCAGTTTGTCCGCCAGCGCCTGCAGCCGCTGGCGGTCGGCCTGATGCCTGAGCAAGGCGGGCAGCGTCGCGAGCGCCTCCTCGGGCGCGTAGCGCGTGATCAGTTCCTGCCGGCCGCGGATCTTGCGCCAGGCGTCCGGCTCCAGTTCCGGTAGCAGATCCGCATAGTCCGTGACCAGTTCCTTGCGCAACTCCAGCCTGGACAGCGGCAGGGGCTCGCCCTTGCGGCTCAGCAGGCAGGCCAGCCGGGCGATGGCTTCGGCGTACCCGCCTTGCCCGGCCGCGGCCAGCGCCGCCTTGACTTCCGGCAGCTCCCGCGGGTCGGTCGCCGCCGGTGTGCCCGCGTGCGCATCGGGCTCGCTCCTTGGCTGGAACGGGAACAGGTTGGCGTACACATTGAAGAAGGTGTACTCGGTCATCGCATCGCGCACGGCGCGGTATGCGTCCAGTCCGGCGCTGAGCAATTCCGCGCCTGCCTGTTCCTGCCGCCGCAGCGGATGGTCCGGTTCCAGCGCCTGCCGGTTGGCCTTGATCGCCTCGGCGGCAGGCTTCAACCATGACATCCACGGGTTCAGGTCCGAGAACAGCCAGTTCTGCATGCGCAGCGGATGGAATTCGCGCAGCACCCGCGCTGTCATCTCGTTGGACACCGCCTGGACATAAGGCTGCGCAAACAGCTCGTAGGCGCGCTGCGTAAAGTCCGACAGGTTGGCGACGGTCTGGAATGGCCGCTCGTCGACGCGCTCAAAGCGGTTGAGCCGGCTGGCGATGTCCTCGAGCGAATGCTCCTCGAACTCGACCTCGTACTCCACGCCATCGCTGCCCTTGCGCTCATGGATGACCATGCCGTAGAGCCCCGGCGGCAGCAGTTCGATACTCTTGAGCACCGAGACGATCTGCGCGTGCTCCTTCTGCGCCACCTTGCCGGAAACGAAGATGCCGAGATGGCCGACGCTCCGGTGCATCATGCCAACGATCACCTGGCCGCGGCTCTTGATCTCCTCGGTACTGCCGTAGATGTCCACCACCCAGTTGAATGCCTGCTGCGGCGGGGTGATGTTGTCGCCCATCGACGCAAACAGCACGATGGGCGAGCGGATTTCGCGCAGGTCGAACGCCTTGCCGCCGGCGTTCTTGACGTCACCGCTCCAGAGCTTGTTGCCGACGAACAGATTGCGCGTGATCCATTCGATCTCCTCGCGGTTCATCAGGTAGTAGCCGCCCCACCAGCGTTCGAACTCCAGGAAGCGCGGCGGCTCGGTATCGGCCTTCCGGTACAGGTTGTAGTACTTGTCCCAGAGACTGTTGGCAGGATTCAGGTTCTCGAAATTTTGGACCAGCCAGGCGCCATCGAACTTGCCGTTGCCAAGGTCCGCCGTGAACGAGGCCAGCCAGGTGCCGCCAAGGAGCCCGCCGGAATAGCGCATCGGGTTGTCGCCTTCGCCCTCGCTCCAGGCACCGCTCCAGTACGACATCGGCGCGCCGTTGATGACGATCGGCCCGGTGTCGTCGGGATCCGAGGCGCCCAGCATCATCGCGGCCCAGCCCCCCTGGCAATTGCCGATGATGGCCGGCTTGGGGCTGTCCGGATGCAGCGCGCGCACCTTCCTGATGAACTGCTGCTCGGCCTCGCACACATCCAGCAGGGTCTGTCCCGGCTCGGGATCGCGGAAGAAGATGACGAAATACACGGGATGGCCGGCACGCATCGCCACGCCGACCTGCGAGTCGTCCTTGAAGCCGCCGATGCCCGGCCCATGGCCGGCGCGCGGATCAATGATGACGTAGGGCCGGCGGCTGTCATCGATCGTCACGCCATCGGGCGCCGTTATCTTCAGCAGCGCATAGTTGACGGGCCGCTCGAACTGGCGCCCGTCCATGATGGTCTCGTAGCCGAAATGCAGGACCGGCTTGAGGCCCTGCATGGTATTTTCGACAAAGTTGTTGCCCCGTTGCCTGAGCGTGTCCCAGAACAGGATGGCACGCTGCATGCTGTCGACGGCATAGGCATAGCCGCCCATCGGATCCATGTCGGCCATCGGCGTGGACGGAGCGCTCCCCGGAGCTCCAACGGCTTGCTGCACGCGGCCGCTATAGGCCTCCTGCGCATTCTTCAGGCGCTTTTGCAGCACCATGCCGGTCTTGAGGCCAACTTCACGCGCGTGAACCAGTTGCTTTGCTGCATCCATGCCGTTCTCCACCAGACATTCTGTGACAGGGAGGCCAGGGGGCGGGGGTCGGTCCACCGTGGCGGTACGCCCCGACCGCCCCGACCGCGGACGCCAGGAAACGGCCCGCATGACTGGCGGGCCTGTCCTGGAGCAATTCGGTGCTTTTCGGTACTGCTACTTGGCTGCGGCCGGTTGCACGGACACAGCAATGGCCTCGGTATAGACCGCTTCGACCCGGTCACCCTTCTTGATGCCCTTGAGACGTTCCGGATCCTCGACCAGCAGGTCCACGGTGCGTCCCTTCGGCCCCTTCAGGGTGACGGTCTTGGCGCTGGTATTGACCGCCACAACGTCGGCGGTCACGGTCACTTCGCGGCCGACTGTGCCGCCCGGCTTGGCGCCCGGCGCCGCACGGTCCGAGATCTCGCGCTCGGTCATGGCAAGCGGCCCCTTGCCCTTCTTAAGGCTCATGGTCAGGGCTTCCTTGTACTCGATCGCGACGGTATCGCCGACCTTGAGCTGCTCGAAGTTCCGCGCCTCCGGCCCCACCACCAGATCCGTGACCTTGCCGTCGGCGGATTTCAGCGAGACCGTTCGCTTCGGCGCATCGATCTTGACGATCGTGGCATTGAGCTTCGCCGTGCCGGTCGCGGTCGCCTGTCCGGGCGACTGCGTGACATCCACGCGGGTTTCGGGTTGCGCCCAGACAGAAGCGGTCGCCGCGACCATGACCGCCGCAGCCAGTAGAGTCATTCGTTTCATGCTATCCCCTCTGATCAGACTTGCCTTGCGCCCATTCGGGCTTCCTATGCCGCCTTTCGCCTCGGTTGAAGCGCTCACTCACTACCAGGGCGGAAATCCTGTGACTGTTGGAGAACATGCCGCGGAGGCGCCTCGCAACCTGTACTTGCAGCTTGACAGGGCGTCACTGTCCGGCCCGGGATCCCGCCCGAAGGCGTGCCCGTCGTGGGTGACGATGAAAAGGCTTTTGATGCGGGTATCCGTGGATAAGGTCGCTCCGAACTCTAACGTCAGTCGTGGTCGCAACTGAACTGAATCTTTTCGGAAGACGACATGAGAAAAATTTCGGTCACGGGCGGCCGGATGCATGAACACTCCTGCGCTGCGTGCGCTATGCTGAACTGGCGCGGCGCGTGCCCCGCCGCCTCCCAGGAGAACGATCATGGGTTATCGCCTCCCCACCTGCGTGGCCGCCGCCGTGGCGAGCCTGGTGCTGGGCGCCTGCGCCTCCCTCCAGCCCCTCCAGACGGCAGAACGCATGCTCGGCGCTCCGCAGAATGCCGTGCGCGATACGTTCGGCACTCCCACCGAAACCTACCAGCTCGCCGACGGCACCACCCGCTGGATCTATTCGAAGCAGCCGCTCGGCTTCGAGGTCTACGCGGCAGACTTTGACGGAAACGGCAAGCTGACAAGGTTCAGGCAGATGCTCACCGAGAAGGAAATCTACGAAGCGCGCCCGGGCGTCTGGACCAAGCAGGATATTGCCGAGCGCTTTGGCCATCCGCGCGAGCCCATCCAGTTCTACCCGCTGATGAAGCGGGAAGCCTGGTCCTACCGGCTCTACGCAGGTGCCTACATGCCGGCACATTTCAGCGCCTACTTTGACGAACGCGGCGTTCTCGACCGGACCATGATCATCCTCGACGCGATCGGCGGCGACGCGCGCGACAGCAGCAAATAGGCCGGCCGCGGGCAGGCCGCCTGCGCGCAGGCCGATGGCGTCGCACCACACTCGCCGATGACAATTGCGCCGGACAGGTCGGGGCGCGGCCTGTCCGGTTCCGCGTGTCAGCCATCGACGAACGAAACGAACTCGTCCAGCTCCAGCTTGCAAAGCTCCATATTGTTTTCTGGGATGCTGTTGTCCGCATAGCCGAGTGACATCCCGGCCACGACCATCTCCCCGTCGGGAATGGCGAGTCCTTCACGAAGCACCGGCGATTGCAGCGACCAGATCTGCTGCGGGCAGGTGTCCAGCCCCCGCGCGCGAGCGGCCAGCATGAGGTTCTGCAGGAAGCAGCCGTAGCAGATGAAGCTGGCCCATTCCAGGCGCCGGTCCATGGTGAAGATCAGTCCCACTGGCGCATCGAAGAACCGGAACTGCCGTTCGACGTCGCGCCGGCGCCCGGCGATATCGCTCCTGTGCACGCCCTGCGCATCGCCCAGCATCCCGCGAAACGTGTTGAAGCGCGACGCAAATGGCGCCGGCAATTCCTTTGGGAAGAAAGGGTAATCGGGCACCAGTCCCTCGGGATCGGCGCGATACGCCTCGACCGCGGCACCGGCAATTTTCTCGCGCGCCTTTCCGGTCAGCACATAGCAGCGCCAGGGCTGCGTGTTGCTCGAACTCGGCGCGTATTTCGCGACCGACAGGATGTCCCTGACAGTCTCCATCGGCACCGGCCGGTCAAGGAAGCCGCGCTTGCTGTGGCGTCCGCGGATCAGCGCTTCCGTCATCTGCATTGTCTCCATCTTCATGTCTCCGTTCTTGTGGTGGGGGTCGCTACGGTGGAAAAGATCATAGACACGTCCCCTGCCTTGTGAAGATGGCAATGCTTGAATGCTTCGTTCGGCAGCAGCGAACGACGGCGCGCGACCGCGCAGGCCCGGCGTCCAAATTCCTGAACGCTTCGTTCCCCGATCCCGCGCGCACGCGCGCACGCGATTCGCCTATCTTCCTACACGGGATCGGAGCCCCGATCGCATATGAAAACATGGGGAGACGTGGAATGAACCAGTTGAAATGCCTGCCGCAGGAAGAGATTGCCTGGGGACACGACGTGCTGAAGACCGTCGCTGCCTCCATGGAGAACTACGGCATCCGCCGTCCGATCACGTTCACGGTCGAATTCCTTGAGGCACTGAACCGCGAGCACCTGCAGCCTGTCATCGGCGACGGCGTGGGCACCTTCACCGGCCTGCCGCCGCATGTGCCCGATTTCGCCGTACGCGACGGGCTGCGTGCCTGCATCGAGGCCGATGCGGGATCGATCATCGCCCTCGGCGGCGGCTCCGTGCTCGACGCCGCAAAGGCAGTCTCGTACCAGCATTTCCAGCAGACGGGCCGCTACCTGCCGATTGCGGCGATTCCGACGACCTTGTCGGGCTCGGAGTTCTCCCACTACTTCGGCGTGACGGAAACGGACGGCCCGCAGAAGTTCAAGCGCAGCTATGCGGTGCGCGAAACGACACCGCGGCTGGTGGTGCTCGATCCCCGCATGATCGTCGACACGCCACGCATGCTGCTGCTGAGTTCGGCCATCAAGGGGATCGACCATGCGGTGGAAGGCATGCGCCGGGTCGACGTGGATCACCCTCACGCCATCCTGGCCGCCAGGGGCGTGGAGCGTTTCCTTGCCGTGCTGGAGAAGTGGCCGCGCAAGCTCGAAACGCGCGAGGCCATCGCGGGCGGCCTTGTGTCGACCGACGACCTGCTGCAGCTTCAGCTCGCCGCGTGGCAGTGCTACTTCTATCCCGCTTCGGTCATCTACGGCCTGAGCCATCGCATCGGCCACATCCTCGGCGGGACCTTCGGGGTACCGCACAGCGTGACTTCGTGCATTGCGCTGGCGCCCGTCATCCGCGCCTGCGCCGGCGCCTATGGCCGCAAGCTCGAGATCTTCGCCACGGAACGCGGCAGCCGCCCGCCCGCCGCAGTTCTCGCCGACCGCATCGAGGCAGCCGTGGATGCATTGCAATTGCCCAGCCGGCTCCGCGACCTCGATTTCGATCGGGCTAAGCTTCCCGAGATCGCGGCCCTGCTCAGGCAGAACTATCCTTCCGAAGTCGGTGACCTTGGCGACCTTGGCGACCTTGGCGACAATGCCGGCACCAGGCTGGATGCGCTGCTGGAGAGCCTGTGGTAATGACCGGCCGGCCATCCTACAGCTTCCCGCATCCCGCGGGCCTGCGCCACGCGCTTGCGGCCCTGGCCAGCCGGCGGATCACCGCGACGGGCCTGACCGAAGAGGCGCTCCTCCGCGCGCAAGCCAGCAAGCAATCGCTCAACGCGTTCGCCGCCATTGACCGGGACCGCGCGCTGCAGGCCGCGGCGGAGAGCGACCGCCGCTACGGCGAAGGCAGCCAGCGTCCGCTGGAAGGGCTGCCCATCGCCATCAAGGACCTGATCGACACGAAGGGCATCGAAACACTGTATGGATCTGCCGCCTACCGCGGCAATGTTCCCGCTGCCGATGCCGACATCGTGAAGACACTGACCGGATGCGGCGCCATCGTCATCGGCAAGACCACCACCCACGAATTTGCGTGGGGCGTGACGACCGCCAGCCCGAGCTTCGGCGACACCCTGAATCCCCTCGACCATTCCCGCATTCCCGGCGGCTCCAGCGGCGGCGCCGCGGCGGCGATCGCGCATGGCGCGGTCATGGCGGGCGTGGGCACCGATACCGGCGGCTCGGTCCGTATCCCGGCCGCGCTGTGCGGTGTCGTCGGCTTCAAGCCGACGCTCGGCACGCTGTCCACGCGCGGCGTGTTTCCGCTGGCGGCCACCTGCGACCACGTCGGCCTGCTGGGCGGACAGGTCGATGACGTGCTGGTGCTCGCCGATGCCGCTGGCATCGACATCCCCCGCAGCGATGCCACGCCTTCCGCCCGCCTCGGCATCGTCAGGCAGATCGCGCCGGTGCCGCTGAGTCCTGAGGTCGCCAGCGCATTCGACGAGGCGGTGGAACAACTGGCGCAGCGATTCAGCTGCGTCGACCTCGGCGAGACCCGCCGGTTCGACGCCATGTTCGATATGGTGTTCGATGCCTTTGCGGCCATCGTTCTTATCGAGGGCGGAATCGAGCACTTCCGACGCCACGACTGGGATCGCATCGCCACGCACTACAACCCGGAAACGGTCGACAGGCTCAGGCGTGCACAGGCCATGGACCTGCGCGCCTATGCGTCGGCCCACCAGGCCAGACGGCATTTCACGGCCCGGCTGCATGAAGCGATGTCGACACTCGACTATCTCGTGCTGCCGACCTGCCCCTGCACCGCCCCGCCCCGCGATGCCGGCACGGTCGACATCGGCAACTGGACCGGCACCGTCCGCGAGGCCCTGATGACCTACACCGCGCCGTTCAACGTCGCGGGATTTCCCGCCATCTCGATTCCGCTGCCGTCCCGCGTCGGCGGCCTTCCAGCCGCATTGCAGGTCGTCGGCAGGCCCGGCGGCGACGGCGCGCTGCTGCAGGTCGCGCAGCAGATCGAGTCGATGCTGGGGACCGTCTCCGTTGCACAAGACTTGCCTGACCACACCACCACGAGGAGACCAGAATGAAAGATTCCGTCAAGCCCGCATCCCGGGCACCGGCAGAAACGCCAGCCGGGCGCACGCCATACAGTGACTGGTTGCAGACAGACGTGCTCCACTCGCTGCAGCACCCGGTCAGCGATCATCCCGGCGAGCACGCCTGGATCGTATCGGCGCAGGTGTCCGAGCTCTACTGGATGCTGATCATCAGGGAAATCCAGGCCGCGCAGGCGCAATTGCGTGCCGATGACCTGGCCGGCGCATGCCGCACGCTGCGGCGCGTGGTTGCCCACCACGAGCCGCTCAATGCCACCTGGCGCTCCATCGCGTGGATGACGCCGGTCGACCTGCTGGCCATCCTGTCCTGCGTCGGGCCGAAGTTTGGCAAGGACACCGCACTGCAGGGCTGGACGTTCCGGCAGATGGTCTACCTGCTCGGCATCAAGCAGGGGGAGCACCTGCAGCACTTCCTGCCGCAGCCCCGGCGCTGGGAGCAGCTCAGCAAGGCGCTGGCAGAGCCGAGCCTGTATGACGATGTGCTCGCCCACCTGAGCCGCAAGGGCTTCGCCGTGCCGGCGCTGGCACTCGACCGCGATTTCAGCGTGCCCTACGCGCCGGACAAGGCGGTCGAGAACGTCTGGCGCGAAGTCTACGCCGACCCGGACCAGCACCGCGAACTGCAGCAACTCGGCGAGACGCTGGCCGATATCGCGGAGGGATTCTCCGCATGGAAGCACCTGCACCTGATGGCCACGCGCCGGACCTTCGGCGCCCGGCCGGCCTACTTCGGCACCGAGGGCATTGCCTGGCTGCTGCCGACCATGAACGAGATCCCGTTCCCTGAACTCTGGTCCGCGCGCGGCTTCATCGGCGATCCGCCCGCGGTGTGTCCGCACGCGCGCGGACAGGCCGGCGCGCGGGCTGCGGAGTGACGTGACTAACCATCAGCTGGAAGAAACCCATGCGCAATGACTTGTTGAGAAACCTGGCAGCCGGTGCCCGCGCTGCCATCGCCGATCCTGCGCGGATCTCCATCGTGGGAAGCGATGCAAACCCGCGCTTTGAGCTGTTCCACGCGGCCAGTTCGCTGTGCTCGCAGAAGGTCCGCACGGTGCTGTCCGAGAAGCAGTTGCCATACCGGTCGAACGACATGATGATCCTGAGTTCGATGGGTCCGGACGGCGTCGTTCCCGCGGAGCACTATCACCCGCCCTATGTACGCCTGCGGCTGATGGCCGGACTGGAAATCGGACGGGAGTTCGTCAGCGGCTATAGCGGGCGCCCTTCCGTGGATACCGACGGCTTCGATCCGTGCGCGGTGCCGTTGCTCGTCGACTACGAAGCCTCCCGCGTGATCGCGGATTCCCGGCGGATCTGCTGCTATCTCGACGCGGTGTCGCGCGCGCCCGTCCAGCTCTTGCCGGACGATGACCAGGCGCGTGCCGCGGTGATGCGCCAGGTGAGCATCGTCGACCAGATGCCGAACGGCGCCCTGCTATATGGCTTTCATCCCGACGCCGACCGGCGGCCAGACGCGCTCAAGACGGTCATGGAAACGGTCTACGACCACAAGATCGCAGCGCTCGAGGCCATGCTGGCCGGCAATGGCGACGACGCTGAACTCGTTGCCGCCTATCGCGCCAAGCTCGCGAAGGAGCGCGGTGGCCGGGCGGTCCGCCGCGATGCCGCATTCCAGCGCGCCGCGCACCATCACGTCGAAGGCGTGTTGAAGGAGCTGGACCGCACGCTGGGGGCCGCACCGGCCCTGTATGTTGCGGGACACGCGTTCTCCCTTGGAGATGTGCTGTGGGGTGTCAACCTGGTGCGGCTGGCGTACCTGGGGCTCGCGCCGATGTGGGACGACCTGCCCAACGTTGCCCGCTATGTCGAAAACCTGGTCAAGCGGCCTTCGCTCTGCAGGGAGGCGGTCCGCGCCACGATCGACTCGCTGCCGCCATCGCAACACATGGATGTCCTGGGAACCTGCATGGAGACGGCGCCGGCCTGAGCGGTAGCCATCCTGTCATCGGCCCGTGCCGATGAAGCAATCGGGCGGAGACCGCGAGTCTCCGCCCTTTTTTACGGTCAGACTCTTACTTTCAGGCCGCCACCGGCTCCGGCTGGACGTGCAGGGCACGGGCGACCGTCGTCACCCTGCGGCCCTGGTACCGTGCAACGTCGAGGTGATCGTCGTCGGGCTTCAAGGTGTCGCGGTGCGAGACGTGCGTCGCGCCGTACGGAGTGCCGGCCTTGAACATCGCCGCGTCGGCATAGCCCAGCGGCACGATGATCAGGCCCAGGTGGGCCATGGGCGTGTAGGCCGCCAGCAGCGTGGCTTCATTGCCGCCGTGGCGCGAGGACGTCGTGCCGAACACCGAGCCCACCTTGCCGTTGAGCTTGCCCGCGAACCACAGGCCGCCGAGCCCGTCGATATAGGCCTTGAGTTCGGTCGAGATGGTCCCGAACCGCGTCGGCGTGCCGAACACGATGGCGTCGGCCCACTCGGCATCGGCTTCGGTCGGCGCGTCGTATTTGGCGTTCATCTCCGTGGCGTTCTCGAGCCAGCCCGGCGCCTGCCGCATGACGTCGGGGCCGACGACCTCCCGCGCGCGCCGCATGCGGACTTCGGCGCCGGTCTCGAGGGCCCCCTCGGCGACAGCCTTGGCCAGCATCTCGGTGGAGCTGTTGCGTGAATAGAAAACGATCAGTACCTTTGGCTTGCGCATATCGATCCCCGGCAACGTCATGCGGAAATGGGCTCGAGCCGGCCCAGCAGCTCATCCTTGCGATCCACCAGCCAGGGCGGAAGCTGGAACTCCTCGCCAAAATGGCCGGGCTCTTCATCGATCGCGAAGCCGATGTCGGTGGTCGTGGCCTCGAACATCACGCCGCCGGGCATCTTGAAGTACATCGAGCGGAAATAGTTGCGGTGCACCGATTCGGAGGTGTCGATGTAGCCCAGCGCAAACAGCTTCTCCTTCAGGATCTCCTGCTGTTCGACGTTGTCCACGGCGAACGCCACATGGTGGATCGTACCCTCGCCGTAGATCGACGAGCCCTGGTGCCGGTCCGGCTCATGCTGGAACTCGACGACCGTGCCCGGGCCGCCGGTGTACGTCTCGAAGCGGTAGTAGGGTCCCGACTGGCCAACGTGGCGGAAGCCGATCGCTTCGCTCATGAAGCGGATCGATTCGGCGACATCGCGCAGCGACAGCGTGATGCTGTGCACGCCGCGGATGGCATGGGCCTCGGGGATATCGCTGGCCACGCAGGCCGGACGCGGGTCCAGATCCGTTTCGACGAGATCGAACTCGATGCCGCACGGATGCTGGAACCGCTGGCGGCGCTCGCCGAAGCGCTCGACGATCTCGCTGTCATACGGCACGTTCATGGCATCGAAGCGGCTGCGCCAGAACTCGAGCGAGCCCGTGGGCACCGAGTAGTTGATGACCCGCACCTGGCCCGATCCCTGGCGCGCCATGACCCCGCGCTGGCGGAACGGGAACGACGTCACCAGGGTCCCCGGATCGCCATTCGCGTTGCCGTAGTAGAGGTGGTAGATGGGATCTTCGCCGTCGAGAAGCACGGTCTTCTTCACGAGGCTCTGCCCGAGCAGCGTGACGTAGAAGTCCACATCCTCCTGCGCGTGCCGCACGCCGGCGGTCAGGTGATGAAATCCCTTGAGCATTGTCATTGTCCTCTCCAGTTTGAAATAAGCATGTAGAAACAGCGCAGAGCCGCTCCTGCGCAACAGCTTATGTCGCCGGATTCCGCTTGGGCAGCCGTCACGGGTTGTACGCAGGGTTCGGCAAACTTGGACAATGGCGCCCGGTGCGGCGCGGTGCGCCCGGTGGGCACCAAGGCTTGCCCGGATGGCAGTGGGTGCCGGCGCTGGAGTATGATCGGGCGTCACCCACTCGCCCCCTCAGCAAACCCGCCGGCATTGGAATGGCCGGCGAATCCCCATGCCATGCTCGATCTGAAGGACGTCTATTACTTCGTGCAGGTGGTCGACCGCGGCGGATTCACCGCGGCCGGCGAGGCGCTCCGGCTTCCGAAGTCCACGCTGAGCCACCGCGTCAAGGAACTGGAAGCCTCGCTGGGCGTGCGGCTCATCAACCGGACCTCGCGCCAGTTCGCGATGACGGAAGTGGGCCAGGAGTTCTACCAGTACGCCATGGCGCTGATGCGCAGTGCCGAGCTTGCCGAAGAAGCCATGCGCCAGCGGCTGGCGGAGCCGAGTGGCGTGATCCGCGTGACGGTGGCTGTGGACATCGCCCAGTTCGCGCTGCGCCACGTGCTGCCGACCTTCCTCTCCGACCACCCCAAGGTGAGAATCGACGAAACCGCCACGGACAGGATCGTGGACATCGTCGGCGAGGGCTTCGACCTGGCGATCCGCGGTCATGTCGGCCAGCTGCAGGACTCCAACCTGGTCCAGCATCCGCTGGCCAGGACGCCGTGGTATCTCTTCGCCGGGCCCGACTATCTCGAACGGACGTCGGTGCCGACGCAGCCCGAGGAACTGGCGTCTCACTCTATCATCGCCATGGCGGGCAAGGGCGCGTCGCAATGGCAATTGCAGGGGCCGGACAAGCGCGTGGCCACCGTGCCGTTTGAACCGAGGTTCCTGAGCAACAGCCTGATCTCGCTGAAAGAAGCGGCGTGCGCGAACGTCGGCATCACCGCGCTGCCGGTGTACGCCTGCCAGGCCGAGCTGAAGGCAGGCGGGCTGCGGCAGATACTGCCGGAATGGATCGCCGCGGACGCCCGTATCACCGCCCTCATTCCCTATCGCACGGGCCTGCTGCCGGCGGTCCGCACACTGGTGGACTATCTCGCCGTGGTGCTGCCGGAGGTGACGGCGTTCGACCGGCACTGAGCCCGCCCGGAACGCAGCAACGCCGCAACGCCGAACGCCGGAGCCGCTCGAACAGGAAATCGATGACGACGCGCAGCTTCGCGGGCTGGTGGCGGCGGCATTGGTATGCCACGTTTATCGTCAGCCTGGGAAGCTGCCGGTCCGCCAGCACCGGCACCGGCCGGCCACGATGTCTTCGTAGATGATGTGCCTCACCCACGCCGCGTGCCGCGAGACTATCGCGCCGCGGTCGATTCGCGCTCGAATTCGCGGATCACCGGGTTGCCAAGGATGGCATCCCTTCCCGCTTCGATCAGGCGATCGACGTCACTCTCGGGCAACTGCTGCATCATTTGATGGATGGGCGATCCGGCCAGCATGCCGTCCGGCGCCACGATAGTGGTCAGGTATTCGAGCCGTTCAACTGCTCGCACGTCGGCTGTGCATCGGACTGCGGACATCGACCATCTAGCGCCTTCAAAGCCTCGTTGCGCTCCTGTGATGACGGAGCCAGAACGACAATCGCGAGGTCAAGCGGCACCACCCGATAAACGAGCGTTAGTCCAGAGCCGCCCGAGTTTCACGAAGAATCTCTTCTGACAGTTCAGGATCATCCACCGCCCGAGCCAGAATGAGCGCGCCGACGATGCTTGAAAGGGTATGAATCGCATCGCGACGAGCATTCTTCTTTTTTGTCTTTGCACCAGGCTCAGTGAAGCCTTTGAGCATACCCTCGACATGCTGTGTGAAGGCCGGTTGAGCCGCAGGTTCACGCGCAATCTCGCCAGCCAATCCTGCCATCATGCATCCGTTGCCTCTGTCGTCGCGGTGTTGCTCGGTGAGATATCCGTCAACGTACTGAGCCCGCTGCTCACCGCGAGCCCCGCGTTCTCTCATGGACGCGAGCGCTTTGGCCGATGTGTCTTCGATACTCTTCGCGATCAGATCCTCTTTTGACTCGAAGTGATGGTAGAAGGCGCCATGTGTAAGGCCGGTCGCCTTCATGATCTCGCTGAGGCTGACTCCGGAAAATCCGTGTTCGCGAAACAAAATGGATGCCTGTTCCAGGATCCGGGCATGCTTCTCTGCCGTCTCTTCTGGCGGGTAACGCATTGCGTCCTCCGAAAACTGCGAAAAATTAGTTGACGGCAAACAGTATA
Organism: Cupriavidus sp. L7L; assembly: GCF_004353535.1. Classification (NCBI taxonomy): domain Bacteria; kingdom Pseudomonadati; phylum Pseudomonadota; class Betaproteobacteria; order Burkholderiales; family Burkholderiaceae; genus Cupriavidus; species Cupriavidus sp. L7L. Next base: position 77,105 of record NZ_SMNY01000022.1, read on the forward strand.
ACCATCATGCTTGGCAAACGGAAGCATGATGGCCATCATGTTTGACGGGTCGCATTTCAAGCGACCCCGGGCACGTGCGCGCCCCATAACATGATGATCATACTGCTTAGTCTTGCGGACACGGCGCACAAGCTTTGGCCGCGTTTCCTTAGTCTCCGGAGATCCATATGAAGAAGTTTCTCGTTACAGGTTCCACTGGCGTTACAGGCACTCCTACCGTTCGCCTCCTGCTGGAAAACGGCCACAAGGTGATGGCTTTCGTTCGTCGTGAAGACGACCGTTCCGAGGCGATGAAGGAACTGGGCGCGGAAATCGTGACCGGCGATATGCTGCAGATCGAAGATGTCCGTCGTGCGATGAAGGGTGTTGATGGAGTCTACTTCTGCTATCCACTGACACAAGGCGCGGTAGAAGCTACGGCGATCCTCGCCCAGGCTGCAACCGAGCACAGTGTGAAGCAGATCGTGTACATGTCGCACCGACAGTCGCGCCCGCACGCGCGCAGCCCGGCAACGATGAGTCACTGGCTTTCCGAGCAGATCCTCGACCGCTCGGGCATTCCGACAGCACATCTTCGCGTCAACTTCTTCGCCGAATGGATGTTGTACACAGCCGCTGAGATTCGCGCCGGCCGCTATCTGACGCCGTTCGATCCGGAGAGCCGCTTCGTGCCCATCGCCGCTGTCGATATCGCACGAGTGGTTGGAAAGATTCTTGAGAATCCCGAGGCGTTCGGTAGGACGATCATTCCGGTCACAGGCTCGGTCGAAGTCAGCCACATCGAACTCACGGGCATTCTCGCGAGGACGCTCGGAAAGGAGATTCGCTTCGAGCAGGTGTCGCCGGACGAATTCGTAAAGGCCATTGGCCTGGACGGCGATCCTTCCTTTGCTGCCCATTTCAAGGCGGTCAAGGTCGATCAGCAGGAGCAATTGCTTGCCGGTGTCGACAAGAGCGCGGCGGAGATCGTCGGTCAGCCGCTGACGACGCCCGAACAATTCATCGAAGAGCATCGCCATCTCTTGGCGTAAATGTCACCGCCGAGTCGCTAGTTGCCCCTGGCGCATGCGCACCCCTGGGCGGGTGCGCCGACGTCGGAGACCGGCCACTCAGAGTCGTTCGGCAGAACCGCTTTCTGACTCGAATGCGCCTCCGGGAAGCCATCTCCCATCGCCATTCACGAAAGTAGGAGATTGGCTGACATCGCTGTGAGCTTCCCTGACCTACTACTGAAGCACCATGACACAACGAAGTTCGGAGACAGCAATGAGAAAGCTAGCCTTCCTTGCCGCCCTTTCGTTAGCCGTTGCAGCTTGGGCGCAGGGCGGTCGCTACGGTTCCCCTCCAACACCCGGGACTGACACTGGCCGGCGCGCGGAGCCGTCTGTGCAGGCAGCCAGCGGTGTCTCTGGCGAGCGCGCAAAAACGAACGGCAAGGCTGACCGCGATATGGGGCGTGCCGCCGGCCAGGGCGCGTCCGCAGCAGCAACGCCTGGCCACCCCGCGTCGTCGCCCAGGAGTCGGCCTTGATGCCCTGTTGGCGGCACTCGAGCTGGCCTCGTTGCGCCGAAATGCAGTGCGCTGGATATCCTTGACTACAAGGGCGCAAGGGCACAAAGGCTCAAGGGGGGCCGTCGAAGGCATCAAAGCGTATATCGGGCGCGTCGGTATTATGCCGCGACGGCACCACCCTCCCGAAACGCACGGAACGCGCCTGTAGCGCGGTAGTTTCGGCCACAGAGGTGTGGTGCGCGCGGCCGGCGGCATCACGCCACTCGACACGGCTTATATCGGCGTTGTCGTCGGCAACATACATCGAGCGCAGCATTGCGAAGCCTGACATGTCAGCCGCCGCGGACTTGTTGGAGGATCGATAGCTCGGCTCGAATGTCACATCGAGCGCGGTGCGCTCGCGGCTCACTTCGATCAATCGCACGCTGGCCTCGCCGCCTGCGATGAAGCGCAGTCGAATGGTTCGCCCCTTGGGGTCGATATCGATATCGGCGATCTCCACAACGGGTCTGCCAGCCTCCGTTATCGGGCCAATCAGAAACGATGAGCCGTATGAATTGCTGCTAGCGGGTGCTGCCGGCAATGGCTTGGCCCGCCAGTACCCGTCGGGGGGGTACAACACCAGCACTTGCGTCTCGCGCAATTTTCCAGCGTGCGAGTGCTTTACATAAAACTGCAGCAGATGGAACTCCTGATACACGCTGCCCCACACCGCCACTGGCACAGACCGTGTCCGCCAGAACGTCTCGTAGGTATTGCCTTCGATGGCGAGATCAGGCCCGTCGTAGATTCGCACCTTACGTGGCTCGAAGCGACGGCCCGGATCCGCGCGGGGCGAATTTTCGCCGAAGTCGCAGTTGGAGAAGTCCGGCGGCGGATAACGGAGCTCGCGAACCTTGCCGAGATATGGCGGATGTAGCGCCTCTACGCGGAAACGCTGGATTGCCGGCGAACTCAGTACGAACGAGACGTTGTCCTCCTCGGTGCATTGGGTCGGCGCGGTGAAGTTCCGCACCTCGATGGTCACGGGTGCGGCGCTTGCTGATCGGGGAGCGCCAGGAACCAGCGAATAGACAGCCGCGATTACGGCGGCAAAAAGATTGGCTTGCCATGACCTGGGGAATCCGTCGGATTTTGACATGTAAGCATCGTAGGCGTTGGCACAGGCTGCAATGAGACTATCGCGCCGTGGTCATTGGCGCTCGAATTCGCGGATCACCGCGTATCTCCATGGCGCACGACCTGCGGATGACGCATGAGCAGCTTCGGAGAACGCGGCGTATTCGAGTGGATACCTCTCTATGCGGTCAGTGTAGGACTGGGTGCTACTGTGGCGTGCAGGTCTCCCGGCTCTTGATGGATGGGCGATCCGGCATGCGCGGCGCGCTCGTGCAGGTGGGCGGTATCCGTGCGGTCGATCATGAGACTAAGCAACTCTGGTCTGTTGTAGTGTCCCGCCGAGTCCATCAATACCTTGCGCCGGTCGATCAAAGAGAAATCAAGATCGGCGATGACCTCACCCTCACCCGAGCGGATAGGTTCGCCCAACAGCATGCCGTCCGGCGCCACGATAGTGGTCAGGCAACCGCCGGAAATCGGCTCGATGTCGCACCCCGTATCCCTAATGATTTGCGCCTGCTGGTCTGGGTCCAGCCACGCTGTTGCGTTCACGACGAAGCAGCCGGACTCAAGCGCATGCTGCCGGATATTGATTTCCATCCTTTTGGCAAACCCTTCGCCGAAGGCTGACCCCGGATACATGGCCGAATGGATCTGCTCGCCGTCGGCGATCATCGCGTAGCGCGCGAGCGGATTGTTGTGCTCAAAGCATGCGAGCTGGCCGATTCGTCCGACCTTGCTGTCGACCGCGCGAAGGCCCGATCCGTCGCCCTGCCCCCAGATCATGCGTTCGAAATAGGTGGGCGTGATCTTGCGGCGGCGCTGGATCAGGGTCCCGTCCGCGTCGAAGAGCAACTGCGTGTTGTAGATGGTGCCTCCGTCACGCTCATTTACACCAATGGACACCACCATGCCGGCCTTGCGGGCCGCCTCGGCGATCGCGTGGGTGGCCGGGGACGGCACCGTCACGGACTGCTCGAGCAACCTGAGATGCTCATTTCCGGCAAGAAGCTGAAGGCCCGTCTGGACCGCTGAAAAATACGGGTAGTACGGCACCACGGTTTCCGGAAACGTGGCGAACTGCACCCCCTTCTCACCAAGCTCCCGGATCTTCCGCACGACTTTATCCACGGTTGCCTCACGGCTGTAAAGCACGGGGCTGATCTGGACTGCTGCTGCTTTGATGACTGTCATTTGAAAAATTTCCTTTGAATGGGACGCGGCATCGTTAGTGCCGCATCGAAGTTGGTTAGGTGTATCCAGTGCCGAGCGTCGATGTGGCTGCCTCCGGCTCACGGTGGGTCCGGCTCAGAACCCGCTGGGTCCGGGCAGGCGACCAAGGACTTGTTCGACTCGGCGCGACAAGGCAAGCAGCTCACGGCCAGCTGCCGCATCGAGCTCGAGCCCGAGTGGAAGGCCTTCAGAGTTCAGTGCCATCGGGATGCTGATACCCGGCGGTCCGAAGCAATTGGATGGCTTTGACAGATACAGGATAGGGGCCTAGGCTTTAGCTCAAATGACCAACTTCCCTCCTTTTAGGCCAACATGAAACGCGTCGGACTCGTGGTGTTCCCCGGCTTCCAGATCCTCGACATCGTGCCGGTCTCCGTGTTCGAGCTGGCTAACGCTGCTGCACCCAGGGCGGCTTATGACATCCATGTCGTCTCCGAATCTGGCGGTGCGGTGAAGAGCTCGATGGGCACGGCCGTCCAGACCGTTGCGCTGGATCCGAACATCTATGACACGATCATCATGGCCGGCGCGACCACGCCTCAGCCGTCATCGCCCAGGCTCCGAAAGCTGCTCGCGCGTGCTCTCGAGCCCACCCGGCGCATGGCCGGCATTTGCACCGGCGCCTTCGTCCTGGCCGAGGCCGGCATCCTGGAGGGCCGGCGGGTGACAACGCATTGGGCACATGCGCGTGAGCTTCAGCGGCGCTATCCGTCGATCCGGGTCGAAGAGGATCGGATCTTCATACGCGACGGCACCATCTGGACCTCGGCCGGCATGACCGCCTGCATCGACCTCGCGCTGGCGCTGGTGGAGGGCGACCTGGGCAGCGACGTGTCGAGAGCGGTCGCAAGACAACTGGTCGTACACCATCGGCGCTCGGGTGGGCAGTCGCAGTTCTCGACGCTGTCGGAGCTGGAATCCAGGTCCGATCGCATCCAGGCGGCACTGACCTACGCCAAGAACCACCTGCGCGAAGACCTGTCGGTGGAGCGGCTCGCCCATGCCGTCCACATGAGCCCACGCCACTTCAGCCGAGAGTTCCGCTTGAACACCGGTCAACCTCCTGCGCGCGCCGTCGAGCGGCTGCGCGCGGAAACGGCTCGCATTCTTGTCGAGGCGGATCGGCTCACCATCGAGCGCATCGCGAGTGAAACCGGCTTCTCCGATCCGGAGCGAATGAGGCGGGCGTTCCTGCGCGTCTTCGGCCAACCGCCTCAGGCGTTGAAGCGGGCGGCCCGCTCGCGGCTTGCAGCAGATTCGGCTCAGCTCTAGTGCTAGTGCGAGTGCGCTTTCGCGCCCTCAGGCACGGTGAACGCCAATGTCACTATCTGTCCGGGGAACACGCTGCTTAAAGAATCTCGAACAGCACGTTGACGTTGCCGCGACGGGAGCGCGAGTATGGGCAGGTCTGGTGAGCGGTTTCCACCAACTGCCTTTTCACAGGGCCCAAATGAGAACGCGCGGGAGATTCACAAATCTACAAATCCCCGCCAACCCTCGTATCGGTGCGCTTGCCGGTCTGGTCGTGCCAGCCGCCGCCCAGGGCCTTGTACAGGTTGACTTCACTGGAGAGTTGCTCGAGCCGGGCTTCGATCAGCAATTGTTGCGCGTTGTAAAGCGAGCGCTGCGCGTCCAGCACGGCAAGGTAACTGTCGACACCCGTGCGGTAGCGCCGGTCGGCCAGGCCATAGGCGTCCTGGGCAGCTTCCACGAAGCGGACCTGGGCCTGGAGCTGGCTGGTGTAGGTGCCCCGCGCCGCCAGCCCGTCGGCCACCTCGCGGAAGGCGGTCTGCACCGTTCGCTCGTACTGGGCGACGTTGACGTCCTTCTGGATGGTGGCGTAGTCCAGACTGGCCCGCAGGCTGCCGGCGGTAAACAGCGGCAGATTGATGCGCGGCTGGAACAACCACGTGCCGGAGCCGGCCCCGAACAGGCCGGAAAGCTGGCTGCTGGCGGTGCCCGCCGATGCGGTCAGGCTGATGCTGGGGAAGAACGCCGCCCGCGCGGCGCCGATATCGGCGTTGGCGGAGCGCAGCCGGTGCTCGGCCGCGAGCACGTCCGGACGGTTTTGCAGCAGGTCTGAGGGCAGCCCGGCCGGCACATCGGCGAACAGCTTCTGCTCCAGCGGCAGGCCTTCCGGCAGGTCCGCTGGCAGGTTCGTGCCGAGCAGCAGCACCAGCGCATTCTCATCCTGGGCAACCAGCCGGGTGTAACGCGCAAGGCTCGCACGGGCGGTTTCCACGGCGGTCTGCGCCTGGCGCAGGTCCAGCCGGGAAGCGATCCCTTCCTCGTAACTGCGCCGGGTCAGGCCATAGCTGCGCTCATAGTTGGCCAGGGTTTCCCGGGTGAGCCGCAGCAGGGTTTCATCGGCGCGCTGGGTCAGGTAGGCGCTGGCAATGCCCGCCACCAGCGAGATCTGCGCACTGCGGCGTACCTCTTCGCTGGCGAAATACTGTTCGAGCGCGGCTTCGCTGAGGCTGCGCAGGCGGCCGAACAGGTCGATCTCCCACGCCGTGGTGCCCAGCGACACGCCGTACTGGCTGCTGATCAGGCGCTGTCCGGTGGCGGACAGGTCGGCGGGAATGCGCTGGCGCGTGCCCTGTGCGGCCGCGCCGATGGCCGGAAACAGGTCGGCGCGCTGGATGCGGTACTGTGCCCCGAACGCCTCCACGTTAAGGACGGCCACGCGCAGGTCACGGTTGTTCTCCAGCGCCAGTTCGATGAGACGGCGCAGGCGCGCATCGGCGAAGAATTCGCGCCAGCCCAGCTCGACCGCGGGCACCTGGCCGGCTTCGGCGGCGGCATCGGCGGGCAGGTAGGCCGGGCCCTGCGGGTACGCTGCCGCCACCGGCGAGGCCGGGCGCTCATACGTGGGAATCAGGCTGCAGCCGGCCAGCATGGCCATGGCGGCAGCGCAAGACAAGGTCTTCTTCATTCGAGCGCGCCTTTTTCCACGGAGGCGCCATGCGGCTGCGGCCTGCGCTTGCGTCCGAACATGGAGGTGACAACAACAAAGAACAGCGGCACCCAGAAGATCGCCAGCACCGTGGCAGTGATCATGCCGCCGATCACGCCGGTGCCGATGGCGTGCTGGCTGCCGGCACCGGCCCCGGTCGACACGGCCAGCGGGAACACGCCGAGCATGAAGGCCAGCGAAGTCATCACGATGGGGCGCAGGCGCAAGCGGCACGCCTCCACGGCGGCCTCGACCAGCCCCTTGCCCTGCTCGTACTCGCTCTTGGCGAATTCCACGATCAGGATGGCGTTCTTGGCTGAAAGGCCGATGGTGGTCAGCAGGCCCACCTGGAAGAAAACGTCATTCGACAAGCCGCGCCCCAGCGTGGCAAGCAGTGCGCCGATCACGCCGAGCGGCACCACCAGCATCACCGAGAACGGGATCGACCAGCTTTCGTACAGCGCAGCCAGGCACAGGAACACCACCAGCAGCGAGAGCGCATAGAGCGCCGGAGCCTGCGAGCCCGACAGCCGTTCCTCGTAGGACAGGCCAGTCCAGGCATAACCCACGCCTGGCGGCATCTGCTTCATGATCTCCTCGATCGCGCTCATGGCCTCGCCGGAACTGCGCCCCGGCGCGGGCTCGCCGAGCACTTCCACCGCAGCCACGCCGTTGTAGCGCTGCAGCTTGGGCGAGCCATAGCCCCACTTGCCGTCGGCAAAGGCTGAGAACGGCACCATTTCGCCCTTGTCGTTGCGCACAAACCATTTGTCGATATCGTTCGGGTTCATGCGGGAATCCGGGCGGCCCTGCACGTAGACGCGCTTGACCCGGCCGCGGTCGATAAAATCGTTGACGTAGCTGGAACCCCAGGCGATCGACACCGTGCTGTTGATGTCAGCCAGCGAAACGCCGAACGCGCGCGCCTTCTCGTCGTCGATCACCAACTGGTACTGCGGCTGGTCATTCAGGCCATTGGGACGCACGCGCTGCAGCACCGGGCTTTGCGCGGCCAGCGCCAGGAACTTGTCACGCGCGTTCATCAGCGCCACGTGGCCAATGCCGGCCTGGTCCTGCAGGTAGAGGTCAAAACCGGTGGCATTGCCCAGCTCCTGCACCGCGGGCGGGGCGAACGCGAACGACATCGAATCGCGAAAACTCATGAACTTGCGCTGTGCGCGCGCGGCCAGGTCGAATACGCTGGTGCTGTCCCCGCTGCGCTGCGCCCATGGCTTGAGCAGAATGAATGCCAGGCCCGAGTTCTGGCCGCGGCCGGCAAAGTTGAAGCCGTTGACGGTAAACAGCGATGCCACCACGCCGCCCTCTTCCTTGAGCAGGTATTCGCGCATCTGGTCGAGCACCTTCTGCGTGCGCTCGGCGGTGGCGCCGGCAGGCGTCTGCACCTGGGCGTACAGCACGCCCTGGTCTTCTTCGGGCAGGAATGAAGTGGGGATGCGCGTGAACAGGAAGCCCATCACCACCAGGATGGCCACGTAGATCAGCAGGAACGGCAGGCGGCGCTTCAGGATGCCCGACACGCTGCGTTCGTAGCGCTGGGTGGTCGCGCTGAACCTGCGGTTGAACCAGCCAAAGAAGCCGCCCTTGTTCTCGCCATGATCGCCCTTTTCGATGGGCTGGAGCATGGTGGCGCACAGGGCCGGCGTCAGGATCAGCGCGACCAGCACCGACAGCACCATGGACGAGACAATGGTGATGGAGAACTGCCGGTAGATCACGCCGGTCGAACCGCCGAAGAACGCCATCGGCAGGAACACCGCCGAGAGCACCATGGCAATGCCCACCAGCGCGCCCTGGATCTGGCCCATCGAGCGCCGCGCGGCCTCCCTGGGCGGCAGGCCTTCCTCGGCCATCACGCGTTCGACGTTCTCGACCACGACGATGGCGTCATCCACCAGCAGCCCGATGGCCAGCACCATGCCGAACATGGTCAGCGTGTTGATGGTGTAGCCGAACGCCGCCAGCACGCCAAAGGTGCCCAGCAGCACCACCGGCACGGCGATGGTGGGAATCAGCGTGGCGCGCACGTTCTGCAGGAACAGGTACATCACCAGGAACACCAGCACGATGGCTTCCATCAGCGTCTTCACCACTTCCTGGATGGAGCCTGCGATTACCGGCGAGGTGTCATACGGAAAGACCACCTTCATCCCGGGCGGGAAGAACGGCTCCAGGCCATCCAGCGTCGTGCGGATGGCGCGCACGGTTTCCAGCGCGTTGGCCCCCGCGGCCAGCCGCACGGCAATGCCCGAGGCCGCCTGGCCGTTGTATTGGGCGTTGATGTTGTAGTCCTGCCCGCCCAGGCCCACCTCGGCCACGTCCTTCAGGCGTACCTGGGAGCCGTCCGGATTGACCTTGAGCAGGATGTTGCCGAACTGCTCGCTGGTCTGCAGCCGGGTCTTGCCGATCACGCTTGCGTTGAGTTGCTGGCCCCGCACCGCCGGCAGGCCGCCCAGCTGGCCCGAGGCCACCTGAACGTTCTGCGCCCTGATCGCGTTGCTCACGTCCAGCGGCGTGAGCTGGAAGCTATTGAGCCGGGCCGGGTCAATCCATACCCGCATGGCATACTGCGCGCCGAACACCTGGAAGTCGCCCACGCCGTAGGTGCGCGACAGCGGGTCCTGAAGGCTCGAGACAATGTAGTTCGACAGGTCTTCGCGCGTCACCTTGGGATCAGTGGAAATCAGGCCCACGATGACCAGGAAGTTGCGCACCGACTTGGTCACGCGGATGCCTTGCTGCTGCACTTCCTGCGGCAGCAGAGGCTGCGCCAGCGCCAGCTTGTTCTGCACCTGCACCTGGGCAATATCCGGATTGGTGCCCTGCTCGAAGGTCACCGTGATCGTCATGTTGCCGTCGGCGTTGCTTTCGGAGGAGATATAGCGCAGGCGGTCCAGGCCATTGAGCTGTTGCTCGATCACCTGCACCACGGTGTCCTGCACCGTCTCGGCGGAGGCGCCGGGGTAGTTGACCGAGATGGCGATGGTGGGCGGCGCGATGGCCGGATACTGGCTGATGGGCAGCGCACGGATCGACAGCACGCCGGCCAGCATGATGACCAGCGCGATCACCCACGCAAAGATGGGCCGATCGATAAAGAAGTTGGACATGGCTACTCCCTCGCCCGGGCGGTGCGCTCAGCGCTTGGCTGCGGATGGGGCCGATGGTGCGGATGGTGCGGATGCACCCGCCACCGGCGCACCCGCCCCGCTCCCGGCCTGGGCTACGCGCACTTTTGCCCCGGGCCGCACGAACTGCAGGCCCTCCACGATGACGCGGTCGCCGGCACCGAGCCCATCGGACACCAGCCACTTGTCGCCAACGGCGCGCTCGGTGCGGATCTGGCGCAGTTCCACCTCGTCCCTGGCATTGACCACCAGCGCCGTCGCCTGGCCCTTGAGATCGCGCGTCACGCCCTGCTGCGGCACGAGCAGCGCATCGGTCTTGACGCCTTCACGCAGGCGGGCATGGACAAACATGCCCGGCAGCAGCTCATGGCGCGGGTTGGGAAACACCGCGCGCAGCGTCACCGAGCCGGTGCCCTGGTCCACGGCCACTTCAGAGAACTCCAGGCGGCCGGTTTCGGGATAGCGGGTACCGTCTTCGAGCACCAGGCTGACCTGGGCCGCGTTGGTGCCGGCACTCTGCAGCGCACCATTGGCCAGTTCGCGCCGCAGCCGCAGCAGCGACGAAGAGGCCTGGGTCACGTCGACGTAGATCGGGTCGAGCTGCTGCACCACTGACAGCGCGGTAGCCTGGCCGTTGGTCACCAACGCACCCTCGGTCACATTCGAGCGTCCGATGCGGCCGGAGATCGGCGCCAGCACCCTGGTATAGCGCAGGTTGATTTCTGCGCGGTCCACCGCTGCCTGCGCCTGCAGCCAGGCAGCCCTGGCCTCGTCATACTGCTGCTTGCTGACCGCCTCGTCACCGACCAGGCGCCCGTAGCGCTCCGCCAGCAGGCGGGCGGATTCCAGCGTCGCCCTCGCGCTCTTGTAGGTGGCCTCGTAGGTAGATGCGTCGATCTGGTAGAGCTGCTGGCCCTGCGTGACGTCGCTGCCTTCCTTGAACAGGCGGCGCAAGATGATGCCATCCACTTGCGGCCTGACCTCGGCAATGCGGAACGCCGTGGTGCGCCCCGGCAGCTGGGTATCCAGCGTCAGTTGCTCGGTCTTGAGCGTGACCACGCTCACTTGCGGTGGCGGCGGGCCCGCGGCCTCCTTCTTGTTGCCGCATCCGGCAAGCATTGATATGGCGATGGCCAGTGTGACCGGAACCCGGGCGCTGCAGCCGCGTGATCGTTGCATTGCGATGTCCCGCTAGGAATGAAGCCGAGTCTGTCGCTGGCGAACCGGTTAGCCGGCGAAGAGTTCCAGGTGACGCAAACGCCATGTCCGCAATTGGTCCAGCGGCAGCGTCGGTTGCTGGCGTAGCCAACGAAGTCTAGCGCGACTCGAAGAATTGGTTAGGCCGATTATCGGCCGCTCGTATTTTCAATCACTTACGCGGTGGCCTGACAGATGATGGGCCTGGTCGTAACGGGACCGATCCCGCAAACGGCCAAGCCCTTTGAGCTGCGATCCAGACATCGATTTTCAACGGACGCTGGCCCTTGGAAAGGGCATTCATGATGTTCCCTTTGTCGTGGGCGACGTTAAGCGCGATAGAACCGGAGCTCACGGAGAATTGCTCGCTTCAGTCACGGAACATGTGCGTGGCATGTATTACGTCAGGATCGCTCCGCCTGCCAACGTGCCAGCGCCGTGCGCAGCAGGGAAGCCGACGCTGCCAGCAGCACGAGGTCCTTCAGCAGGAACTGGCCGATCGGCGCGGAGATCGCCGGAAACCCGCCGGCAGTCGGCTCGGCAACGCCGGGGGTGGTGACAAAGAACGTCAGCGTGATGGCGTACGTCGCGCATGACATGGCTGCACCCAGTACCGCCACCCTGTGATGGAATGCGCCGACGGCCAGTGTCACCGCGGTGGACAGTTCCATCACGCCAATGACAGCGCTGGCGCCACGTACACCGAATGCGTCGATAAGCCAGGCCATGAAGGGGCTATTCTCGATGAACGGCGCAATGCCCTGCGCTTCATAGCCGGTGAACTTCATCCCGCCGAACCAGAGAAAGACGACAACCAGCGACCAGCGCAGCAACGCCTCGTGGTTGTTGGTGGCTTCGCTGGTGCGCGTTGTGGCGACGGATGTGATGGGTTGCATATTTACTCCTCAACGGATAGGTGGTGGTGGAGGAGCACGCCCCGGTGGCGCAGGCCTCCTTTCCTGTCATTGCGAGGACGCGCATGCGCGCGTTCCGGCGGCCGGCTCCAGCTGTGCCGGAGCCTGCGATTCAAAAAAACCTTTGTCCCAGGGACGTATCAGGCGCGTCCCTTACGTGGGTTCAGTCGTGGGTTCAGTCGTGGGTTCAGTCGTGGGTTCAGTCGTGGGTTCAGTCGCGGAACAGGTGCGTGGCATGCGTGACTGCACCGCCCGCCCGGATTGCAGCGGCCACGAGCGCGGCTTCCGCAAGTTGCGCATTGGTAGCGCCGGCATCGTGGGCGGCCTTGGTATGCAGGGCGATGCAATACGGGCACTGCGTCGTCAGCGCCACGGCCACCGCAATAATCTGTTTCTGCTGCACCGAAAGCGCGCCATCTGCAAAAGCTGCGTGGTCAAATGCACGGAAGCTCTTCATCGCTTCAGGAGCGTTTTCGTCCAGCTTCTTCAAACGGGCAAGATCCTTCATATCGAACATCGAAAACTCCATCAAGGTTGGGATTGGAGTAGGTATGATAGGAAGGGTAAGGTTCCACTTGGTCTTAGTTTGGTTTCAATTCGTCCAATGATGGCATCCGCCCCTTCCGCACATCGTGTGCTCGAACATTTCCTTGCCACGCTCGGCATTGGCCTCACGCACATCACACGGGGCAACATCCGCGATGGGTTGGGGCGTGCGTTTCGAAGCATGCGAGACGGCAAGCCTCCACTACTGCCTGGACGGGCGATAGCACGAGCAGCGTAGATGTGCCATGTGACAGGACGGGTCCGTCCATTGCCAGCACGCGAGCTTCCGCAGTGATGATTTGACGGCCCTGGCTGGCAACGCGGCCTTCGGCGGACCCTGCCCGTGTCAGGCTTGATCGGTCTGGAGAAACTGCCCTTTTGTCTCGACAGTGGTGTAACCAACGCCGGCGGGAAGAAGGGAGTTGGCCGCGCAGCCAGTGGCGCTGTCAATGAGCGTCAGGGGCCATCCGCCGTGCACCGAGCCCATTGGATTGAGCAGCCGTGACGACGGCTCGCCTTCGAACGCGGCGAATCCGTCGCGCTTGCTGGCGCGCAGAATCACAGCGGCGTTGGATGAGGCGCTGGCGCCGTCTGGCCTGACCAGTACTCAATTTGGATTGATGTGCCTGATTGCGTCGGCAACAGACGACACGCTGGCCGCATTGGCGCAACGGGCCGGGCTGAATCAATCGACCATGTCAAGGAACGCGGATCAACTTGTCGGCACGGGGATGGTGGAAGTTGTCATGGCGGAAGCCGGTCGTCGCCGCCGCGCGGTTTGGCTGACAGAGGCGTGCGCCTTGACATTGCAACAGGCTCTCGCGCTGTGGCAGCCAGCGCACCGCGCGTTGCTTCGGAAGCTGGGTTTAGAGGCGCACAACATCGTGGGCGCCGTCGCAGCAAGGCTGGAGGAGTAGCGTCGAGCCCTGCCTCGCCTCGGCGGCCTGGCACAGGCTTAGCTGACGCCCAGAGTCACCGCTGACTCATTGGTGCGCCTGGTCCACGACGGACGCGCATGATACCGGCTGCCAAATTGTGCCCGGCCTATTTGGCCGGTGCCACCAGCGGTGCGCCCTTCTTCACGATGTAGGTCGCCAGTTCCGATGCCGTGCCGCTGCCGACATTGCGCGCCGAGTGGGGCGTACCGGCCGGAATGAACAGGGATTCACCGGTCTTGAGCGTGACAGGCGGATTGTTGCCAAGCTGGTACTCCAGCGTCCCCTGCAGCACGTACGCAATCTCCTCGCCCGGATGGGAATGCATCGGCGCGAACGCGCCGGGATCGAGGTCAACCCGGACCTGTACCCCCTCGCGACCCGGCACGCTGAGATCGTGCTGAACGAGATCGGTGCGATGGACGCCTGCCATCTGAGCTTGCGCCGTCTGCAGCAACAAGCCGCTGCCGACGAAGAGCATGGCCGCAGCCATCATTCGGGTCGATTTCATCTGCTGACTCCTGTGTCCTGATTGACATTAACGATGAGATTGCATTTCGCCCAGGGGATGGGCGACGACGTGCAGGCAACGTGCGGTCCTGGCAGCAAGCCATGTGGTCCGGGAACCCCCAATGCAAACCCGCACCAATCCCCTGCACATGGCACATTGAAAGATGGCCATGTATCTGGCCTGTGTCTGCGCACGTTTGCCAATGTATCTTCATGTAATCAGGACTCTGATGGATACCTCCGCACACAAAGCCAAGCCACGACGTCGTGCCGCGGCTCCGTACTTTCAAGCACCGTCCCATCAAGGACGACCTGGGTTGACCTGGGGACGCTGTCCCCGTCGCCTGGCCTGGGGTGACCGCGACTGGCTCCGTGCGAGGCGTTCCCATCATCGGAACGCCTCCTTCCAGTACGCTTCAACATGCCTGACCACGCCGGCCGGAAGCGCGACATAATGCTCGGCCGCGGCGTCTGCCTGCCCCTCCGACAGCGCCCACCGGAAGAACGCGATTGCGTCGTTGGTCTCGGCAGCGTTGCCGTTCGCCTTGGAAATCAGGACGAATACGACCCCGGTGATAGGCCAGGCCTGAGGGCCCGAAGCATCTGTCAGCACCTGATAGAAATCCGCCTTCGGATTCCACTCTGCCGCGGTCACCGCCGCGCTGAAGGTTTCGCGCGATGGCTGCACATAGATGCCGTCCCGGTTCTTGATGGCGGCATAGGCGAGCTTGCGCTGCAATGCGTAGGTCAGCTCGACATAGCCAATGGAGCCCTTCACATTGCGAATGTAGGTTGCAACGCCATCGTTGCCATTTGCCCCGACGCCGACGGGCCATTTCACCGTCGTTCCGGCGCCCACGCTTTCTCCCCATTGCGGGCTGACCTTGGTGAGGTAATCCGTCCAGTTGAAGGTGGTCCCCGAACTGTCGTTGCGATGGACGACCACGATCTTCAGGTCCGGCAGCGCCAGGCCAGGGTTTTCCGCGGCAATCGCCCGGTCATTCCAGTTGACGATCCTTCCCTGGTAGATATCCGTCAGCAACGCGCCGGTCATGCGCAGCTGCCCCGGGCCAACACCATCCAGGTTGAGCACCGGGACAACGCCACCGACCACGATCGGAAACTGCACCAGGCCCGCCGCGCGCAGATCCTCGGGCTTGAGCGGCATGTCGGTGGCGCCGAAGGTCACCCCGGCAGCGCGAATCTGGCGAATCCCGTTTCCCGAGCCCGTGGGTTGATAGTTAACCTGATGGCCGGTTCGGGCGTAGTACGTTGCCGCTCATTTGGACATCAAGGGATAAACAAAGGTGGAACCCGCGCCGGTGATATCGCCGGCGCGTGCCAGTGAAACGGTGCCGAGCAGGAGCAACAGAATCGCGACTTGGCGGATCGCTGGCAGAATCCGCAATCCGCAATCTGGCGCTGGCTTCATGATTGTTCTCCCGCTTCTTCGCCCACGTTTCTGTGCTTGCGCAATTCAGGCTAGCAGATGGCGAGAGACATGACGACAGTAGTCGTGACACCCTGCGGGAAAAAAAAGCGACTCACTCCATGGACCGTTGCCCGCCAGACGGTGGCAAGCAGTCCATTTATCTCTGCCCCAAAATTGTTTGTGACTGTCATGTTTCTGACATCAGTTGCAAGTGCGCCGACGCATCGACATTGGATCTGCGCAATGGCAGATGAAATCGCCAATGGCGGGCATTTCGCGGCATGGGAGCGATATGGTTGAACACGTAGCGGATGAACGGCAATGGCGTCAGTCGAAACGTGATACCGCGGTACGCTCGCCCGCCGGCAATATGTCGCCATGGACCAGGGCGACAGCGTCGGCTCCGGCCGGGAAGCGCAGCTGCCCGGACCGGTCATTTGCCGCCCGCCACACGGCTTCGGCCACATCGGATGCTTGGGTCACCCTGGCAGGCTGCGCGAATCCGGCCAGCACGGACATCGCATACGCGCCGTACGCTTCGGGGATCATGCCGGCCATGCGCGGCCCTGCGTTTTCCGTGAAGCGGGTGTCCGGGCAATAGCCGGGCTCGACCAGCTTGGCGCTGACGCCGAACTCCCCAAGTTCATGGGCCAGCGAAGCGGTGAAACCTTCGATGGCGGTTTTGCTCGCGGTATAAGCGGCCACGAGCGGCATCGGCGCCAGCGTCGCGCTCGAGGTCACGTTGACGATCACGCCGGCACGGCGCTCGCGCAAGCGCGGCAGCATGGCCTGCGTCAGGGCCATCACGCCGAAGGTATTGGTTTCGAATACCTCGCGCACCGTCGTCATCGGCGTCGCCTCGAAGGCGCCGAACAGGCCCACGCCGGCATTGTTGACGAGCACGTCGATGGGCCCGCACACGGCCAGCGCGGCGTCGATGCTTTCGGCACGGGTCACGTCAAGCGCCAGCAGGCGCAGGCGCTCCGACCGGGGCAACAGGTCTTCACGCGGCGAGCGCATGGTTGCGATGACGTGCCAACCCTGGGACAGGAAATGGTGCGCGGTGGCAAGGCCGTAGCCGGACGAGCAGCCGGTGATCAGGACGGTCTTCATGGTGTTGCTCCTTGTTCGATTGCGATGGCATAACGATAGGGAAGCCTGGCCGGACCATCTATAATCAGACGTCCATATAACTTTCGCATTCGTCCAGACATCATGGATCCGCTGTCTGAAGTGATCGCACTGCTCCGGCCGCGTACGGTGTTTTCCAAGGGCATCAGCGGTGCGGGCCGGTGGAGCGTGCGCTACACGGCGTTCGGCCACCCCAGCTTCTGCGCCGTGCTGGAGGGCGGTTGCGTGCTCGGCGTCGACGGCCAGCAACCCGTCACGCTGCAGGCCGGCGATTTCGTGCTGCTGCCTGCGACGCCCGGCTTCACCATGTCAGGCGCCGAGCCGGCGACGCCGGTGCTGATCGACCCGACGGCGATCCCGGAGCCCACGGAGGACATGCGCCACGGCACGCCTGACGGGCCACCGGACTTGCGCATGCTGGGCGGCTACTTCCTGTTCGACTCGCCCGATGCCGCGTTGCTGGTGTCGCTGCTGCCCGGCATGGTCCATATCCGCGACGCAGAGCACCTGTCGGTGCTGGTGCGACTCGTCGGCAGGGAAGCGTCGGCGCAACGCCCGGGGCACAGCCTGGTGCTGACGCGCCTGGTGGAGATCCTCCTGGTCGAGGCGTTGCGCTGCGCGCCCGGTGACGCCGCGCCGGCCGGCCTGCTCCGCGGGCTCGCCGACGAACGGCTCGCGGTGGCGCTGAACCACATGCACGCTGACCCCGCGTACACATGGACGGTGGCGGAACTGGCCGCGAAGGCAGCGCTCTCCCGCTCGGGATTCTTTGAGCGGTTCACGCGGGCGGTCGGCCTGCCGCCCATGGAATACCTGGTTGCCTGGCGCATGGCGCTGGCAAAGGACATGCTGCGCAGGCAAGACGTTGCGCTTGCGCAGGTCGCCGAACGGGTCGGCTATGGATCCGCCAGCGCCTTCAGCACGGCGTTCAGCCGACACGTCGGACAGTCGCCGAGCCAGTTCGCACGGCAATCCACGCAGGCGGCGGCCTGACGACTTTGGTGCGCCAGGGCCGCCGCGGTCGCTATCCCTTGTTCGACAGCCGCCCGGCGGTGCGGCTCAGCGCCACGCCAACCTGGATGACCGCCTTTTCCGCCCCCTTGTCCCGGAGGCCGGTCTCGCCTTCGAAGGCCTCGTGCGCCGTGCCCAGCGCGAATGCGTCGGGAATGACCACTACGCCCAGCTTGTCGAGCACGGTGCGCAGCGCCAGCTGCGAGCGCAGGCCGCCCAGCGGCCCCGGCGACGCCGAAAGCAGCGCGGCCGCCTTGCCGGCCAGCAGCGCGACGCCGGAGGTGCCGTCCTCCTGGGGCCGGCTGACCCAGTCCAAGGCGTTCTTCAGCATTGCCGTGTAGCCGCCGTTGTACTCCGGCGTGGCAATCAGCAACGCATCGTGGCCGGCGAATTCGCGCTGCAGGCGGCGCGCTGCGGCCGGCACGCCCTGCTCCGCCTCGTCATCGCCGTCGTAGAGCGGCAGCGCATAGTCCGCCAGCCGGATGGATGTCACCACCGCGCCCGCGTCGCGCGCGCCATACGCCGCGATGTCGAGCAGCTTCTGGTTAAGCGAGCCGCGACGCGAACTTCCGCTTACTGCAAGGATCCTGATACTCACTCGAATGCTCCGGAGCAAAGGTTGAAGTCATGCGGCGGGCGCCGCGCGGTACTCGATCTCGCCGCCAGGCAGGAAATACATCATCAGCGCCTTGCCCGTGACCGTCGGGAAGTGCTCGCTCATCGGCGGGAACACGCGCCAGCCCGCGCCATGCCCGCAGAACTGCGCGCCCGGTTCAAGCGGGACGATCATGTTGATCTCGCCCCGGGTGTGGCAGTGGTACTGGCCCATGACGTCGCGCAACAGCCCGCTTTCCACGCTCATGCCGGCAGTTTCCGGCGAGGGCTCGGCGATCCTGCCGCGCCGGTAGGTGGCACCCTCGATCTCGACATAGCCCGCCCAGCCCTCCTCCACGCCGAGCTGCAGCAGGCGGCACAGCTCCTGGTAAGGGCGAGTACCCGCGCCATATTCGCGGTTCAGATAGGCCTCGAGGTCCTGATCGAGCGGGCGCGAGCGAATCTCGTCGCACAGCTGACGCACCCATTGCAGCAACTCTTCCTTGTGCGGACCGTGCGGCAGCATCTGGCGCTCCTTCTCTGAATCCATCATTCGTCTCCGCTGCCGTCGGCAGGCAAGTTGAAGAACCTGGCGGCATTGCCGCCGAGGATAAGGCGCCTGGCCCGCTCGCCCAGGTGCGGGTGATTCTCCACCAGGGCCCCGATCTTCTGCTCGCCAAGCGGATAGGGATAGTCCGAGCCGAGCAGGACCCGTTCCTCGCCCATCACGTCCACAAGCAGGCGCAGCGCGCCTGCGTCGAATACCGCGCTGTCCACCGAGAACCGGTCCACGTACGACGACGGCAGGTTCGGACAGTCTTCGCGCACGATATCCCGATGCAGCCAGGCGTTGTCGACCCGCCCGAGCAGGAAGGCGAAGCTGCCGCCGCCATGCGCGAAGCACAGCTTGAGCGAGCGCGGGATACGCTCGAACGCGCCGGACAGGATAAGCGAGAGGATGCCCAGCTGGGTCTCGGCCGGCATGGCCACGAGCCAGGGCAGCATCCACCGCTTCATGCGCCCGTCGGTCATCATGTCCCACGGATGGACCAGCACCGGAATGCCTTCCTGCGCGCAATGGCAGAGAAAGCGGACCAGCGCTTCGTCATCGAGGTCCCGCGAACCGACGTGGTTGCCGATCTGCACGCCGCGATGCCCGGCCGCGACGGCACGCGAGGCTTCGCGGCAAGCGAGCTCGATATCCTGCAGCGGCACCTGCGCCAGGGCCATCAGCCGGTCCGGCGCCACCGAGCAGAGCTCCAGCGCCTTGTCGTTCATCCGTTGGGCCCACTGCAGCGCCGCCGGGGCGTCGTAGCGGTAGCCGAACATCACCGGCGTCGCGCACATCAGCTGCGCGTCGATGCCCTGTTCGTCCATCTGTTCAAGGCGCCGCACCGGGTCCCACAGGGGCCGGCTCACCGGCCGGAAGGGCCGCCCGTCCAGCATGATCATGCCGGACTCGCCATCCTCCGCCACGGCAAGCCACGGCACGCCGGGCTGGTCGGCGCGCTCCGCCTCTTCCCGCGAGATCGTGGGGAAGAAGTGGGCGTGCATGTCGATTCGCAATGTCATGGCTTGCTATGCCTCTTCCAGGTTCTGCGCTACCGTCTGCCCCACGGTCAGGCAGGTCGTGAACTCGACCTCGCCGACACCATTCACCACCGCCTGCACATGGCTGCCCGGCAGGAGCGGATGCGCGGCCGTGGCGGCGCCCGCCATAATCAGCGTGCCGGCCGGCAGGACCGTTTCCGACGCGCTCGCCAGCCGCGACGCTTCGACCACGGCCCGCAGCGGGTGCCCGAGGATGGCGCCGGTGGAGCCAATCTGCACATCACGCCCGTCCACGCGCAGGATCACGCCCGCATTGCGCAGGCCGTCGACGTCCCTGGCCCAGTTGCCGACGACAAGGCCCGCGCTGGAGCAGTTGTCGGCGACCACGTCCGCGAGCGTGAAACGGAAGTCCTGGTAGCGCGAATCAATGATCTCCATCGCCGGCGCCACGGCTTCCAGGTAGTCTTTGGCCTCCAGCGCGGTCAGCGGCCGCTCGATGGCGCGCCGCGTGAGAAAGCACACTTCGGGCTCGACCCGCGGATGGATAAAGCGGCGCAGGTCGACGCGGCCGCCGTCGTCCTCCAGCATGGTGTCCGTCAGCCAGCCCCAGATCAGGCTGTCGACGCCCATCTGCACCATCTTGGCCCGGCTGGTGAACCCGAGCTTGATGCCGACGCGCCGTTCGCCCCGCTGCACCCGCCGCTCGATCGACGCACGCTGGATCCGATAGGCATCCGGCACCGGGAAGTCTTCGGTGGCGGTGAGCTGGTTGATGGCCCTGGCGTGCAACGCCGCGTCATCCAGCAGGCGCGCCGCAGCTTCGATATCGATCATGCTGCCCTCGCTTGTCGTTCGCCGCGCCGGACCAGGTCGAGCGCAACGTCAATGATCATGTCCTCCTGGCCGCCGACCATCCTCCTGCGGCCCAGTTCGACCAGCACGTCGAACGCGGACAGGCCGTACCGCTGCGCCGCGGCCTCCGCATGGCGCAGGAAACTCGAGTACACGCCGGCGTAGCCAAGCGCCAGCGTCTCCCGGTCGACGCGCACCGGCCGCTCCTGCAGCGGGCGGACGATATCGTCCGCCGCATCGATCAGCTTCTTCACATCGCAGCCGTGGTGCAGTCCCTGGCGGTCGATCGCGGCAATGAACACTTCGAGCGGCGCATTGCCGGCCCCGGCTCCCATGCCGGTCAGCGAGGCATCGATGCGATCGCAGCCTTCCTCGATGGCGACCATGGAATTGGCGACACCGAGCGCAAGGTTGTGGTGCGCATGCATGCCCGTCTGCGTAGCGGGATCGAGCACGTCCTTGAGCGCGCGGAAGCGCTCGGCAACGTCGCGCATGTTCAGCGCCCCGCCCGAGTCCACCACGTAGATGCACTGCGCGCCGTAGCTTTCCATCTTCTTCGCCTGCTGCGCGAGCAGTTGTGGCGTCGTCATGTGGCTCATCATCAGGAAGCCGATGGTGTCCATCCCCAGCGAGCGGGCGTATTCGATGTGCTGGCGCGAGATATCGGCCTCGGTGCAGTGCGTCGCCACCCGGACCACGCGGGCGCCCGCGTCATGCGCCTCGCGCAGGTCGTGCAGCGTGCCGATGCCCGGAATCAGCAGGGTCGCCACCTGCGCCCGCCTGACCACGGCTGCCACCGCGGCGACCCACTCGATATCGGTGTGCGCGCCGAACCCGTAGTTGAAGCTCGATCCGGCGAGCCCATCCCCGTGCGCGACCTCGATGCTGTCGACGCCGGCGTCGTCGAGTGCCTGCGCGATGGCAACGGCCTGCGGCAGCGTGTATTGATGGCGCACGGCATGCATGCCGTCGCGCAGCGTCACGTCCGAGACATAGATCTTCTTGCTCATGGCGGTCATCGTCTTCTCCTTCAGGCAGCGACCCAGGCAGCGAGCCGCCTGGCGGCAATCTGGTCGGCGGTGCGCAAGGCGGCCGAGGTCATGATGTCGAGATTGCCGGCGTATGCGGGCAGGTAATGCGCCGCGCCTTCGACTTCCAGCAACACGCTGACCTTGAGGCCGGTCGACGATGCGCCGTGCTTAGCGAACTGGCGCGGCAGCGCGACGCGGTCAAACTGCACCGCCTGCTTCAGGCGGTAGCCGGGCACGTAGGCGGCCACCTTCGCCACCTGGGCATGGATCGATGCCTCGATCCGCGCCGTGTCCGCATCGGCGTCGACCAGGCAGTAGACGGTATCGCGCATCAGCAGCGGCGGCTCGGCCGGATTCAGGATGATGATGGCCTTGCCGACCGTCGCCCCGCCGATGACCTCGATGGCGCGCGACGTGGTTTCCGTGAACTCGTCGATATTCGCGCGTGTGCCCGGGCCGGCCGACCGGCTCGCGATCGATGCCACGATCTCGGCATAGTGGACCGGGGTGACGTCCGAGACCGCGCGGACGATGGGAATCGTCGCCTGGCCGCCGCACGTCACCATGTTGACGTTCTCCGAATCGAGGTTCGCGTCGAGATTGACCGACGGCACGACGAACGGGCCGAGCGCGGCCGGGGTCAGGTCGATCACCGTGACGCCGTGCCGAGCCAGGACCAAAGCGTGCCGCGCATGCGCGCCGGCCGAGGTCGCATCGAAAGCGATGCGGATGTCGCGAAACCCGGGCATGGCGACCAGGCCGTCGAGACCGTCGGCCGTGGTGGCCACGCCCATCCGCGCGGCGCGCGCCAGGCCGTCCGATTCCGGATCGATGCCGACCATGACAGCCATGCTGAGATGTTCGGCATGGCGCAGGACCTTGATCATCAGGTCCGTGCCGATGTTGCCCGAGCCGATGATGGCGACGGGGACTCTGGTCTTGTCATTCACGATTGGATTTCCGGTTGCTTCGAGAAAGCGGCGCGCACCTCGCCCAGGCCTTCGATGCGCGCGCTGAATACATCGCCCGGCACCACCGCTGCCATCGGGCCCAATGCGCCGGTCAGCACCACATCGCCGGCGCGCAGCGGCTCGCCCATCCGGGCCATGGTGTCGGCGAGCCAGATCGCCGCGTTCAGCGGATTGCCCAGGCACGCGGCACCGGCTCCCACGCTGACCTGCTCGCCATTGCGCTCCATCAGCATTCCGCACCTGACCAGGTCGAGCGCTTCCAGCCTGACTGGCTGCGAGCCCAGGACGAAGCATCCGCCGGACGCGTTGTCGGCGACGGTGTCGAGCAGGCGGATGTCCCAGTTCGCGATCCGGCTGCCGACCACCTCGATGGCCGGCAGCGCAAATGCCGTGGCACGAATGATGTCCGCCACCGTATGCCGCGCATGCGGCAGGTCGCGCTCCAGCACCAGCGCAATCTCGGCTTCGACCTTGGGCTGGTGGGTCCGCGAGAACGGGATTTCCTCGCCATCGCCGAACGCCATGCCGTCCAGCAGCGTGCCGAAATCCGGCGCATTCACGCCGAGCTGCGCCTGCACGCTGCGCGACGTCAGGCCGATCTTCCGCCCGACGCGGCGCGCGCCCGCCAGCACCCGGTGCGCAACGTTGATCTGCTGGATGCGGTAGGCGTTCTCCAGCGGGTTACCGTCGATCGCCGCGATCGCCTCGCGCACCGGCGGCACAGGCGCGAACGGCAGCCCGTCATGGGCCTTCCTGAGGGCATCGGCAACGGCCTGCCGAGCTGTGTCATGTGCCGCGCTCATGCCACCCTCACACAGATATTGGTCAGTTCGGAATAGAAGTCCATCGAATGGCGCCCGCCTTCACGGCCGAAGCCGGACAGCTTGGTGCCGCCGAACGGCGTGCGCAGGTCGCGCGCATACCAGGCGTTGACCCAGACGATGCCGGTCTCGATGCGCTGCGCGACGCGGTGGCCGCGGGCCAGGTGCGTGGTCCAGACGCTTGCCGCCAGGCCATAGTTGCTATGGTTGACGCGCGCCACCACTTCGTCCTCGGCGTCGAACGGCGCGATATGGCATACCGGGCCGAACACTTCCTCGTTGACGCAGCGCGCGCTGTCCGGCAGCCCGGTCCAGATCGTCGGCTGCACGAAGGCGCCGTTGTCGCAGGCATCGCCGAAGCGCGGCACGTCGCCGCCGGTGACAACGGTGGCGCCCTCCTCCACGGCGAGCCGCAGATAGCCCAGCACCTTGTCGCGGTGCGCGGCGGAGATCATCGGGCCGGTCGTCACCCCGGACACATACGGCGATCCGATCCGCAGGGCCTCGGTCCGCGCCTTGAGTTCCGCGACGAAGCGCTCGAAGATCGGGCGCTCGACATAGACGCGCTCCGTGCACATGCACACCTGCCCCGCGTTGGTGAAGCTGGAGCGCAGCACGCCTTCCACGGCGGCATCGAAGTCGGCGTCCGCAAAGACGATGGCCGCGTTCTTTCCGCCCAGTTCGAAAGAAATGTTCTTCACACCGTCGGCCACCGCCTTCATGATGGTGCTGCCGGTGCGCGACTCGCCGGTAAAGGTAATGGCATCAATGTCCGGGTGCCGGGTCAGCCATTCACCGGCGGCGCTGGGTCCGTGGCCGTGGATCAGGTTGAAGACCCCGTTGGGGAGGCCGCTGTCCCGGATCACCTCGGCCAGCAGCGTCGCACTGGTGGGTGCTTCCTCGGAGGGCTTGGCCACCACGGAATTGCCCATCGCCAGTGCCGGGGCCACTTTCCACGTCAGCAACAGCAGCGGCAGGTTCCACGGGGAGATCACGCCGACCACGCCAAGGGGCTTGCGCGTGACGTAGTTGAGCAGTTGCGTGCCATCGGCACCGGCAGACTCGAAGCACTCGCTGTGCGCGGTGCTCACCAGGTCCGCAAAGGTGCGGAAATTCGCGATGCCGCGCGCGATATCCAGCTCCCGGGCCTGCGCGATCGGGCGTCCCGTATCGGCCACTTCCGCGGCCACGAACTCGTCGAAGCGTTGCTGGATACCGTCCGCGATGCGGTGCAAGGCTGCCGCGCGCTGCGCCGTGGTGAACTGGCGCCAGGGCCCGCGCTGGGCCCGGCGCGCGGCCTGCACGGCGGCATCGACCGCGTCGGCGTCGGCCTCCGCCACGCGCGACAGCTCGCGCCCGTCGATCGGGCTCAGCTTGGCGAACGAGCCGGGAGACGCCACGAACTCTCCATCAATGAAATGCCGCAGATGTCGGGGCAATCCCGCTGCGACCTCGGCGTAGTACTCCATGGGTTCTCCTGCACACTGTTGGTGAAAGCAAGTGTAGGAGTGCCCGTTTGCCTTGGATAATCAATCCTTGGCGGGTTGATATAAGGGCGTGGAATAGTGAGACGCCGACACGGAGCCGATGGCGGCCGCAACGGGGACGCGCATCAGAAGATGTGCTTGATGCCCAGCATCGCGCCAAGCTGGTTGCCGCCCGCGGTGGGCGGTGCCGCCGGCGTACCGCCTGAACTGACCGACAGTGCAAGGTGCCCGCCGTTGTCGATGAAGCCGGCGGTACCGTAGACCGTGGTGCGCTTGGACAACGCGTAGTTCGCCCTCGCTGCATATAGCCAGGCCTTGTTGGCACTGTGGTGATAGCGCAGGAAAAGGACCTCTGCGTCGACGCTGAAGGCCGGCGTCACCGTATACGAGGCGCCGCCGTACCAGAGATCGCTGCGCGGCGTGGCAGGGTTGGCGTCGTTGTCCCGCCGGATCCAGCCGCCGCCGAGCTTTGCCTTGCCGATATTGGCGTACCCGCTCAGTGAAAGTCGATCGTCCTTCATGCCGCTGCTGCCCAGCCCGGCGCCGGCCCCCGCCGCGCCACGCAGCGAATCGTAGGCAACGGCCATGCCCCATGCGCTGGTGTTGTAGCCGATCAACGCCGACCACTCCCGGCACGCACGGCGGTCGGCAGGGTTCTCTCCTGCGCAGGGGGCGCCGGCTGGCGCGGCATCCCGGCCCAGGCTGTAGGTGGCGCCGAGCGTCACGCCACCAAACGTTCCCTTGTAGGAAATCGCATTGTCGGCGCGCGGATTGGCGAGGTAGCTGTCCAGCGAGGATGAGCCAAACGTGTTCGGCCCGAGCATGTCGGCATCGAGCGTCGCCCAGAACAGCATGGTGTACTGTCGCCCGAGCGCCAACTGGCCCCAGCGCCCGTTCAGGCCGACCCACGCCTGCCGCCCGAACAGGCGCCCGGCCTGGTTGGACACGCCGGAATCCGGCGCGAAGCCGGATTCCAGGACGAATGCAGACTTGAAGCCGCCGCCCAGGTCTTCGGTGCCTCTCAGGCCCCAGCGCGATGGCACGGTTCCCGAGAGATTGTTCATTCTGACGAGCGCGCTGTTGTTGGCACCGGTGTGGTTGAGAACCTCCACGCCGGTGTCGACGACACCGTACAACGTCACGGATTGAGCAAGGGCGATGGTTGGCAAACTCATCGCGCCAGCCCAGATGACTCGGCCTGGGTTCACGTCTCCTCCTTTTTTGTATTGCGGCAGTTGGTTTTGGTAATTCACGGAAAGCGGACAAAGCGCTCCCCTCGAGCCTGCGTGGCGCAGGCTCGGTCAGTCGGGGTTATCGTGTTGTCTTGAAGGGTCTCGGCAGCGCTGCTGAGGCCGGATCCGCGCAGTCAGGACGCCTTGTCGGTGCCGGAGACCTCTTTCAGGCATTCGATAAAGGCTTCGCACGCCGGCGTGAGCGCCTTGTTGGCCCGCACCGAGTAGCCCACCGTGCCGAACGCGCCGAGCTCAGGAATCGACAGCGTCCGCAGCAGCCCGGCCTGGACAAACTGCCTGGCCGCGACCCGCGGCATTACCGCGATGCGGTTGGTTGTCAGCAGCAACCCGAGGTTGGTCAGGACGGACATGGACTCCACCAGGTCGCGCGGCAGCTCGATGCCGGCGTTGCGGAACATCCGTTCGACGGCGTAGCGCAACGGAGAGTCCGGCGTGGGCAGGATCCATGGATGCTGGTCCAGCTCGTGCAACGATGTCACGGACTGGCCAACGGCGTCATTGGCGCTGCCGACCACCACGTCCAGCAAATCCTCGAACAGCACCTGGTGCGTCAGCGGAAAGGCATCCGAGATCGGCAGCTCCAGTTCAGGCAACCTGCCGACGACGATGTCGACCTCGCCGGTGGCCAGTGCCGGGAACAGCTGTGCGGTCGGCCCTTCCCGCACCGTGACGATGATGTTCGGTGCCCGCGCCTTCAGCCTGGCGATCGTGGACGGCAGCAGGTGCGCCGATGCGGCGATCATCGTGCCGACCACCACCCGGCCGGCCGTACCGAAACGGAACTGGTCGAGCTCCTCGGTCATGTAGCGGAACTCGGCAAGCAGCGACTTCACGCGCCGCGCCAGGACCAGTCCCAGTTCGGTCGGCACCACGCCGCGATTGGAGCGGGCAAAGAGGGTGCCGTCGACACAGCCCTCCAGCTCCTGGATGATCTTGGTGACCGCCGGCTGGGTGAGTCCCATGTCGTTGGCGGCATGCAGGATGGAACCGGTCTCGATGACGCGGTCGAACACCAGCAGCTGGCTCAGCTTCAGATTCCGGCTCAGCCGGATCTGCGTTAGCGGATGAATGTGCATGGCAGGATCACCCCCGGGGCGGCACTCACTCTCTGGCAACGCCCACCGTCGGCAGGTAGGTCGGCACCGCAATCCGGCGACGGTCGGACGAGCGGCAGTAGTTTGGCCCGCCCAGGCGCCCCACCGGGTAGAACCGGTCGACCCTGATACGGAGCTTCTCGTCGTCGAACAGGTCGTCGCGGATATACATCGACACGATCTCGCCGAAGACGATGGCGCGCTGCGTCGAAAACTCGAAGACCTTGAACAGCCGGCATTCCCACGCCACCGGCGCCTCGCGGATCCGCGGCACCGCGACCGCCTCCGAAGTCGCGAGCGACAAACCCACCGCCTCGGCCTCGCAGACATGCGGCGGATAGTCGCTGCCGCACATCACCGCGCGCTCGACGATGGGCTCGTCGACCATGTTGACGACGAATTCGCGCCGATCGAGGATGTTCCTGAGCGTGTCCTTGACCTCGCCGGGCCGGTGGCTCTCGTCGCCGTAGTGATCGACCGCGATCGCAAACAAAGGCGGGTCCTCGCCCATGTAGTTGAAGGCACTGTATGGCGCCGCGTTGCAGACGCCGTCGCTGCCGAGGCTGGTGACCAGCGCAATGGGGCGCGGCCCCACGCTGCCGGTAATCAGCCAGTACTTTTGCCTGGCCGACAGGCCCGACATGGCAATGGTTGTCATTGGTGGTCCCGTTTGCAAACCCTTATCAACGCACCGGCGAACGCACCGGCGCTGCGCCGCGGCCCGGATGGATGGCGCCGCAACGGCTGCAGCGCCGCTTGTCTTCGGAAGCATAGAAAGCCGCGAACAGCGGCGGCAGGTCATCGACGATGCTCCTGAGCTGGACCTCCGCCCGGCAGACCAGGCCGTCGCAGCTGTCGCAATACCATTCAAAGCCGTCGACGGCCCCGGCCGGACGCTGGCGCTCGATGACCAGGCACACGCTGTCCTCCTCGGGCCGCTGCGGCGAATGGCGAACGTGCGGCGGCAGCAGGAAGACGTCTCCTTCCCGCAGGTCGACCCGCTCGCGCCTGCCTTCCACCATCAGGTTCAGGTACGCGTTTCCCCTGAGCTGGTAGAAAAATTCCTCGAACGGGTCGTCGTGATAGTCGGTACGCAGATTCGGGCCGCCGACCGCGGTCACGATCAGGTCCGCGTCCTGCCATACCTGCTGGTTGCCCACGGGAGGCTTGAGGAGATGCCGGTGCGCGTCGATCCAATGGTTAAAGTTGAATGGCGCTCCGTACTTCAGCATAGTGTTCTCCATGTCATGGCTCGTGGGTCTGCGCTGCCTCGGCGCGGGGCGCGTAGGCAACGGCCTTGATCTCGATGGTCAGCAAAGGATGCGGCAGCTGGTGGACGGCGACGGTCGTCCGCGCCGGCCCGGCTTCGTCGAAATACTCCGCATACACCTCGTTATAGCCGCCAAAGTCATTCATATTCACCAGAAATGTGGTGATCTCGACCAGATTGGCCAGGTCTGCGCCCTCCGCCCGCAGGATGTCGCGGATGTTCTCGATCACGGCTCGGGTCTGCGCCCGGATATCGACGCGGGACGTACCCAATTCGTCCACGGCCGCCCCGACGAAGCTGTTGTCGGGACGCCTTGAACTGGTGCCGGAAACGAACAGGAAATCGCCGGCGCGCACCACGTGGGGAAACCGCCCCCGGGGCGTGGCCTTGCATTGCACCAGCCGCGCCTGAGCAGACTGCTTCATATCAATGCTCCATTTACTTTCAGGTTGAGCGGGACACTGCCTGTGTGTCACTGGTTCACGTCGACGTCCTTGGTCTCCTTCAGCAGGAACATGCCGAGGACGACCGAGATGCCGCCTACCGCAATCGCGTACCACAACCCGCCCAGCACGCTGCCTGACTTGACCGCCAGCGCCGTGGACATGAACGGCGCCAGGCCGCCGAAGTAACCCGCACCGATGTTGTAGGGGATCGAGATCGAGGTGTAGCGCACCGCCGCCGGGAACAGCTCCACGTAGTACGCGGACATCGGCCCATAGGCCATCGCGCCCCAGATCATCAGCAGGAACAGCAGCAGGTACATCATGGGCCGGTTGATTGCCGCTTCATCGGCCGCCGGGGGATAGCCCGCGGCAACGAGCGCGTCCCGATAGGCCTTCGCATCGAAGCCGGCCACCGGCTTGTCGCCGATATACGTCACCAGCGGCTCGCCGGCCAGGCCAGGCTCCACGCGGTAGGACAGGCCCGCCTGCGTCAGGAAGTCGCGCGCCTTGTCGCACGCGGTCTGAGTGCTGGAGAAAATGCTGTCCGAGCAGTCCGAAGACGCCACGCGGATGGTGACGGACTGCTGGAACTGCGCGAGGGCGGGATTCACCGCCTTGCCGAGTTGCGAGAAGATCGGCAGGAAGGTCAGCACTGCCATGCCGCAGCCGATCAGCACGATCCATTTCCGGCCGACCTTGTCCGACAGCCAGCCGAAGAACACGTAGAGCGGCAGCGAGAAGACCAGCGCGACGACGAGATAGCTGTACGCCTGGCTGGACGGCACCTTCAGCGTCGACGTCAGGAAATACAGGACATAGAAGTTGCACGTGTACCAGACCACGCCGACCGCGGCCTGCGCGCCGAACAGGACCGCCAGCATCCGCCGCACGTTCTGGCCGACCATGAGGCTGTCGCGCAGCGGTGCGCTCGATGTGCGGTTTTCTGCCTTCATGCGCTGGAACACCGGCGACTCGGAAAGGGTCGTGCGGATGTAGGTCGATACGGCAAGCAGCAGCACCGACGCCAGGAACGGCACGCGCCAACCCCAGACTGCGAAGTCCTCCGCGGAAATCCACAGCTGGCAGAGCTGCGTCACGGCCAGCGAAAGCAGGAAGCCGAATGTCGCCGTGGTCTGGAGCCAGCCGGTGGCATAGCCCCGCCGGCCGGATGGCGTATGTTCGGCGATGTAGGCCGCGGCTCCGCCATACTCTCCACCCAGCGCGAGCCCCTGCAGCAGGCGCAGCACGATCAGGATGGCCGGCGAAGCCCATCCCAGGGTTTCATAGGACGGCAGCAAGCCGATGCCCGCCGTCGAAATGCCCATCAGCACGACCGTGGCAAGAAAGGTTGCCTTGCGCCCGGCCTTGTCGCCGAACCGTCCGAATACGACGGCACCTAGCGGCCGGATAATGAAGCCGATGCCGAATGTCGCCAGCGATGCGAGATAGCTGGCGGTTGAATTTCCGGCGGGAAAAAAGTGCGACGAAAAGAATATCGCCAGGCTTCCATAAAGGAAGAAGTCATACCACTCGAGTACGGTGCCGACGCACGCGCCTACGACCACCTTCGCCTCTTCGCGCTTCGACGCGCCGTGCGCTCGCACATTCGCTGCTAGTTCGCTGCTCATCCAGTCTCTCCTCCGTCCATCGGCTTACGGGCTACGAAGCGCCGTTGCTGCCGTCGAAGAGGAGTCTAAGAGCCGCGCCGGTCAGGCCATAATCAATCCTCAGGTCATTGCTATTCCATGCCGGAATAGCAGCGCCGCAAGCCAGACCACAACGTGGAAAGCGGCGCGCGCAAGCTTTCGCGGCGCCTGCTCGCCAGGTGATTCGCATCTCACCCGGGGAGGCTCGCCTGAACCCGGTGCACGGCGATTCCCTCGATCGGGTCGAGCGGTTCGCGCCAGGGGGCACGGCCAATCGCATCCCGCGTGTCCTGGTACCCGGCCGCCCAGCGGCGTTCGATGCCGTGCGTGGAGAAGTCGATATCGCGGTTCATATCGTTGCCGTCGAGTTGCGGTGCATCCAGCTCGACCACATGCATGGTGGTTCCGCAACCCCAGTCGAGCAGTTCCTGCACGGCGGGCTGCGCGCGCTCGCTTTCCGGAATGTGCTTGCCCAGTTCGCGGATCACGTGCCGCAGGCGGTGTATCTGTCGCTGCCGCTCAAGGTGGCATTCCGCGCGGCTGGAGTACTGGATGTCGCGCAGCCGGCTCATTACCTGCCAGATCGAGGTCGGGTCCGGGCCGCTGGCCGGCCACAACTGCACGGCGAAGATCAGCGAACTGCGGCGGGGACGGTCATCCAGGACAGCTTCCAGCGGCGTGTTCGAATAGATGCCGCCGTCCCAGTATGCCTCGCCGTCCACCTGCACCGAGGGAAACCCCGGCGGAAACGCTGCCGAAGCCATCACGTGCGCGACCTTCAGTGGCGCGTCGCGGTTGGTGAAATAGCGCATGCGGCCATTGCGCACGCCGACCGTGCCAACGGTCAGCCGCGTGTTCCCGGCGTTCAGGTAATCGAAGTCGATCAGGTTGCCCAGCGTCGCGCGCAGCGGCTCGGTGGAGTAGAAGGCCGACTGGGCAAGGCCGACCGTGGCGCGCAGCCCCAGCCACCAGGCGGCGGGACTTGGCGTGAAAAACGACGGAATGCCATGGGTGGTAATCGACAGCACCCGCACCCAGTTTTCCCATTCGCGGAAGTGGCCGCTTGCCTCGCCGGCGCCGCGGTAGGCAATGCCATCCCAGAACCGCTTGAGCCGGGAAAGCCGCTCGGCTGGCGGGTTGCCGGCGATAATGGCCCCATTGATCGCCCCGATCGACGTACCGATCACCCACCGCGGCTCGAGGCCGGCCTCATGCATGGCCTGGTAAACGCCGACCTGGTAGGCGCCAAGCGCGCCGCCACCTTGCAGGACCAGCACGACCTGCCCAGGCAGTTCCGCGAGCGCTTCCGCTGGCGCGGAGACGGATACTTTTGCTGTCTCGCCCATTGCATTCCTTCCTGTCGTGGCACAGGGGCACGACTGTTCGGAAGTATCGTCCTACGTCCGGGGCCAGGCAACCGCGGCGCACTGGCGGCCACGCTGCCCGAACTGCTGCAGGCCCGGGGCGTGAGCTGGCGCATCTACCAGGCCCCGAACAAGAACTGGGGCGGACTGTTGCACGGCGGACTGGCATTCAAGAGCTTCCGCGAATCGGCGCGGCTCTCGCCGACGCATCGGCGCGAGCCGATGCGTGCGACGCCCTGCCGTCCTCAGACGATATTGATCTCGACATCAATATTGCCGCGCGTCGCCTTGGAGTACGGGCAAAGCTGGTGTGCGGCCGCGGCCAGGGACTGCGCGACCTCCCGGTCAATCCCGGGCAAGCTCACATTGAGCCGTGCCGCCAGGAAGTAGCCATCACCGGCCTGGCCAAGATCCACTTCAGCGTCAACGGCCGCGTCGGCCGGAACCGTGACCTTTGCCACCTGTGCCGCCTTGGCGATTGCGCCGAGGAAGCAGGCCGACCAGCCGGCGCCCAGGAGCTGTTCCGGATTGGTACCGGCGCCGTTGCTGCCGGGCCCTGACAGATCGACGGCCAGACGGCCGTCGGTGCTGCGGGAGTTGCCGTTGCGGCCGCCGACGGTATGGGTCTTGCCGGTGTAAATGACTTTATCGAACTGGTTGATCATTTCGGGGTATTTCAGTTAAGGATGTTGATCGCCACGCGGGGTTGAGCGTCGTCCGGGGTGGCGGCTACCGGCGACGCGATAATCAGGGCAAGTGAATCTTCATGCCGCCGCGATGCGCCAGGTGCGCGGTCCGCTTTCGTGGACACTGTTGCCGCCGGCGTCCACGGCAACGACAACGGGCAGGTTCTCCACATCGAACTCGTAGATGGCTTCCATGCCGAGATCGCCAAACGCCAGGATGCGGGAGGACCGGACCGCCTTGGAGATCAGATAGGCGGCCCCACCGGTTGCCGCCAGATAGACGCAGCCGTTCTTCACGATGGCGCTGATCGCATCCGGCCCGCGCTCGGCCTTGCCGATCATGCCGAGCAAGCCGGTGGATGGCAGCATGCGCCCGGCAAATTTGTCCATCCGCGTTGACGTGGTCGGGCCGCAAGGGCCTACTACTTCGTCACGCACGGGATCAACGGGCCCGACGTAGTAGATCATCCGATTGCGGAAGTCCACCGGCAAGGGCTCGCCACGCGCGAGCATCTCGTCGATCCGCTTGTGCGCGGCATCGCGCCCGGTCAGCATGCGCCCCGACAGCAGCAGCGTCTCGCCGGCGCGCCAGGTGCGGGTTTCCTCCCGGGTCAGGGTGTTCAGATCGACCCGGCGGCTCGCCGTGCCGTCAGGCAAAGGCAGATCCGGCCAGAGGTCTGGCCAGCGATCCGGCGAGAGCGGCGTCAGCATGACCGGGCCGCTGCCATCGAGTTCGAAGCGCGCATGGCGCGTTGCCGCGCAGTTCGGCACGATGGCGACAGGCATGCTTGCCGCATGCGTGGGGTAGGTCGCAATCCTGACATCGAGCACGGTGGTCAACCCGCCGAGCCCCTGCGCCCCGATGCCGAGCGCATTGATGCGGTCATGGATCTCGATTCGCAGCGCCTCCAGTGCGTTGCGCGGGCCCCGGACCTTGAGATCGAGCATGTCGAGCGGCTCGGTCAGGCTCTGCTTGGCCAGCAGCATGGCCTTCTCGGCCGTGCCGCCGACGCCGATGCCGAGCATGCCGGGAGGACACCAGCCGGCCCCCATCGACGGCACCATGCTGACGATCCAGTCTGCGACCGAATCGCTGGGCATCAGCACCGCGAACTTGCTCTTGTTCTCGCTGCCTCCGCCCTTTGCCATCACGTCGACCACGACGGTGTTGCCTGGCACCAGCTCGACATGGACGACCGCCGGGGTGTTGTCGCCGGTATTGCGCCGCGCAAACAGCGGGTCTTCGACGATGCTGGCCCGCAGCGTATTGTCGGGATCGAGATACGCACGACGCACACCAACATTGGCCGCATCGACGATGCCCGACGGGAAGCCGGCGAGCCGGACATCCATGCCGACGCGCAGGAAGATATTGACGATGCCCGTATCCTGGCAGATCGGACGCCGTCCTTCCGCGCACATCCGCGAGTTGATCAGGATCTGGGCAATCGCCTGCTTCGCCGGCTCGCTGGCCTCGCGTTCATAGGCTGCGGCAAGGTGCCGGATATAGTCGGGAGGATGATGGTGACTGATGAACTGCAGCGCCGCGGCGATGCTGTCGACAAAGTCTCCATAGGAAACGACGGTGGTCATGATGCCGGCCACCCCGCCTCAGCAACGCTGCTCGCGGAACAGGCCGAGCTTTTCCTGCGCGACGCGGTCCGAATACGAGAACAGCACCAGGTCCTGGCTGGCATGCAGCGTGTAGCGGCTCCAGCCCGGCACCACCACCACGTCGTGCGGCGCAAGCTCCAGCTGCTGATCGCCGATCGTGACATGGCCACTGCCTTCCACGCAGACGAAGACGATGCTGTCGGTCGAGCGGTACGGCAACGTCGCGAAGCCGGACGGCAGCAACCGGATCATGGTGGCGATGGTCGGCATGGCCCAGCCGCCGTCCACCGGATTGGTGTAGCGCATGAGGTAGCCCGCGTGCGGATCGGGAGCACCGGCGCGTGGCAACGCGAACAACGCCTCGCGCGTACGCGCGTAGGGATAGTTGAAGACCGGGGAGTTCATCGTGGACGCCTGGTAGCCCACCGGCATCAGACCTGTGCCATAGCGCGCGAGTGCGTCGCCTGCAGGGCGCGTGACCGGCGCTTCGCCGGATTTGAATTCCTCGCGGAAGCCGCCGTTGAAGAGCGACACGATAGGAATATCGAGTCCGTCCAGCCAGACCATCGGCGCGTTGCCCTCGTGGCCGTGATGGTGCCATGTCCACGCCGGCGTGATGACGAAATCGCCGGGTTCCATATAGGTTTTCTCGCCGTCCACGGCGGTGTAGGCGCCCGAACCTTCGACGATGAAGCGCAATGCCGATTGGGTATGGCGATGCGCGGGCGCGACTTCGCCCGGCAGGATGAGCTGCAGGCCGGCGTACATCGTTCTGGTGATGCACGAAGTGCCGGGCAGGCCCGGATTCTCCATCAGCAGCACGCGCCGTTCAGCTTCCTCGGCCGAGATCAGGCTCGCCGATTCCATCAGGTACGGGCGGGCCTTTTCATATGCCCAGCGGTGCGCCACGCCCGCCGGTGTGGGTTCCGATGGAATCAGCTTGCGCAGCCGGGTCCAGAGGGCTGCCATCGCATGCGGTTCCAGCTCGCGGTAAAAGGCGTCGCGCCGGGTCAACACGTCAGGCGTGGGATTGGTTGTCATGATCGGATGCCTCCTGCATCGGTATCAGTGGGCGGCTATGTAATCGGGCTGGGCACTCGGCGCCGCCACGCGGAAGGCCTCGTGACGCATGCAGTGCTCGTAGGCAAGGCGCACTCGCGGGAACGGGTCGAGGCTGAACCCCGCACGCTGCGCATTGGCAACTTGCGGTACCAGGCAGCAGTCGGCCAGGGTCGGGGCGTCGCCGACGCACCAGCCGCCGTCCGCGGGCAGCCACGGTTCCAGTGCGCTGAAGCCCGCGGTGAGCCAGTGGGCGACCCATTCGGACTTGTCGGCGTCGGCAATGCCAAGGCGGGCGCTAAGGTACTTCTGCACACGCATGTTGTTCAGCGGGTGCAGGTCGCAGGCGATGGTCAGCGCCAGCTCCAGCACGCGTGTGCGAGCCTGGCCGTCGGCGGGAACCAGCAGCGGCACGGGGCACTTGCGATCGAGATAGTCGATGATCGCCAGGGATTGCGTGATGGTCTGCCTGCCATCCTGGATCGTCGGCACCAGCCGGTTCGGATTGAGCGCCTGGTACCCGGGCCGGTCCTGCTCGCCGGCGCGCAGATTCACGCCGATATGGTTCCAGGGAAGGCCCTTCAGTGCCATGGCGATGCGCACCCGGTACGCCGCCGAACTGTTGAAGAAGTTGTACAGATCCATGCTCGTACCGCCTTCAGGCTACGCGCACTTCGACGTCGGTGAGCCCGGCGATGCCGCCACGCATGACCTCGCCGCTGCGCACCGGCCCGATGCCTTCCGGCGTGCCGGTGAAGACGAGGTCGCCGGGCTGCAGTGTGAAGAACGTCGACAGGTTTGCGACGATCTCGGGCACCGACCAGATCAGCTTGTCCAGGTCACTGCGCTGGCGGTCCTGTCCGTCGACCTGCAGCCAGATCTCTGCGGCTGCCGGATGGCCGACTTCGCTGGCAGGATGCAGCAGTGAAACCGGCGCGGACTGGTCGAAGCTCTTGCCGAGTTCCCACGGGCGGCCCCGGTCGCGCGCCGCGATCTGCAGGTCGCGCCGCGTCATGTCGATGCCGACCCCGTAGCCCCAGATATGCGCATTGGCCTGCTCGACCGGTATATCCCGTCCCGCGCGGCCGATCGCCACCACCAGTTCGATCTCGAAGTGGAACTGCCCGGTCGCCGGCGGATAGGCGATCTGCGCGCCGGCGCCCGCGGGGGCTACCACGATCGCATCGGCAGGCTTGCAGAAGAAGAACGGCGGCTCGCGGCTCGGGTCCATGCCCATCTCGCGTACGTGCGCGGCGTAGTTGCGGCCAACGCAGTAGATGCGGCGCACGGGAAACAGTCCGTCGCCACCGGACACGGGAATCGTGACGGCGGGAATGGGCGGAACGACAAAGGTCATGCAGAACTCCAGGTTTGGGATCTGCAAGGTCAGATCCCGGGTCGATCAGGGGATGAGGGAAGTGGCCGTCATACGGTCAGGCAGGTCTCGGCCTTCCAGCCGTAGAGCCATTCCAGAGAGTCGTAGAAGCGCTCCGGCGAACGGCTCTTCCACAGGGAATTGCGCACCAGGCGCTCGATGCCGGACGCGTGGCACAGCCGGCCGAACTCGCGGGTCGACAGGACGACGCGCGCGGTACGGGTGATGCGTGCGTCCTGGTACACGGAAAAGGCGCGCGGCAGGTCGCCGTCGCACGCGCGTACCGCGGCCCCGAGCGTGACGGCGTCCTCGACGGCCATGCATGCGCCCTGCGCCAGGTATTGCAGCAGCGGATGCGCGGCGTCGCCGAGCAGCGTGATGCGGCCGTGCGTCCATTGACCGATGGGTTCGCGGTCTGCGGTGGCCCAGCGGCGCCAGGTCGGCGGCAGGGAGAGCAGGCTCAGCGGACGGGCATCGATGCCCTGGAAGTACGAAAGCACCTCCTCCTGGCTGCCCTCGCTGACGCCCCAGGTCTCCTGCTGGCGGCTGTGGAACGTCACCACGAGGTTGTACTGCTCGCCGGCGCGGACCGGGTAATGCACGACGTGGCAGTTCGGCCCGACCCAGAGCACCGGTGCGTTCCATTGCATGTCGCGCGGAAAATGCCCGGCATCGATCACCGCGCGGTACACCACGTGCCCCGATACGCGCGGCGGGTCGCCGACCAGTTGCTGGCGGATGGCGGACTTCACGCCGTCGGCGCCGACCAGGGCACAGCCGTGGTAGCTGTTGCCCTGTTCGTCGAATGCGGTAACGCCGTCCGCCGACTGCCGGACCTCGATGATGCGCGTTGCGGTGACGAACTCGATCCGGTCGGTCTCGCGCACACCCTCGAGCAGCGAATTGTGGACGTCGGCACGGTGCGTGACCGCGTACGGATTGCCAAAGCGCTTGCGGAAGGCTTCGCCGACCGGGATGTCGGCAACGGTCTTCCCGTCGATCGCATCGATCATCAGCATGTGATCGGTGTAGACCGCATGGCTGCGCGTGCGCTCGCCCACGCCAAGCGCGTCAAAGGCGGCGAAGGCATTGGGGCCGAACTGCACGCCCGCGCCGATTTCGCCGATGACGCTGGCCTGCTCCAGCACCTTGACATGGCAGCCCTCGCGCGCCAGCGCGAGCGCCGCCGCAAGCCCGCCGATGCCGCCACCGACGACGAGCACGGGGGATGACTGAGTAGTAATACGCATGACACTCCTTATTTCTGCGGGCGGCATCGGCCACGAAAAGCCGTGACAGGCGCCCCATGCAACGGCTATGAATGAATCAGGTGGCTAGTGGCCGTCCAGTGCGGCGGGCAGCGCGGCGTTCTGCACCGACGCGTCCCCCTGTGCCCTCGGCGCGGCGCGCACCACCCGCAGCACGAGAATCGCGGCAGCGGCAATGGCGGCAGGAACGGCGCTGCACACGAAGATGGCCTTGATGCCGAACCCGCTCGCGAGCAAGGCGCCGACGACGAGCGGCCCGCTAACCTGGCCCATGCGGCCCAGCGCCATGGCCCAGCCCACGCCGGTGGCGCGCATCCCGCTCGGGTAGCTCAGCACGGCCAGGCCCAGCAGCCCTGAACTGCCGGCGCCCAGGAAGATGCCGGACAGCGTGGCCGCGAGCGCCAGCGCGGGCAGCGACCCGGTGGCGTATCCGAGCACGGACACGCTGAGCGCACCGAGCAGGAACAGCGGCGGCAGCGTCAGGTACGGACCGAAGCGGTCCACCAGGCGGCCACCCGCGGCGGTACCAGCCACGCTACCGAGATTGATCAGGGCGACCACGAGCGCGGCATCGTGCTCGCCGACGCCCTCGCCGCGCAGCAGCGCAGGCGTCCACAGCACCAGCACTATCAACAGCACAAAGCACATGAAGAAACCGGTCCAGAGCAGCAGCGTGGCAACGAGCCGCCCTCCCGACAGCAGTTCCCGGAATGGCAGGCCACGCACGCGTTCCTCGGCATCGACATAGGTGACCTGGCGATCGGACGCTGACGGCTGGCCCGCGATGCGCGCGACGATGGCGCGTACCGCCTCCTGGCCGTCCTTGTGGCGCAGCAGGAACGGGAGCGATTCAGGCAGGCCCACGATGACCAGCAGCGCCAGCCCCAGCGGCAGCGCGCCGCCGAGATAGAACAGCGCGGGCCAGCCGTAGTGCGGCACGATGTACGAGCTGGCGAGCGCGCCCACGGCACCACCGAGCGGAAAGCCGGCATAGAGCACGCCGGTCATCATGCCGCGCATGGGCCGCGGCGTGTATTCGGCAGACAGCGCCAGCAGGTTCGGAATCGCGCCGCCAAGGCCGAGGCCGGCGAGGAACCGCACCAGCAGCAGTTCCGGCAGCGTGGACGCATGCGGCGTCAGCAGCGAAAACACCGAGAAGACCACGATCGCCGCCGCCAGCAGCCAGCGGCGGCCAAAGCGGTCCGCCAGCGGGCCCAGCAGGAAGGCGCCAAGCATGGCGCCCAGCAGGCCCGCGGAGAAGACCTGCCCGAACAGTGCGATGGCAATGTCGAGCGAGGAAGACATGGCCTTCGCCGCAAAGCCGATCGCCTGGGTATCGAAACCATCCATCAGCACGATAAGGAAGCAGACGATGAAGATGCGAAGCCGATAGGCACCTAGAGGCCGTGCGTCGATGACCGACGCAATGCTGGTTGGGGGCGTGTACATGGGTCTCCTTGTTTGCGCGGTCTGTTGTTTGATTGAGGCCTGACCCGGTCAGGCCCGATCCGGCCGGCCGTTGCGCCGCGCTGCGGGCAAACCGGATGACGGAAGTCTCGTTCCTCGCCTATCATTCGGCAATCAAATGAACGGAATGACGGTCATGAACGAAATGGATAATTTCGATATGAACCTGCTGCGCGTGTTCGATGCGCTGTGGCGGCATGGTCACCTGGGCCGCGCGGCCGAGGAGATCGGCGTGAGCCAGCCGGCCATGTCGCACGCGTTGCAGCGGATGCGCGACCAGCTCGGCGATCCGCTGTTCCTGAAGGTCCGCACCGGCATGCAGCCGTCGCCGCGCGCCGTAGTGCTGGCACCCGTGGTGCAGGGCGTGTTATCCGAGGTGCGGGAGCATCTGCTGACGGCGCCGCGCTTCGATCCCGCGCAGGCGCGGCGGACCTTCACGCTGGCGCTGTCCGACGTCGGCGAAGCGGCATTCCTGCCGCGCCTGCTGGCCCGGCTCATGAAAGAGGCGCCGCATGTGGACGTGCGCACGGTATCGGCGCGGCACACGGACATCATGGATCAGCTCGAACGCGGCAGGATCGACCTGGCCATCGGCTACTATCCGGACCTCGGCGGCTCGGATGTATTCCAGCAGCGCCTGTTCCGGCACGGGTTCGTGTGCCTGGCGCGCAAGAATCACCCGGTGGCACGCGGACGCATGACCGCGGAACAGTTCCGTGAACTGCCGCATGCGGTGATCCAGAGCGAAAGCCGCAGCCAGGAGCTGGTCGAGTCGTATCTGCGCCAGCATGGCATCGCGCGGCGCGAGATGCTGCGTTCCCCGCATTTCCTCAGCATTCCGCTCGTGGTCGCATCGACCGACCTGGTCGTCACGGTGCCGCTGCCGGTGGGCGAGCTGTTCGCGCGCATCGCCGATGTACAGGTCCTCGAGCCACCGTTCCCGATTCCCGCCTTTGATCTCAGGCAGCATTGGCACCGCTGTCAGCATGACGACCCGGGCAATCGCTGGCTGCGCTCGGTCACCCAGGAACTGTTCGGCGAATCTCCTGGCGAGTAGCGCGCGCGCCCGTGCATCGCATCCATTAAAGGCAACGAGGGCGATCATCGGATCGCCCTCGTTCATGATTGCCAGCGCGTTCGTCGCGAATGCCGATCGACAGACAGTCCTCCAGGAGAATCAGGAACGCGCCGCATGGCAACGTGCCAGCGCCGTGCGCAGCAGGACGACAACCAGCGACCAGCACAGCAACGCCTCGTGGTTGTGGACGGCTTCGCTGGTGCGCGTTGTGGCGGCGGATGTGATGGGTTGCATATTTACTGCAAAAGCCGCGTGGTCCAATGCACGGAAGCTCTTCATCGCTTCAGGAGCGTTTTCGTCCAGCTTCCTCAAACGAGGCAAGATCCTTCATATCGAGCATGGAAAACTCCATCAAGGTTGGGATTGGAGTACGTATGATAGGAAGGGCAAGGTTCCGCCTGGTCTTAATTTGGTTTCAATTCGTCCAATGATGGCATCCGCCCCTTCTGCACATCGTGTGCTCGAACATTTCCTTGCCACACTGGACATCGGTGTCACGCACATCACACGGTGCGACATCCGCGACGGGTGGAGCGTGCGCTTCGAAGCGTGTGAAACAGCCAGCCTCCACTACTGCCTGGACGGCCGCGGCACGCTCGACGCAGGCAATGGCCACCGCGTCGCGTTGCAGCCGCACAGTTTCGTCCTGATGCCTCCCGGCGTCTCCTACCGGCTCGAATGCGTGTCCGAGTCGCCGGCTATGTCAGTGGATCGGGCAAGGCTTGGCTCATGGTCCGCGCGCGAAACGGCGCCGACGCTGAAGGTGGGCGAAGCGGCAGCGGGGATCGAGTTGGCGTGCGGGGAGTTGCGCTTTGCGACGGACACCGCCGATCCCTTCAGGATGCTGCGGCATCCGATCGTGACGCGCTTCGATGGCCCAGCGGGGCTGAGAGACCAGTTCGTCATGCTGCTGGCGGAATCCGCGCAGCCCGGACTGGGATCGAGGGTGCT
This sequence comes from Cupriavidus sp. L7L, assembly GCF_004353535.1. Taxonomy (NCBI): domain Bacteria; kingdom Pseudomonadati; phylum Pseudomonadota; class Betaproteobacteria; order Burkholderiales; family Burkholderiaceae; genus Cupriavidus; species Cupriavidus sp. L7L. The sequence goes on from NZ_SMNY01000022.1 coordinate 118,625, forward strand.
GATCGAGGCATTGCTCAAGCAATGCCTGGTCATGCTGCTGCGGCGTCAGATGGAAAGCGATAACGCGCAGCTGTCGTGGACGGCGGCCGTTGCCGATCCCCGGCTGCTGCTCGCGCTGGAAAAGCTCTTTGAACAACCCGAAGCACCACTGTCGGTGCAGCGATTGGCCGATCTGGCGGGAATGAGCCGTTCAGCGTTCGCTTCGCACTTCGAACGGGCGTTCGGCCAGACGCCGATGGCCATGCTGCGAACGGTGCGGCTGCACAAGGCCGCGGAATTGCTGGCGACCACGACGCTGCAGATTTCCCAGGTGGCGCACGCCGTGGGTTTCTCCAGTCGCAGCAATTTCTCGCAGGCGTTCCACAAACAGCATGGTGTGGACCCAAGCGGATTCCGGCAGCGAACGGCGCCTCGTCGGCGCGTGGGTGGCGACTGATTCCGGTTGCGGATTCAACCGATCGCGGCGTGCTGTGCAAGTACTGTCGCCGGCTGTGCCAGCGACTACTCTGTACTTACGCACGGACCGGCATCGGCTCTTGCGTCGACGAAACTCCTCCTCCAAAAAGGAAGAACAACAATCATGCGTCCCCCCCTGAGACATGCGTCCGTCGCCGCGTCCGCCCTGGCACTCTGCGTGACGGCTTTTGCACAAGGCGCACCGGACCCCATCCGCCCCCCGGCAATCCTTCCACTCGAATCCGAGCAGGCGCCCAGGCTGGTCCCGTATCCGCCGCTGGCCGAACCGTTGGCCCGCGGTGTCGTCATCGTGCAGTTCCGGACCGAACACTTCCGTGTCATGCCGGTGTTCGGCAAGACCGCCACACAGGTATCGCCGCGCATCGGGCATCTTCATGTGACGGTCGACGACTCGCACATTACCTGGGCCCACACCAACGAGGATCCCGTCATCGTAGTGGGGCTGCCCCCCGGGGCCCACAAGCTTCGGCTCGAACTGGCCGATCCCAGCCACAAGATCCTGGCCACGGAGACCATTGCCTTCACCTTGCCTGACCCGAAGGCGCCGGCGGCGCACAAGCATTGATCTCTGATTGTTGCTTCTGGAAGCCCTAGATCGGGTACTGTGGCGCTTCGCCCTGAATGGTCATCCATTGCCACTGGGTAAATTCCTCCCAGTTGGCCGCTCCGCCGATGCTGGTACCGTTGCCAGACGCGCCGACGCCGCCGACCGGGTTGATGACCTCGTCGTTGACGGTCTGGTCATTGATATGCAGCATGCCGGTGCGCAGGCGCTCTCCCATGCGTAATGCCCGGCCGACATTACTGGAGACGATGCCCATCGACAGCCCATACTCGGTACGGTTGGCCAGCGCAATCGCATCTTCATCCGTGTCGAACGGCACCACCACGGCCACCGGCCCGAATATCTCTTCGCTGAAGGCAGGACTATCCGGTGTCACGTCGCTGAGCACGGTCGGCTCGAAGAACAGGTCGCGATACCCGCCGCCGGTTGCGATGCGGGCACCGGAACGCTGTGCGTCGCTGACGATCCTGGCAACGTTGTCGCGCTGGCTTTCATTGATCAGCGGCCCTAGCGCGACGTCGCCTTCAGCGGGATCCCCGACGGTCAGGCTCGCGGCCTTGGCCGCCAGCTTCCCGACGAACCGGTCGTGGATGGCACGCTGCACCAGCACGCGCCCGGTGGCCATGCAGACCTGGCCCTGGTGCAGGAAGGTGCCCCATGCGGTGTTTGCAACCGCGAGATCGAGATCGGCATCATCGAGGACGATCAGCGAATTCTTGCCGCCCAGCTCCAGCGAGACTTTCTTCAGGTGCCGGCCCGCGGCCTCCCCGACCTTGCGGCCCGCGGCCGTGGAACCAGTGAACTGAATCATCGCCACATTTGGATCGGCCGTCAGCGCCGCACCGGCGGCACCATCGCCCGGCAGCACGTGCAGCGCGCCAGCCGGCAGGCCGGCGAGTTCAAACAGCCGCGCGACCACGAAGCCGCCGGACACCGCCGTGCGCGGATCGGGCTTGAGCACCACCGCGTTACCCAGCGCCAGCGCCGGCGCAACGGCCCGCATCGCCAGGTAGAGCGGGAAATTGAACGGCGAGATGACGCCAACTACGCCAAGCGGCCGCCGGCGTGCCAGCGACAGCCGCCCGGGCACCGAAGGCAATACCTCTCCGGCGGAGCGCGATGGCAGCCCTGCGGCTTCCTGCAGAACCTTGATGGTGATCGTGGTCTCAAACGCCGCCTTCGCTCGCGTGGAGCCGCCTTCGCGCACGATCCAGCCGACGATCTCGTCGAAATGTGTCTCGGCAACTCGCACAGCCCTGCGCAGCACACCTGCGCGTTCTTCATAGTGCAGGCTGGCCCAGCCCGGCTGCGCCTTCGCCGCGGCCTCGGCCGAACTGGCAATCGTCGAGATATCGGCCATGCCAATACGGCCCAGTTCCCGGCCCGTAGCGGGCTCGATCACGCCGGTCGCGAAGCTGCCAGCCTGCCAGCGCCCGGTAAAGAGCTGGCCGGTCCAGATGTTCTTGTCGAGCAAGCCGGGGGAATGCGTGAGGTTCATCAAAGCTCCAGTTCCTGTGGTGTAGGGATCAAGAGCAAGTATAGACATAAACAACGACTAAAACAGTCTCTGTTTAGTCACGCATCGCTGGCAGGTCAGATGTGACGAATTTGAAAAAGCCGGCGAAAAAAGCCCCTCGAGCGATGAGGAGCCTCAAGGCAATGCCGGTGACCTGAACGCGCGGACCTCAGGCGTTCTTGCGTGAACCCCCGCGCGTGGGCGCAGTCCTTTCGCCCCGCCGGTTGGCCGCACGATCCGACAGCCAGTTGACAACCTGCACCCCGTAGCTGGCCGGCGTCTTGTCATTGACGCGCTGAGAAAGGTCGGCCAGGGTATGCCGTTTCAGTTCCGCTCGCATCGCCTTCTCCGCCGCCTGCATGACGGCGTGAATCGAACAAACGCCACGTGTCGCCCAACCCGGTGCGTCATCATTGAAGACGGCACAGCGGCCGCGGATCTCGAGGCAGTCGAACAGCGGCTTCTCGCCGTCGATCGCGACCACGACATCGTGAACGGTAATGTGGTTGGCAGGCCGCGCGAGCCGGAATCCGCCCTTGATGCCCTCCGTGGCGACTACCAGCTTGGCCTTGGCCAGCTTGGTGAACAGCTTGGCCAGGAAGTCGTGTGGAACGCCCTGAAGCTCAGCCAGGTCACGGACACTCGCCTCTTCCACAGCTGCCGGCGACCGCGTCAGGTACAGCAGGCAGTGGATGCTGTATTCAACGCCTGTACTGATTTGGGACATGGAATACTAGGACTTTGTATATCGTAGTTGAAATGCTATACAACTTCTGCGGGAACCGCAAGGCGCGCCGTCAGGATTGTTGCCGCTGGCTCCATCCGCCCCCGAGGCTGCGCACCAGCGACACCGTCGCCGCGGCACGCAAGCCTGCCACCGCATTAGCATCGCGCTGCGACTGCAGCACGGTGCGGTCGGCGTCGATCACGGTCAGGTAGTCAACGGCACCGGCATCGTAGCGGCTGCGCGAAATGCGCTGCGCCTGTTTCGCGCCGGCCAGGGCGCCGTCGAGCGCCGTGGCCTGCTGGCTGAGCCAGCGCACATCGGCCAGGCTGTCCTCCACCTCACGGAACGCCGACAGCACGGTCTGCCGGTAGCGCGCCACGCTCTCCTCGTGCGCGGCGCGGGTGCCAGCCAGGTTTGATCGGTTGCGGCCACCGTCGAGCACGGTCTGCGCCACCGTCGAACCGATCAGCGGGCCCAGCAGCCACGTGCGCGACGACCACTGGAACAGGTTCGACAGGTCCGAAGACTCGAAGCCGAACAGCGCCGTGAGCGAGATGCGCGGGAAAAACGCCGCGCGGGCGATGCCGATGCGCGCATTGGCTGCTGCCATCTGGCGCTCCGCCGCCGCAATATCGGGCCGGCGCTCGAGCAGTTCCGACGGCAGCCCCGCCGGCACGGCCACCGGAGCGGTATCGAACGGCCGGGCGGCGAGTCCGAACTGCGCGGGCGCCACGCCGGTCAGCACGGCCAGCGCGTGTTCCTGGTTGGCTCGGCGGCGTTCGATGCCGGCCAGGTCGGAGCGCGCCGTGCCCAGTTCGCTTTCGGCGCGGGCCGGATCCAGGTCGGTGGTCTCCCCTGCTTCGTAGCGCTTGCGCAGCAGCGACAGCGCGCCCTCACGCAGCCTGATCGTCGCATTGAGCAGCTCGCGGTCACTGTCCAGCGTGCGCAGCGCGAAGTAGGCCTGCGCCACGTCGGCCTGCAGCGCCAGCTGCACCGACCGGTACAGCTCCTCAGCACCCCGCTCGTCGGCGCGCGCGGCGTTCACGCTGCTGGCCACGCGGCCAAACAGGTCAAGCTCATAGCTGGCGAACGCACGGGCCTTGAGCACCGTCCGGGGCGCCACGCGCGCGCCATCGGGCAGCCCCTGCGAGGCGGCCGACGACTGGGAGCGCGTCGGGTCCAGGCCCACGCTCAGTTGCGGGTACCGGTCCGCCTCGGTGGCGCCGGTGAACGCACGCGCCTGCTTCAGGCGCGCCGCCGCCGCGGCCAGCTCCTGGTTGTGAGTGTTGGCCGCGTCGATCAGCCGGTCCAGATCGGCATCGCCAAACAGCTTCCACCGCGCGCCGCGGACGTCGGCCGACATCTCGCTGGCCGCGTTGATGCGCTCGTCGAACTCGCGCCGCGAGATCGCGTTATCGTCGAGCAGGCGTTGCGCGCGCCTTTTCGGTCTGCGCATGCGACGCCCGTACCTGCGCCGCAGCCAGCGCCGCCTCGGCGCGCGCCACTTCGGCCGCATAGGGGCGCGGATCGATCGTGAACAGCGGGTCGCCCTTCGTCACCATCGAGCCATCGCGGAAATGCACCGTTTCGATCGTGCCGGACACACGGGGACGGATCTCCACACGGTCCACGGCCTCGATGCGGCCCGAGAATTCATCCCATTCGGTGATGGTCTGGCCCACCACTGCCGCCACTTCCACAGCCGGTGCCGGCGGCGGCGTGGTGGCCTGCGCTTCCCCGCCGTGCCAGGGACGCAGCACGGAGGCTGCCACACCGGCCCCCAGCATTGCCACGAGGGCAGCGGCGAGCAGCGTTTGTCGAGACTTGCGATTCATCGTTCTTCACTCCATGCATCTTTGAGACTCTTGAGTCGATGCGCCCTTACCTCAATCCAGCCTCAAAACTGGAGGTCGCTGGTGCGCTGGTGGCCATAAAAGCTCCGATCGCCATTTCAGCGTACGGAACATGCAGTTCCCGACTCACCCAGGCAGCGCACCCTTGGCATATCGGCGGCACCCGAATGGACCATAACTACGATTCTATTAGTCGTAGTTATAAAGCACAAGCAGTTTTTGATGGTGCAGCGCTGCCCACCTGCATGTGCAGCAGCGGGATCTTGTCGCTGGGCTGGCCCCTCAGGCAGGCGTAGCCTGACGTGCGGTGCGTGCTTCTGTCAGTAAGCGATGAATCTGTGCGACCACGGCCGCGCCCTCGCCGACCGCCGACGCGACGCGCTTGGTGGAACCCGAACGTACGTCGCCGGTCGCGAACACGCCTTGCACGCTTGTCTGCAGCGGCAGGGCTTGCGACGGCGCATCGGCGACGTCGGGGCCCGTCAGCACGAAGCCCTTGTCATCGAGCGATACCCCGCAGGTCCGCAGCCACCCCGTGTTCGGCTCGGCCCCGATGAACACGAACAGGTGATGGGTCGTCATGCTGCCCTCGGCGCCTCCTGCGCCACGATAATGCACCCGTTCCAGTTGCGTCCTGCCTTCGAGCGCGCTGAGCTCGATGCGCGTATGCAATGTCAGGTTCGGCAGCGACTTGATGCGTTCCACGAGATAGCGCGACATGCTGTCGTCCAGCGTCGTGCCCCGGATGAACATGTGCACATGTTCGGCGTGCAATGAAAGGAAGACCGCCGCCTGTCCCGCCGAATTGCCGCCCCCGATCAGCAGAACGGGCTCGTTCCGGCACAACCTGGCCTCGAGCGGCGTTGCCCAGTAATAGACGCCGCCACCCTCGAAGCGCGCCAGGCCGTCCACCGCCGGACGTCGATACTCGGCGCCCGAGGCGATCACCACGGTGCGCGAGCAGATGCGTTGACCGTCGGCAAGCTCGACGACAAGCGGCTGCTTGTCGCAATACAGAGCCTTGACTTCGCACGGGATACCGATATGGGCGCCGAATTTCTGCGCCTGGACGAAAGCGCGGCTCGCCAGCTCGTGCCCCGTGATGCCGGTCGGGAATCCGAGGTAGTTCTCGATACGCGCGCTCGAGCCCGCCTGCCCACCTGGCGCACGACAGTCGAACACAACCACGGACAAGCCTTCGGATGCTGCATAGACAGCGGTCGCCAGTCCGGCGGGCCCGGCGCCGATGATTGCCACATCGTAGACGTGGCTCGGCTTGAATTCCGGCACCAGTCCCAGGCACGATGCAAGCTGCCCGACATCCGGATTCCGCAAGGTAGTGCCGTTGGGACAGACTACCAGCGGAAAGTCGTCAGGCTGGGGCGTCAGGTGCTCGAGCAGTGCAATGGCATCCACATCGGCTTCGGCGTCGAGGGCCATGTATGGAAAGCCATTGCGCCGCAGGAAATCCTGTAGCGCCAGCAGGCGCGGATTGCCGGCAGCGCCGACGATCACGAGCCCGCGCCCACGCTCGACCGCCAGCGCACGCCGCAGGATCAGCGCGCGCATGATTTTCTCGCCGATATCGGCTTCCCGAATGATCAGTGCGCTGAGGTCATCCGGTCGCAGCAGCAACGCGTCAACATCTTCATCGACGTGCGCATCCACCACAGCCGGCTTGCTCGATAGTTGCGTGATATCCGAAGTAAATTCGCCGTGCTGCGTATAGATGTGGATGATCCGCTTTTCACGCAGGCCTTCGGGAGCAACGATGCGGACCTTCCCCGAGAGGATGACGAATACACCGGGACACGTATTGCCAACCCGGTACAGATATTCCCCACGAGCGTAGTGGCAGACGCTGGCGAAGCGCCGCACCCGTTCGATTTCCGCTTCCGTCAGGACCGGGAACATCTGCTGATAACGAGGGTGTTCCCGCACGCTGGAGTCCTCGGCATCGCCGCTGGCGTACTGCTCCCCGCCCGGCACTTCCCGGGCATGCATGTCGCCTTCCGCATTCGATTCGATGCTCATCGCTAATCCCCCTGCTTGGCACTGCCACGATCACTATAGGTGAGGTGGCTGCAAGCATGGGACGGTTCCGGCGGCTGCCGCCGGGACCTCGGGGGCCGCGCATCGATGAAGAGCAGAGCGCTGTCGTTCACAGCTTGCCATGTACCGTTGGCGACACTGCACAGCCTGTGAGTTCCTGGCGGCCCTGACCGCGGGGCTGGCACAGGAAGCACCTCATGAGGCGGATCGAAAGAAATCTTCAGCGCTTGGTACCGCTACCGGCCCGCAGCACCATAGCGCAACGCGAACTGCCAGCCCAGCTCGGCCAGCGGCACGGCCTTCCGGCCCGTCTCCATGGCATCGGCCGCGGCCGCGTTGCCCTGGCGGGCGCGCTGGCCGATGCCGTGCATGATCGCCGCGAGCCGGAAGAAGTTGTAGGCAAGATAGAAGTCCCAGTGTTCGAGCGCGTGCGTGCCGTTGCTCTCGCCATACCAGCGCAGGTAGGCCTGCTCGTCCGGAATGCCGAGCGCCTGCAGGTCCAGTCCGCCGATGCCGCGCCACAGGTCGGCCGGGATATGCCAGCTCATGCAGTGGTAGGCCAGGTCAGCCAGCGGGTCGCCCAGCGTGGACAGCTCCCAGTCCAGCACGCCCAGCACGCGCGGCTCGGTCGGGTGGAACACCAGGTTGTCCATGCGGTAGTCGCCGTGCACGAGGCAGGTCCGGTCGGCATCGGGAACGTGGTGCGGCAGCCATTCGGCCAGCGCCGCCAGTGCCGGGTTGCCGTCCATGCCGGCATCGCGGCACTGGGCGGACCAGCGTGCGAGCTGGCGCGCCACGTAGCCGCCGGTGCGCCCGTAATCCTGCAGGCCGGCGGCGCGGTAGTCCACCCGGTGCAGCGCGCCGATCACGCGGTTCATCTCGCGGTAGTGGGCGGCGCGCCGCCCGCGTGCCACACCGGGCAGCGACTGGTCGTAGACGACGCGGCCCTGCAGGAAGTCCATCACGTAGAACGCGCTGCCCACGACGGCGAGGTCCTCGCTGTACAGGTGGACCCGCGGCACCGGCACGTCGCTGTCGCGCAGCGCCTGCATGACGCGGAACTCCCGGTCGATGGCATGCGCCGATGACAGCAGCTGTCCCGGCGGCCTGGTGCGCAGCACGTACTGCTGCGCACCGCACGCGATCCGGTAGGTCGGGTTGGACTGGCCGCCCGCCAGGCGCTCCAGCGTCAGCCGGGGCTGCGCGATCAGGCCTTCGCGGTGCAGCAGCGCCGCCAGCGCGGCGTTGTCGAATCCCGTGCCGCCTGCGTCGGGCGGTGCCGCTTGGGCTGCTTGCATCGATTCGTTCTCCGTGTGGCCTTCGTTGTCGGCTTGCCGCGCGGCTCAGGCAGCCTTGACCATGTCCTCGACCACCTTCTTGGCGTCGCCGAACACCATCATGGTCTTGTCCATGTAGAACAGCTCGTTGTCCAGGCCGGCATAGCCGGCCGCCATCGAGCGCTTGTTGACGATGATGGTCTTGGCCTTGTACGCCTCCAGGATCGGCATCCCGGCGATCGGCGACTTGGGATCGGTCTTGGCCGCCGGGTTGACCACGTCGTTGGCGCCCAGCACCAGCACCACGTCGGCCTGGCCGAACTCGCTGTTGATGTCTTCCATCTCGAAGACCTGGTCGTACGGCACCTCGGCCTCGGCCAGCAGCACGTTCATGTGGCCCGGCATGCGGCCGGCCACCGGGTGGATCGCGTACTTCACGGTCACGCCCTTCTCGGTCAGCTCTTCGGTCAGTTCCTTCAGCGCATGCTGCGCGCGCGCCACGGCCAGGCCGTAGCCGGGGACGATGATCACGGTCTCGGCGTTGCCCATCAGGAAGGCGGCATCGTCGGCCGAGCCGGACTTCACGTTGCGCTGGGCCTGCCCGGCCGGACCGCTCGCGGCGGCGGCGTCGCTGCCGAAGCCCCCGAGGATCACATTGAAGAACGAGCGGTTCATCGCGCGGCACATGATGTACGAGAGGATGGCGCCGCTTGAGCCCACCAGCGAGCCGGCGATGATCAGCATCGGGTTGTTCAGCGAGAAGCCGATGCCCGCCGCCGCCCAGCCCGAGTACGAGTTCAGCATCGACACCACCACCGGCATGTCGGCGCCACCGATCGGGATGATGATCAGCACGCCCAGCACGAAGGCGATCGCCAGCATGACCAGGAACGGCTCCCACGCCTGTGTCAGGAAGAAGGCGATGCCGAAGCCGATCATTGCCACCGCCAGCAGCAGGTTGAGCCAGTGCTGGCCGGCGAACACCACCGGCGCGCCCTGGAACAGGCGGAACTTGTAGCGCCCGGCCAGCTTGCCGAAGGCGATCACCGAACCGGAGAAGGTGATGGCGCCGACGAAGCAGCCGATGAACAGCTCGATCCGGTTGCCCAGCGGAATATCGTTCGAACCGACCGGCGCGATGCCGAATGCCGCAGGCTCCGCTACCGCGGCCACCGCGATGAACACCGCCGCGAGACCGATCAGCGAGTGCATCGCCGCGACCAGCTCGGGCATCCTGGTCATTTGAACCTTGCGCGCCACGTAGGCGCCGATGCCGCCGCCGACCACCAGCGCCGCCAGGATCAATGCCAGCCCGCTGCCGGTGTTGCCGGCCTCGCCCGCGCCCGCCAGCACCTCGTTCTTCAGCTTCAGGATCAGCGCCACCGTGGTCAGCGCGGCCACCAGCATGCCCGCCATGCCGAAGGCATTGCCGCGCCGTGCCGTGGTCGGGTGCGACAGCCCCTTCAGCGCCTGGATAAAGCAGACCGATGCGCCCAGGTAGGACAGCGTCACCAGATTCATCGACAGGCCGTTCATCGCGCCACCTCCGCCAGCTTCCCGCCGGCCTGCGCGCTGTCCTGCGGCGGTGCCTTCGGTGCCTTCTTGCGGAACATCTCCAGCATGCGCTGCGTGACCAGGAAGCCGCCGAACACATTGACCGCCGCCAGCGCCACCGCCAGCGTGCCCATGGCCCGGCCGACATTGCCTTCGGTCAGTCCTGCGGCCAGCATCGCGCCGACGATGATGATGGCCGAGATCGCATTGGTCACCGCCATCAGCGGCGTATGCAGCGCGGGCGTGACGGTCCAGACCACGTGGTAGCCCACGTAGATCGCCAGGACAAAGATGATCAGGTTGATCACCGTGTGGCTAACCATTTCCATTGAGGTCTCCTTTGAATCAGCCGGCCAGCGCCGCTTCCTTGCGTCCCGCCACCAGGCAGGCGGCGACGATGTCGTCTTCGAGGTTGAGCGTGAACTGGCCATCCTTGTCGACGACAAGCTTGAGGAAATCCAGCACGTTGCGCGCATAGAGCGCCGAGGCGTCGGCCGCCACCATGCTGGCCAGGTTGGTATGGCCGATGAGGGTGACGCCATGGCGCTCGACCACTTCGTCGGCCACCGTCAGCGGGCAGTTGCCGCCCTGCGCCGCGGCCAGGTCGACCACCACCGAGCCCGGCTTCATCTGCTGCACGGTCGCTTCCTGCAGCAGCACCGGCGCCTTGCGGCCCGGGATCAGCGCGGTGGTGATGACGATGTCGGCCTGGATCGCGCGCTGGTGCACCAGCTCGGCCTGGCGCTTCATCCAGTCCGGCGGCATCGGCCGCGCATAGCCGCCCACGCCCTGCGCGATCTCGCGCTCTTCGTCGGTCAGGAACGGCACGTCGAGGAACTTGCCGCCGAGCGATTCGATCTGCTCCTTGACCGCGGGGCGCACGTCGGACGCTTCGATCACCGCGCCCAGGCGCTTGGCGGTGGCAATCGCCTGCAGGCCGGCGACGCCGGCGCCCAGGATCAGCACGCGTGCGGCCTTGACGGTGCCGGCGGCGGTCATCAGCATCGGCATGAAGCGCTGGTAGTGGTGCGCGGCCACCAGCACGGCCTTGTAGCCGGCGATGTTGGCCTGCGACGACAGCACGTCCATGCTCTGCGCGCGCGTTGTGCGCGGCGCGGCCTCGAGTGCGAACGCGATCACGCTGGCTGCCGCCATGCGCGCGTTGTTCTCGGCATCGAAGGGATTGAGCATGCCCACCAGTACGGCCCCCGGCTTCATCTGTGCCAGTTCCGCGTCGTCGGGCGCGCGCACCTTGAGCACCAGCTGTGCCCCCAGCGCTTCGGCAGCGGTGCCGATGGTGGCGCCGGCCGCTTCATACGCGCCGTCGGGCTGGCTGGCGCGAACGCCGGCGCCGGCCTGCACGATGACCTTGTGGCCCTGCGCCACGTACTTCTTTACGGTCTCCGGCGTCGCGGCAACACGCGCCTCCCCCGCCCGCGACTCAGTCGGGATCCCTATCAGCATCTTCATTCTCCGGATTGGCGCCGCATGGCGGCGCCGGTCTGTGGCGTTGCGGCTCAGCGCGGCACTTCGCCTTCCAGCGTGACGCGGTTCAAGACACGTTCGGCATTGCCGTAGTCGTGCACCGCGTAGTGCATGGTGCAGCGGTTGTCCCACATCAGCACATCGCCCTGCTGCCACATATGGCGGTAGACGTTGTCGGGCGAGACCGAATGCTCGTAGAGGAAGTCGAGCAGTGGCCGGCTCTCCGCCTCGGTCATGCCCTCGATGCACTGCGCGGTATCGGGATGGCCGACGTACAGCGCCTTGCGGCCGGTTTCCGGGTGAGTGCGCACGATCGGATGCACGGCGGTGGGAACCTTGTCGGAGCCGGTCATTTTGGCCAGCCGCGCGCCGGAGAAGCGGCAGCGCAGCCCTTCGATCATGCGCTGCATCGCCGGCGACAGCCGCTCGTAGGACACGTACTGGTTGCACCACATGGTGTCGCCGCCAACCGGGATGGTGACCGCCGACAGGATCGAGATCTTGGGCGGCACCTCGGTGTAGATCGAGTCCGAATGCCAGGCCTCGGTCGACGCGGTCTCCTTGGGAATCTTGGTCACCTGGGCCAGCTCCGGGAACTCTGTCAGGCCCTTGAGCAGCGGGTTGCCCTGCACCGGCTTGCCCCAGCGCCGCGCGAAGGCGACCTGCGCCGCGGGCTGCAGGTGCTGGCCGCGGAATACCAGCACACCGTATTCCAGGAATGCGCGGTGCAGGATGTCGAAGCTGGCATCGTCGAGCGGCTGGTTCAGGTCGACGCCGGTCACGGCGGCACCAACGGAACCGGTCAGCGGCTGGATCTGGATGGTCATCATGTCTCCTCGTCTTTTCTGTGGAATCAGTCTGCAAGCAGCACAATCTTGCCCACGTGCTGCTCTTGCTTCATGTAGGCATGCGCGGCGGCTATATCGGTCATGGCAAAGGTGCGATCGATTGGCAGCCGCACGCGCCCCGCGCGCAGGAACGGCAGCATGTCGCGCGCGCAGGCCTGGATGCATTCCAGCCGCTCCTGTTCGGTGCGGGTGCGGAAGGTCACGCCGATCAGCTGCAGGCGCTTGAGCCAGAGCTGCGTCAGGTCGATCTGCGCGGTTGCGGAACCCAGCCGCGCGATGTTCACCAGCCGGCCCTTGACCGCCAGGCTTTGCATATTGGCTTCGAACAGCGGGCCGCCGACCGTGTCGATGATGATGTCGACACCCTTGTCGCCGGTGGCCGCCATGACCGCCGCGACCTGGTCCTCGCGCGAGGCATCGATGCCCACGTCCACGCCGAACTGGCTGATCTTGTCGAGCTTGGCCGCCGAGCGCGACGACGCGATCACGGGGCGCGCGCCCATCAGCGAGGCGATCTGGATCGCCGCCATCGCCACGCCACCCGAGGCGCCGTTGACCAGCACCGATTCGCCCGCCACCAGCCGGCCGTTGGTGACCAGCGCATCATGCGCGGTGATAAAGACATTGGGAAACGCCGCGGCATCGATCCACGACAGCCCGTCCGGCACCGGCATCAGCGCCAGCGGCTCGGCCACCACGTACTCGGCCTGGCAGCCGCGGCCATGACCCATCACGCGGTCGCCCTTGCGCCAGCCGCTGACGCCCGCGCCAACGTCGGCCACCTCGCCGGCAAACTCGACGCCGGCGGTGATGGTATTGCCCGAGCGCAATTCCTTCGCCTGGTTGATCTCGCCCCGGTTCAGGCCGGCGGCGCGCACCCTGACCAGCACCTGCCCCGCCGCCGCCACCGGCACCGGGATATCCTGCACTTCGACCTTGCCGCCCTCCGGGCCCGGCACTACGCGGACTGCCTTCACTGTTGTCTCCTTTCCCGATTGATCCCTGTGCTGCCCTATGCACTGCCTTATGTGCTACCAAGCGCCGTCGCCCTGATCAGCGACAGCAGTTCCAGTGCGCGCTCGGCGGCTGCTTCACCGCCGGGGTGGTTGCCGCGCACGAACGGCACGCGGCTGTCCTCGATCGCGGCCAGCGCATGCAGCGGCCGTTCCGCCGCCACCGCCAGCCGGCGGAATTCATTGACGGTCAGCAGGTAGCTGTGGAACACGTCCGCCTGCGGGGGCGTGGTGCCGAGCTTGTGCAGCAGCGCGTTGAGCCAGTGCGTGCCGGCCAGCATCGCGCCTTCGATCAGCATCTCGTAGTCGGCGCTGGTGCACTTCTGCAGCGATGCCTCGATGCCGCGCGCCATCGCCATGTGGCGTTCAATATCCATCCCTTGCTCCTTCCAGTCGCGCCGCCAGCAGCGCCAGGCAGCGGCGCAGCGCCGCATCGCAGACTTCGGCAATGGCCGGGGTGGGTTCAAGGCCCTCGCGCAGGCAGGGATCGCGGTAATGCTCGATCTCCTCCATCGCCGCCATCATCGCCGCGATGTCGGCAGGCACCGGTGCCTCGACCTTCGGCCGGCCCACATGGAGCACGTCGCCCAGCGGACCGAACGCCGGCCTGAGGCTGCCATCGGGCTGCGGCACCAGGTAGACGCCTGGCTGCGTGGGAAACCTGTCGTCATCCTGCGTGACGCCCGCGTGGTGCAGCGCCGCGTTCACGGCATGGGTGCCCGCGGTCATGCCTGCCCAGAACCAGAGGCCGAAATCCTGCTGCGGATCGAGCCGCGCACGCAGCGCCTGCAGCCGCCCGATCTTCTCCTGGTGTGACCGAACCTTCATGCCTGTCTTCTCCAGTGGGTTCGCGGTGTCGATAAACCGGCGCCGACACCGCCGCCGTTGTCATGACGATAGACAGCAGAGATGCCGGTGTCAACAAACTTCTATATAGGACTTCCATGGATAGAGTAGTGGTTTCCTCGTAGAACCCGCAATTTTTCTTGACCATACGCCGGCCGGTTCCCTACAGTTGGCCTCAACACCTATACAGGAGTTGATCAAATGCCGCGAGCCATCGTACTGAACCCGGCCGACAACGTGGCCACCCTGCTGGGCACCGGCAATGCCGGCGAGGCCTGCGTGCTGGAAGGCGAGCGCGCCGGCACGCTGGTGCTGCTGCAGGACGTGCCGTTCGGCCACAAGATCTGCATTGCCGACACGGCGGCGGGCGCCACCATCGTGAAATACGGCCAGGTCATCGGCCGCGCCAGCCGCGCGGTGCGCGCCGGCGAACACATGCATGTCCACAACATCGAGTCGGCGCGTGCCCGCGGCGACCTGCACAAGGGGTAAAGCAGATGACAACAACCTTCCTCGGATACCCGCGCGAGAACGGCGCGGTCGGCGTGCGCAACTGGGTCGCGGTGGTTTCCGTGATGGACAACTGCAACCCGGTGACCCGGACCATCGCGCGCACCGTGGGCGGCTGCATCCCGGTGACGACGCTGTTCGTGCGCGGGCAGTTCGGCGCCGACCTGGACTTCGCCTTCGAGTCGCTCGCCGGGCTGGGCCGCAATCCGAATATCGCGGCAGTGCTGCTGGTCGGCCTGGAAGAGTCGTCGACCGAGGAAGTGGCGCGCCGCATCCGCAGCACCGGCAAGCCGGTCGAACGCGTGCACCTGCAGCCCGACGGCACGGTCGCATGCATTGCCGACGGCACGCGCAAGGCCGCGCGGCTGTCGCTGGCGGCGTCGAGGGCGCGGCGCGTGCCGTGCCCGGTGTCGTCCCTGGTGATCGGCGTGGAGTGCGGCGGCTCGGACACGACATCCGGGCTCAGCTGCAATCCCGTGATCGGCCGCATGGCGGACATGGTCGTGGCGGAGGGCGGCACCGTGATCATCTCCGAGACCTCCGAGTTCATCGGCGCCGAGCACCTGTTTGCCGAGCGCGCCACCGATGGCCGCGTGCGCGAGGCCTTCGTCACCGCGGTGCGCAACATGGAACACCTGGCGATCTCGCGCGGCGTGGACATGCGCGAGGACCAGCCCTCGCCCGACAACAAGCGCGGCGGCCTGACCACGGTCGAGGAAAAGGCGCTGGGCGCGATGGCCAAGGCCGGCACCAGCCCCCTGGTGGGCGTGCTGCGCTACGGCGAGGCACCGCAGAAGAAGGGCTTGCATTTCATGGACGCACCGGCCGCGGCAGTGGAAAATCTCACTGCGCTGGCTGCCGGCGGATGCCAGCTGACCTTCTTCGGCACGGGGGTGGGCAATCCGATCGGCAGCATGGTGGCACCGACGGTCAAGGTGTGCGGCAACGTCAATACCCTGCACACCATGGCCGACAACATTGACTTCGACGTCAGCGGCGTCCTGCAGCACGGGGACAAGATCCCTGACCTCGGCGAGCAGCTGTACGGCTATGCGATCGATGTCGCATCCGGCACGCGGCTGACCAGCGAGGTGCTCGATATCCGGGAGACCGCGATCAGTCGATTCGCCCTGAGCCTTTGAACGACCATGACCAAACTTAGCAGCGTCTCCGACGCCATCATCCGCTCCATCGAGTCCGGCGCCCTGCGCGAAGGCGACCGGCTGCCCTCCGAGGGCGAGCTGGCCACCTTCCACGGGGTCAGCGTGGGCACGGTGCAGAAGGCGCTGGCGCGGCTGACGCACTCGGGGCTGATCACGCGCGAGCAGGGCCGCGGCACCTTTGTCTCGGGCACCCGGGTGGCGCCGGCCGACGTGCGCTACCTGCGCTTTCGCGACGAGCAGGGCAACGAGCTGCCGTCCTATGTGCACGCCCGCTCGGTCAAGCGCGTCAAGCGCCAGGGTCCCTGGTCCGAATTCCTCGGCGGCGATGGCTGCGTGCGCATCGAGCGCGTCATCAGCGTGGGCGGGCGCCTGGACCTGTACAGCGAGTTCTGGATGCGCGACGAAGACTTCGCCCAGCTCGGCGGCCTGGACCGCGAGGCGCTGGAGAAGAACCTGCGCGAGCTGATCGGCCAGCGCCTGTCGCTGCCGACGCTGCGCGTGGACCAGTGGATCCGCTTCGGGCCGGCCCCAGCCACGGCGGCGCGCGAGATCGGGCTCGAACCCGACGCGCCGGCCTTCATCATGGAGCTGCGCGGCTACACGCTGCGCGACCAGCCGCTCTACTACCAGTCGGTCTATGCCGCCCCGTTCTCGGAGCGCCTGATGATTGTCAGGGAGAAGTCAACATGACGAGCCGTACCATCCTTCGCACTGCAGACCAGCTCACGCACTGGACCGCGGCCATCTTCGAAGCGTGCGGCGTGGCGTCCGGCCATGCGCACGAGGCCGCCGCCGGGCTAGTGCGCAGCGAGCTGCGCGGCTACAGGACCCATGGCCTGACCCGGGTGCCGTCCTACGTCGAGCGCCTGCGTGCGGGCGACTTCAACCCGCGTCCGCGGATGTCGCATCGCGCCTTCCCGGGCGGGATCGTGCTCGATGCCGATGGCGCCATGGGCCAGGTTGCGGCGCCGCACGCGGTGCGGCTGGGCCTGCAGGCGCTCGAGCACAGCGCCAGCGTGCTGGTCGCGGTGCAGTCGTGCGGCCACCTGGGCGCGCTGGGCCTGCCGGCCCTGCAGGCCGCCGAGACCGGCGCCTTCTGCATGGTCGGCCAGCGCACTCCGCCGATGCTGGGCATGGAAGGCTTTGCCCGCCCGGCGCTGGGCCACAACCCCATCGCTTTCGGCTGCCCGCTGCCGGGCGCGGCGCCGATCGTGTTCGACGTGGCCTGCAGCGTCGCCGCGCGCGGCCATATCCTGCTGGCCGCGCGCGCAGGCAAACCCATCCCGGAAGGCTGGGCGCTCGATGCCGACGGCCAGCCCACCACCGATGCCAGGCGCGCGCTGGAGGGCTCGCTGCTGCCCATGGGCGGGCACAAGGGCATCGGCATCGCCATGATGGTGGAATGCCTGGCCGGCGCCATGGCCGCCACCGCCGACTCGCTGTCGCCGGAGCGCAATACCGTCTCCGGTGCCGGCGCGGTCGGCCGCCAGGGCGGCTTTGTCTGGCTGGTCAAACCCGAGGCCTTCGCCGGCCAGCAGCTCTTTGCCGACTACATGGCGCAATGGACCGGCAACTACCTTGCCGCCGGCGGTGCCGACGCGCGCCTGCCCGGCCATCGCGGCGACCTGCTCGAGCGCGAAGGGCGCCAGCACGGCATTGCCTTGCCCGATGCCTTAGCGCGGGAGCTGGACACGCTCGGCCAGGCGCTGGGCATCCCCCTGCCCGGGTAACCGGTTTTCTTTTCCGTCTTGCCGAAGATCCGGGTGCCATGCGCACACCGGCTGGCCCCCTTCAACCCTGCTTGCCTGAAAAACCGCCACTATGAATGCCCCCATGCCCCCCGATGCGGCCCGCCAGGCCCTGGCCGCTGTGTCGATCGATGACAAGTACGCGCTGGAGTCCGGCCGTGCCTATATGAGCGGCGTACAGGCGCTGGTGCGCCTGCCGCTGCTGCAGCGCCGGCGCGATGCCGCGGCCGGCCACAACACCGCCGGCTTTATCTCCGGCTATCGCGGCTCGCCGCTGGGCACCTATGACCAGGCGCTGTGGCAGGCGCGCGCGCACCTGGCCGCCAGCAACGTGGTGTTCAAGCCCGGCGTCAATGAAGAACTCGGCGTCACGGCGGTGTGGGGCTCGCAGCAACTGGAGTTCGATGCCGCCAGCAGGAAGTTCGATGGCGTCTTCGGCATCTGGTACGGCAAGGGTCCCGGCGTGGACCGCAGCGGCGACGCGCTCAAGCACGCCAACCTGGCCGGCACCGCGCCGCTGGGCGGCGTGATCGCGCTGGCTGGCGACGACCACGTGTCCAAGAGCAGCACGCTGGCGCACCAGAGCGACCACACCTTCATGGCGTGCGGGCTGCCGGTGTTCTTCCCGGCGAACGTGCAGGACATCCTCGACCTGGGCGTGCATGCCTTTGCGATGAGCCGCTTCAGCGGGCTGTGGTCGGGCATGAAGACGGTGCAGGAAGTGGTGGAATCGGGCGCCTCGGTGGTCACCGACGCCGACCGCGTGCGCATCGTGCTGCCGGAGGATTTCACGCAGCCCGCCGGCGGCCTGCATATCCGCTGGCCCGACGACCCGCTCGCGGCCGAGGCGCGCATGATGGAGTTCAAGTGGCCGGCGGCGCTGGCCTACGTGCGCGCCAACCGCCTCAACCGCAATGTGATCGAGGGTCCCGATGACCGGCTGGGCATCATTGCCAGCGGCAAGGCCTACAGCGACACGCGCCAGGCGCTGCTGGACCTGGGGCTGGACGATGCCGCCTGCCGCGCCCTCGGCATCCGCCTGCACAAGGTCAGCGTGGTGTGGCCGCTGGAGCCGGACAGCGTGCGCGACTTCGCGCGCGGCCTGCGCGAGGTGCTGGTGGTCGAGGAAAAACGGCCTGTGATCGAGCAGCAGCTCAAGGACGAGCTCTACCACTACCCGCCCGCGGCGCGCCCCGCCGTGTTCGGCAAGTACCACCACAGCGACGGCAATGGCGGCGAGTGGAGCCACCGCAAGCCCGCCGAAGACTGGCTGCTGCGCGCCAAGGCCGACCTGTCGCCGGCGCTGGTGGCCAAGGCCATCGCGCTGCGGCTGAAGGCACTGGGCGTGCCGGCCGACATGGCCGCGCGCATGGACCAGCGCCTGCAGGAGATCGCCGCCGCCGAACGCGCCACCGCGCAGGGCGACAGCCGCGCCACCGACCGCCTGCCCTGGTTCTGCCCCGGCTGTCCGCACAACACCAGCACGCGCGTGCCGGAGGGCTCGGTGGCGACCGCCGGCATCGGCTGCCACGGCATGGTGGTGTGGATGGACCGGTCCACCACCTCGTGGTCGCAGATGGGCGGCGAAGGCGTGCACTGGATGGGCCAGGCGCCCTTCAGCAAGCGCGCGCACATGTTCGCCAACCTGGGCGATGGCACCTACAACCACTCTGGCCTGCTGGCGGTGCGCCAGTCGATCCACGCCGGTGTGAACCTGACCTACAAGATCCTGTTCAACAGCGCGGTGGCCATGACCGGCGGCCAGCCGGTCGACGGCCAGCTCGACGTGCCGGCAATGACGCGCGAACTGGCCGCCGAGGGCGCGCGCCAGATCGTGGTGGTGACGGACGAGCCGGGCAAGTACAAGGGTGTCGGCAACCTCGCGGCGGGCGTCACCGTGCGCCACCGCGACGAGCTGGACACCGTGCAGCGCGAGCTGCGCGAGGTCGCCGGCGTGACCGTGATCATCTACGACCAGGCCTGCGCCACCAAGAAGCGCCGCGAGCGCAAGCGCGGCACCATGGCCGATCCGGCCCGGCGCGTGGTCATCAACGAGCTGGTGTGCGAAGGCTGCGGCGACTGCTCGGTGCAGAGCAACTGCCTGGCCGTGCAGCCGGTGGAAACCGATTTCGGGCGCAAGCGCAAGGTCAACCAGGACACCTGCAACAAGGACTTCTCCTGCACCAAGGGCTTCTGCCCGAGCTTTGTCACGGTCGAAGGCGGCCAGCTGAAGAAGACCGCGAAGCCGGCCGGCGGCAAGGCCACGCCGCCGGCGATCCCGATGCCCGCGCTGCCGGATGCCGGCAAGCCGCAGCGCATCGTGGTGGCCGGCATCGGCGGCACCGGCATCGTCACCATCGGCGGCGTGCTCGGCATGGCTGCGCACCTGGAAGGCAAGGGCGTGATCACGCAGGACGCGACCGGCATGGCGCAGATGGGCGGCGCCACCTGGAGCCATATCCAGATCGCCGCCAGCCCCGACGCGCTGCACGCCAGCCGCGTCGACCTGGGCATGGCCGACCTGGTGATCGCCTGCGACACCGTGGTCGCGGCTGGCAAGGCGTCGCTGGCGGCGATGTCGGCACGGACCTATGTGGTGCTGAACAGCCACCTGACCCCCACCGCGGCATTCGTGCGCAACCCCGACTGGGATCCGCAGGCCGGCGAGGCGGTGGCGCGTATCGCGCGCGCCGTCGGCGAAGGGCAACTGGCCAGCTTCGACGCCGAGCAGGTCGCGAAGCAGCTGCTGGGCCAGTCGATCTTCGCCAACCTGCTGCTGCTCGGCTATGCCTGGCAGCAGGGCAAGGTGCCGCTGTCGCACGCGGCGCTGATGCGGGCCATCGAGCTCAACGGCGTGCAGGTGGAAAGCAACAAGGCGGCGTTCGAATGGGGGCGCCTGGGCGCGCACGATATGCCTGCTCTGCAGTCGTACCTGCCGTCGCAGCCGGACGGCTCGCAGGTGATCCAGTTCGTGCGCAAGGTGCCGCTGGCGGAACTGGCGGGCAAGTACGCCGGGTTCCTGGCCGGCTACCAGAACCGGGCCTATGCGGCGCAATACGAGTCGTTCATCAGCCGCGTCAGCGCAGCGGAATCGGTCGTCGGCGGCACCCGCCTCAGCGAAGCCGTGGCCCGCTCGCTGTTCAAGCTGATGGCCTATAAAGACGAATATGAGGTGGCGCGCCTGCACACCGGCGCCGCCTTCCGCGAGCAGATCGCGTCGATGTTCGAAGGCAAGGTCCGCCTGGTGCACCACCTCGCGCCGCCACTGCTGGCGCGCAGGAACCAGGACGGCGAGCCGGTCAAGGGGGCTTACGGCCCATGGATGCGCAACGCCTTCGGCGTGCTGGCCCGCCTCAGGGGCCTGCGCGGCACGCCGTTCGATCCCTTCGGCTACACGCAGGAACGCAGGCAGGAACGCGCGCTAATTGGCGAGTACCGCCGCAGCATCGAAGCCTTGCTGCCGGCACTTTCCGCGCACAACCTCGAACTGGCACTGGAGATCGCGCGGCTGCCGCAGGAGATCCGCGGCTACGGCCACGTCAAGGCGCGCAATCTGGCCGCCACCCGCATCCGCTGGGAGCGGTTGATGGCGCAGTGGCACGCGGGCGGCACGCAGGTTCCGGCGCGGACCAGCGCGGCGGCATAGGCAAGCTCAAACAGCATCCACCACAGACTGAAGACAACGAACGGGTCCCGGCCGCCGCTGCTGCCGCGGGTCCCGCCACAGAGACAGCGAGGAGACAGAGATGATGAAGACCGTACTGAACCGCTTTGGCCGCGCCCTGGGTTCGATCGCGCTTGCCACCTCATTTGCCGCCCCATTTGCCGCCTGCGCCACCGGTGCGCTGGCGCAGGGCGGATATCCCAACCGCCCGATCCGCATCATCGTGCCCTGGCCCGCGGGCGGCGGTGTCGACGCCGTCACGCGCACGGTGGCCGAGAAGATGAGCGCCAGCCTGGGCCAGCAGGTGATCGTCGACAACCGCCCCGGCGCCACCGGCAATATCGGCGCCGGCATGGGCGCGAAGGCGGCACCCGACGGCTACACGCTGCTGGTCGCCAGCGCGCCGATGGCGATCAATGCCAGCCTGCACAAGAACCTGCCGTTCGACCTGGGCAAGGACTTCGCGCCGCTGGGCCTGATGGCGAGCTCGCCCTACATGCTGGTGGTCAACCCGTCGGTGGCCGGTTCCGTCAAGGAACTGGTGGCGCGCGCCAGGGCCGAGCCCGGCAAGCTGAGCTATGCTTCGGTCGGGCCGGGCACGCAGCAGAACGTGGTCAGCGAAGTGTTCAAGGAAAACGCCCAGATCAACGTCGTGCACGCTCCCTACAAGGGTGGCCCGCAGGCGCTGACCGACATGGTGGGCGGGCATATCCACATGATGTTCCACGGCGTGCCGGCGGTGATGCCATTCGTCAAGGGCGGCCAGCTCAAGGCCATTGCCGTGGCAAGCAAGCAGCGCCTGCCGCTGTTCCCTGACGTGCCGACCATGGCGGAGTCCGGCTTCCCCGGCATCGAGGCCAGCGAATGGTATGGCCTGGTGGCACCTGCCGGCACGCCCAAGGAAATCGTCGCGCTGCTCGGCAAGGAAATCGACAAGGCGCTGAACGCCCCCGGCGTGCGCCAGCAACTGGCCAGCAAGGGCTATGACCCGGCCGCGCCGGGCTCGCCGGACCAGTTCGCGTCCTTCATGGCGGCCGAGCAGAAAAAGTGGGCGCTGGCGATCAAGCAGACCGGGTTCCGCCTGGAGTAAGCGGCCACCGTCGCCCGCTCGCATTCCCCATCCTGCCTGCCTCCGCAATCGGTACGACGCTTCCGGCGCCGTACCGACTGGGGCTTTCCCGAGGGTTTCGCTGTCGCTATTTCGCTGTGCGGAATTGTCAGCCGGTTTCCTTGACGATGCCGCGAAGCCTGTGCAAAAGTCGGTGAAAACGAACGATCGTGCGGGAATAATCCCGACACCTCGTCACCGGGCTTTCGCTGCCGCCGACGGCACAGCGGTGCCCGGCAAGCCGGGCGGCCACGTTGCCGCATCGCACAGGAGACAGCCCATGCAGTATCCGCACCCCGCGTCCGCGCATCCGCCCCGTGACCGTCACGGCGCGATCCCCGCCACGCCGGCCGGCACACGCCAGCCAGGCGCCGGCGCCCGCTGTCAGGCCCGCACTCCGCGCACCTGATCCCCATACGCCCCGAATTCTTGCGCGGCAGCGCCCGGCGCTGCCGCGAGGGATCACGCGCGGCGTCTTGCCAGCGCGTGCCTGGATTTCCGATTCGCGAACCGCATGAGGTAACCCCGTGGCATTGTTCCTTCAACAGATACTCAACGGCCTGACGCTGGGCGGCGTCTACAGCCTGGTGGCGCTTGGCCTGACGCTGGTCTACGGCATCCTGCACGTGCCCAATTTCGCGCACGGCGCGTTCTACATGGCCGGCGCCTATGTGTCGTACTACCTGATGACGGCGCTGGGCATGAACTACTGGCTGGCGATGGTCGGCGCCGCGCTGGTGGTGGCGGTGCTGTCGATGCTGGCCGACCGGCTGGTGTTCCATCCGCTGCGCAACTCGCCCGAGCTGCACGACATGATCGCGGCCATCGGCATCCTTCTGTTCCTGGAGGCCGGCGCGCAGGCGCTGTGGGGCGCGGACTTCCATCGCATGCCGACGCCGTACGGCCAGATCGTCGACGTCTTCGGCCTGACCGCGCCGCTGCAGCGCCTGCTGATCATCGGCGCCGCGTTTGCGCTGATGGTGCTGCTGCACCTGTTCCTCACGCGCACCATGACCGGCGCCACCATCATGGCGATGGCGCAGAACCGCGACGGCGCCGCGCTGGTCGGCATCGATGCGACGCGCGTCACGCTGCTGGTCTTCGCCATCTCCGGCGCGCTGGCCGCGATCGCCGCCACGCTGTACGCGCCGATCAACCTGGTCTACCCGAGCATGGGCAACCTGGTGATCACCAAGGCCTTCGTCATCATCATCCTGGGCGGCATGGGCAGCATTCCCGGCGCCATTGTCGGCGGGCTGATCATCGGCATGGCCGAGAGCTTCGGCGGCTTCTACGTTTCCACCGACTACAAGGACATCATCGCTTTCGTGCTGCTGGTGGTGATCCTGTCGATCCGGCCGCAGGGCCTGTTTGCCGGCAAGGCAGCCTGAGGAGTACGACATGAAAGCACTGCAAGGAAAGACCGGCTGGATGCTGCTGCTGGCTCTCGCCATCGCGTTCCCGCTGGTCACGCCCAACAGCTACTACCTGACCGTGATGACGCTGGCCTTCATCTACGCCATCGCCACGCTCGGGCTCAACCTGATCACCGGCTACACCGGCCAGCTCAACCTGGCGCACGGCGGCTTCATGGCCATCGGCGCCTACACGCTGGGCATCCTGACCGTCGATCACCAGGTGCCGTTCTGGCTCGCCTTCGTGCTGGCCGGCGTGGTCTGCATGGTGCTGGGCTACGTGGTCGGCGTGGTGTCGCTGCGGCTGAAGGGCCATTACTTCTCGATCTTCACCATGTGCATCGGCTACATCATCTACCTGGTGATCGAGAAATGGGAAAGCCTGACGCACGGCACCGTGGGGCTGATCGGCATCCCGGTGCCGGCGGCGATCGGACCGCTCGCGTTCGACAGCGTGCAGGCGCAGTACTACCTGGTGCTGTTCTTCCTGGCCGTGGGTACGTTCCTGATGCACCGGATCGTCACTTCGCTGCTGGGCCGCAGCTTCATGGCCGTGCGCAACAGCGATGCGCTGGCCGAAGCCCTGGGCATCAACCTGATGCGCACCAAGGTGCTGTCGTTCGTGCTGTCGGTGGGCTACGCCGGTTTTGCCGGCGCGCTGTACGCCGGCCAGGTGCGCTTCCTGGGTCCGGACATCGCCCGCACCGACCTGACCTTCGACATGGTGATGTCGATGCTGGTGGGCGGCATCGGCACCCTGTTCGGGCCGCTGCTGGGCGCGGTATTGGTGCCGTGGATCACGCAGTCGCTGCAGTTCATGCAGGACTACCGCATGCTGGTGTTCGGCCCGGTGCTGATCCTGCTGATTATCTTCGTGCCGGACGGCATCGTGGGTTCCTGGCTGAAGAAGCAGGCGCGCAATGCCGCCGCCGCACGCCGCGGCAAGCAGGCACAGCCCGCTGCCGCCGGCAACATCGCATCTGTCCCGACCACCCGCGCCGGAGCCGACCATGCTTGAGATCCGCAACCTGACCAAGAAATTCGGCGGCCTGACCGCGGTGCACGATGTCTCGGTGACCTTCGAGCAGGGCCACATCAATGCCATCATCGGCCCCAACGGCGCCGGCAAGACCACCTTCTTCAACCTGGTCGCGGGCACGCACGCGCCCTCCTCCGGGCAGATCCTGTTCAAGGGGCAGGACGTGGCCGGCCTGCGCGCCGACCAGATCGCGCGCCTCGGCGTGGCGCGCACCTTCCAGGCGACCGCGCTGTTCGACCGCGCCACGGTGCTGGATAACCTGATCGTCGGCCACCGGCTGCGCACGCGCGCCGGGCTGGGCGACGTGCTGTTCAACACGCGCCGGCTGCGCGAGGAAGAGCGCCTGTGCCGCGACAAGGCCGAAGCCGCGCTCGATTTTGTCGGCCTGTCGCACCTCGCGCATGAAGTCGCCGCCGATATCACGCAGGAAGCGCGCAAGCGCGTGGCGTTTGCGCTGGCGCTGGCGACCGACCCGGAGCTGCTGCTGCTCGACGAGCCGGCGGGCGGCGTCAATCCGGAAGAAACCGTCGGCCTGGCCGAGCTGATCCGCAAGATGGTGCGCCATGGCAAGACCGTCTGCCTGATCGAACACAAGATGGACATGATCATGCGGCTGGCCGACAAGATCATGGTGCTGAACTACGGCGAGAAGATCGCCGAAGGCACGCCCGCGCAGATCCAGCAGGATCCGCATGTCATCGAGGCCTACCTGGGAGCCGACCATGTTGCAGCTTGAACGCGTCTCGCTGTCGTACGGCAGCTTCCGTGCGCTGGACAACATCACGCTGCACGCCGGCGCCGGCGAGCTGGTGGTGCTGCTGGGCGCCAACGGTGCCGGCAAGAGTTCGATCTTCCTGGCGATGAGCGCGATCCACCGCATCAGCGGCGGCAGCATGCGCTTCGACGGACGCGAGCTGTCGGGCATGAAGCCGTCGCAGATCGTGCAGGCGGGGCTGGTGCATTGCCCGGAAGGACGCAAGCTCTTTCCCGCGATGAGCGTGGAAAAGAACCTGGTGCTGGGTGCGTATGTGCATCGGCGCGACGGCGCGGGGATTCGCAAGACGCTGGAGGAAGTCTATGAACTCTTCCCCATCCTGCGGCAGAAGAAGGACGATCCCGCGGGGTCGCTGTCCGGCGGGCAGCAGCAGATGGTGGCGCTGGGCCGCGCGCTGATGAGCCGGCCGCGCGCACTGCTGCTGGACGAGCCGTCGCTCGGGCTGGCGCCGCTGGTGGTCAAGCAGATGTTCGAGATCATCCAGCGCATCAACCGGGCGGGCACCACGGTGCTGCTGGCGGAGCAGAACGCCTATGCGGCGCTGGGAATTGCGCATCGCGCGTATGTGATCGAGAGCGGGAAGATCGTGATGGAGGGGGACAGGGATACGTTGCTGAGGGATGAGGGGATTCGGAAGGCGTATATCGGCGGGTAGGTTTTGCTCCCTCTCCCGCTTGCGGGAGAGGGTTGGGGAGAGGGCCGGCGTGTCAGACGAAGTGCATGCGTTGGCATAACCACGGCCTGTCCTCTCCCCCTGCCCCTCTCCCGCAAGCGGGACGCAAGCGGGAGAGGGGAGAAAACAAGCGGTCGGCCAGAGATGGCAGATCGAATAGATGCAGTACTTTCAGGAGACATCACCATGCAAAGCAACATCATCCGCCGTATCTTCCCGCTGGCCGCCACCGCCGTGGCCGCCATGACCGCCATAATGGCTTCGGGCGCCGCGCTGGCGCAGGAAGTCGTCAAGATCGGCTATACCGGCCCGCTGTCCGGCGGCGCCGCGCTGTATGGCAAGAACGTGCTGTCGGGCGTGCAGATGGCGGTGGATGAAATCAACACCGCCGGGCTGGAGGTCAAGGGCAAGAAGGTCAAGCTGGAAGTGGTGGCGCTGGACGACAAGTACTCGCCCGCTGAAGCCGCCATCAACGGCCGCCGGCTGGTGCAGCAGCACAAGACCGCGGCAATCTTCGTGCCGCACTCGGGCGGCATCTTTGCGCTGCAGGCCTTCAACGAGCAGGAGAAATTCCTGGTGATGGCCTATTCCAGCGTGCCGCGCATCACCGATGCCGGCAACAAGCTGACCATCCGCATCCCCCCGGCCTATACCGGCTATATCGAGCCGTTCATCAAGGCGCAGATGAAGCGCTATGGCAAGAACGTGGCGCTGACGCCGGCGGATCACGACTATGCCAAGGCCTGGGTGCAGGCCTTCGTGCCGGCCTGGGAATCGGCCGGCGGCAAGGTGGTGGCCAACAACCCGATGTCGTACACCAAGGCCACCGACTTCTACAGCGGCGTGTCGCGCGCCATCAGCGAGAAGCCGGACGTGATGTTCGTCGGCGGACCGTCCGAGCCGACCGCGCTTGTGGTCAAGCAGGCGCGCGAACTGGGTTTCAAGGGCGGCTTTATCGTGATGGACCAGGCCAAGATGGACGAGATGGCCAAGGTCACCAACGGGCTGTCGATGCTGGAAGGCTCGATCGGCGTGCTGCCGCTGGTCAACGACAACCGCCCGGCGGCGCAGGCGTTCAATGCCAAGTACAAGAAGCTGCATGACGGCCGCGATGCGACCACCGAGATGTCGCTGAACTACACCATGGTCTATGCGCTGGCCGGCGCCATGAAGCTGGCGGGCACCACCAGCGATGCCGCGGCGATCCGCGCAAAGATGCCGGACGCGGTGAAGGGACTGGCCAGGGAGGTCAATCCCAACGAAGTCGACGGCATCGACGCCAAGGGCGGCTCGATGGCCGATACCGTGGTGGGCTGGGTACAGAACGGCAAGATCTCGCAGGTGCGGCTGTCGGAGCTGGCCAAGTAAGGTGGCCAGATGAGCTGGCCAAATGCGCTGGCCAAATGAGTTGGCCATCCACGCCGAAAAGCCCTGCAGGCCACGCGCCTGTGGGGCTTTTTTCTGTTGGCGGCAACCGACAGGATCCGACGCGTCTCAGCCGGAGGTCGGCGCGCCGCTACGAGCGAACGCCGAACAGGCCGTGCCAGAACGAATCGAAGGCGCCGGGATGGCGCCTGTGGCGCTCCGGGGCATCGTGCCCTGACGCCGCCGCTGCCTCGGGTTCCGGCGCCTGCGCGGCAGCCGCGCTTGCCTGCCGCGATGCCTGCAAGGCCGAAACGCTGTCGGCGATGCGGGCCGCCAGCTCCGCCTCGCAATCGCGGCCGAGCAGCACGCCAAACAGGACATCGCGGTTGTGCCCGTCATCGGCAAAGCGCATGGCGATGGTGACCATCTTCTCGTACTGTTCCTGCGCCGCGCGCTGGGCCTCGCGCTGCGCGGCGCGTTCCTGCTCTTCGTGTGCTTCCTGCTCCGCCTGCCAGCGGCGCATCTCGCGCTCGAACACTTCGTCGTAGATCTGGCGCTGTTCGGCGTCGGACAGGATCGCGTAGGCGTCGCGGATTTCCTGGAAGGCCGCGTGCGCCTCGGCCTCGCGGCCGAGGTTGCGGTCCGGGTGCCATTTCATTGCGGCGCGCCGGTACGCCAGCTTGATCTCGTCAAGGGTGGCGTCGGCTTGCACGCCTAGTGTCGCGTAGAGGGTCGTCATGGGGCGATGGGGGCGCTGCTGGGCTGGCGTTCATGCTAGCACGGCGCGCCGGCCCATCGGGGGCATCGCCGCTACTGGGGCCGGTCACCGTCGCGGTTACGTGCCTCCATCTGCCCACGGTCGTGCTGGGCGCGCTGCTGCTGTTGCTGTTGCTGTTGCTGGCGCTGCTGCTCCATCTGCTGGCGCTGGCGGTCCTGCATTTGCCGCTGCTGTTCCTGCTGGTGGCGCTGCTGCTCCTGCATGGCCCGCTGCTGCTCCTGCGCCTGCCGCTGCTGCGCCTGCGCGGCGCGTTGCTGCTGCTCAGCCTGCTGGCGCTGCATGGCCTGCTGACGTTGCTGCTCCTGCATCTGCCGCTGTTGTTCCTGCGCCTGCCGGTGCTGTTCCTGCATCTGGCGCTGCTGTTCCATCTGCTGACGCTGGGCGGCCTGTGCCTGCCGCTGCTGGGCTTCCTGCGCCTGGCGCTGCTGGGCCTCCTGCATCTGACGTTGCTGCTCGAAGCGCTGGCGCTGCATCTCCTGCCCCTGCCGCTGCTGGTCGGCCATCTGGCGCTGGCGCTCCACCTGCTGGCGCTGCTGCTCGGCGGCCTGGCGCTGCTGTTCCATCTGCTGGCGCTGGGCGTCATGCGCCTGGCGTTGCTGCTCCATCTGCTGGCGCTGCGCGTCCTGGGCCTGACGTTGCTGCTCCATCTGCTGGCGCTGGCGGCCTTCCTGCATCTGGCGCTGCTGGGCGTCCTGGGCCTGGCGCTGCTGCGCCTCCTGCATCTGGCGTTGCTGCTCGAAGCGCTGGCGCTGCATTTCCTGCGACTGACGCGCCGGATCGGGGCGATCCTGCCCGTCCGCCCACTGCCGTTGCTGCCCGCGCTGCTGCTCCTGCTGGCGCCGCTCCATCGCTTCCTGCTGCTGCCGCTGCAGTTCGCGCGCCTGCTGCTGTTCGCGCTGCATGGCCTGCGCCTGGCGTTGCGCATCAGGCTGGCCGGCAAAGCCGCGCCCGTCGTCGGGACGCGCGCTCTGCCCACGGCCATTGCCGCGCCAGCCGTCCGGCCCCTGGGCCGGGTCCGGGCGGCCGGCGCGCGGCTGCTGCTCGCGCGCGGCCAGGGCGGCCTGGCTCATGCGCACGTCCGGCATGGGCTGCGCCTCGCGTCCCGGGCGCCCGGGGCGTCCCGGCCGTGGCTCGGGGCTGCCGCGCCATGCCGGGCCCGCCCCGGGGACGACACCGCCCTCGCGGGCGAAGCGTCGGGCCAGGTCATCGGTGGCCGGCCGTCCCGGCGGGTGCGCCGCGATCGCCTGGCGCTCGAAGACCGGGCGCGCCTGCGGCGGCAGCTGCCGCACCGGCGCGGCGCCGACCAGGCTGTTCTTGACCGGCGCCACCGGCGGGCCGCCGCGTGCCTCGCCGGCCGGCAGGTTGCGCCATTCGGCGCGGTGCATGCCGCGCACCGGGCGACCCTCGACGAAATTGCGCGCCGGCATGCCGGTGATGGCGCCAGGCACGTTGCGGTTGGCATACGGCACGGGCCGCCCGCGGTCGCCCATCACAATGTTGTTGACGGTGACGCGGTTGATGCGCGCGACATAGCTGGGACTGGCGCGGTACGCCGGCCGGTAGGCATCGCGCGGACCGAGCGGGTACCACGCCACGCCGGGGCCCCCGCCCACTTGCACGCTGCTCCAGCCGTGCCCGCCGCCGCCACCGCCGACAAAGGCCACCACGGCCGGCGAGTAGCACGGCCGCACCCGCGGGCCCGGCACCCAGCCCCAGCGCGTGCCCACGAAGGCCCAGCGCCCGTAGTGCGACGGGGCGAAGCCCCATGG
Organism: Cupriavidus sp. L7L; assembly: GCF_004353535.1. NCBI lineage: Bacteria > Pseudomonadati > Pseudomonadota > Betaproteobacteria > Burkholderiales > Burkholderiaceae > Cupriavidus > Cupriavidus sp. L7L. The sequence continues at coordinate 148,845 of NZ_SMNY01000022.1, forward strand.
GGCATCGTCGATCCAGGTCCAGCCCCACGGCGCGATCCATGCCCAGTGGCCGACGCTGTAGGGTGCCCAGCCGGCGCTGACGACGCGCGGGAACCAGACCGCGCCGTAGGCGGGTTCTTCCTGCCAGTCGCCGTAGTCGTCCAGCGCCGCGTAGCCCGGCATTTCGCGCGGCAGGTAGCGCGCCGACAGCGACGCGTCTTCGCGGGCGTCGCGGGCCGCGGTCCAGCGGTCGAAGCTGTCCTCGGCAATCGGGCCGCCGCCGGCATCGACCAGGTCGGTGCCGGCAAAGCGCATGCGATCGCCGCGCTGCAGCTCGATCGAGCGGCTATCGCCGTAGACCACGGCGCTGCCATGCCGCATCGTCACCGTGGTGGTGCTGCCGTCCGGCGCCACGTCGAGCCGGTAGTCGCCCGGCTCGCGCGGAACGAAGGCCAGGTTGGGGGTATCGATCTCGACGGTCTGGTCCTGCGGCAGCGCACGCACGCGCACCTGCATCGTGCCCTGCGTCAGCTTGACCTGGGTGGTGTCGTCGTCCAGGTTCAGGATGCTGGCCGCGGTCGCGCCGCCCATGCGCATGGCAACGTTGCCGGCGTGCAGCTCGGCGCGGCCGCCGGCGTCCATCCACAGCCGGTCGCCGGTAGTGACCGGGCGGTTGAGGCCGGTGGCGGCCCACTGGTCCGAGCCGGCCGGCGCGAAGCTCAGGTTGCCGTCGACCGCGGTAAGCGTGGCGATGCGGGCGGACGGGTCGGCCTGCGCAACCGGGGCGTCGACGATGGGCGCGTCCAGGTAGGACTGGCCGGGTGGCGGCACCTGGGCCAGTGCAGCAGCCGCCACCGCAAGGGCCGAGGCGGCGGCGAGCGCAGTCAGGGCAAGCCGGGTGCGCGGGCCGGCGAGCGGGCGGGAACCACCAGATTGGACGGATTCGGACATGATTTCAGGTCGGGACGAGACGCTCCGGGATGCGGCGCGGGCAGCCGGTCGGAACCGATCGGCGAAGCCAATGGCAACGCGCCATCCTATTGGCACCATACATTGCCGGGAAGCCTGGCAACATGGCCCATGCGGCGGACTTTGTAAGCGCGTATTTCACCATGTGGCATGGTGGCCCGCCGGGAAACGAGGCGCGAGGCAGGCGGCGGGCGGGAAGGCGGGCGGCGGGCGATGCGCGGCGGCACACCGGGCGTCAAAGGTAGAAACAACTATTGCCGGTTTTGCCGGTATTGCCGGAGCCGGCGCGCGCCGGCCGGCCGGCGGCGGTTTCAGCGGCCTTGCTGCTCGCGCAGCAGTTCGGTCAGCCGGTCGGCCGGCATCGGCCGCCCATACAGGTAGCCTTGCGCCTCGTAGCAGTCGTGGGCCAGCAGGAAGTCGCGCTGCTCCGGGGTCTCGACGCCCTCTGCAACCACGCCGATGCGCAGGCTCTTGCCCACGTTGATCACCGAACGCACGATCGCGGCGTCGACCGGATCCTGGGTGACATTGCGGATAAAGGACTGGTCGATCTTGAGCCGGTCGACCGGGAACGACTTGAGGAAGCTCAGCGACGCATAGCCGGTGCCGAAATCATCGCAGGTCAGCGTCACGCCGTCGCGGCGCAGCGCCTGCAGCTGGTCCGAGACCTCGTCGCCCTGCTGCAGCGCGATGGTCTCGGTGATCTCGATCTCCAGGCAATCCGGCGCCAGCTCCAGCGCGCGCAACACGTGGCGCACCTCGGTCAGAAGGCGGCTTTCGGACAGCTGCGCCGCAAACAGGTTGATGGCGACGCGCGGCGGCTGCGAAAACGCCAGCGACCACGCGCGCGCCTGCGCGCACGTGGTCTGCAGCAGCCACATGCCGACGTCGCTGGCAATGCTGCTGGCAGCCAGCGCGTCGATGAACAGTGCCGGCACGATCAGCCCGCGGGTCGGATGCCGCCAGCGCATCAGCGCCTCGGCGCCGCGGATTCGGCCGTCGCGCAGGTCGACCTGGGGCTGGTACAGCAGCTCGAACTGGCGCTGCGCGTAGGCTTCGTGCAGGGCCTGGACCAGCGACAGGCGCGCGGTCACGTCCGAGCGCATCTGCGGCTTGAAGAAGCGGATGGTGCGGCCGCCGTCGTGCTTGGCACGGGCCAGCGCCAGGCTGGCGGCGGCGAGTACGTCTGAACCCAGCTCGCCGGCAGCGGGAATCACGCACGCGCCGATGCTGGCCAGCACATGGTGGCGGCGCCCGGCGTGCTCATGCGGGGAAGACAGCATTGACAGGATCGCCGCGCCGACATGCCGGACCAGCGTGGGATCGGAAATGGAAGGCAGCAGCACGCCGAACTCGTCGCTGCCGACGCGGCCGATGGCGGCATCGCGCGGCGAAGCATCGCGCAGGCGCCGGGCCACCCGCTGCAGGATGACGTCGCCCTCGGCATGCCCGTGCATATCATTGAAGGCACGGAAATCATCGATGCCGATCAGCAGCAATGCGCAGCGGGGCACCGCCTCAGCCTGCAGGCGCGCCTCCAGCCGCTTCAGAAACCCCTGGCGATTGTCAACGCCGGTCAGCGGATCGAGATCCGAGCCTGGCGAGGCGCCAGCCGCCTTCGCCCCGGACTTGGCCACCATCCCTGCCCCATCTGTAATTGTCGACATTGTTACCCGCAAGCAATTTAGCAAGTGTGACGAAAACTTGGAAAAAATCAAGAAGTTCCCGCCGGCTGCCGTAACCCCAATGCGGCGGCGCAACGCTGGCGAGCCCGTCGCGCGGTTGCGCGTTGAATCGGCTTGCGGCATACAGTACCCTACCGCGCACCAGGGCCGTGCCGGCAGCCGCGCAGCCGGAAAGCGGCCCTGGACGCGGCGATGCGGGCAACGGCCGCCCCCGGTAACATTGCGCTCCGTCGCCCTGCTCCTCCCTGAACAAGAACATTACCGGGACCTTCACCGTGAACGCTTGGACCATCCGTACCCGCATCCTGGCCAGCTTTTCCATGATCCTGCTGGTCATGGCCCTGATGGGCGTGGTCGCCTATATGCGGATGAACGCGATCGAGCGCGAGACCGCGCTGATGCTGCATGACGCCCTGCCGGGGCTGAACTACAGCACCGGTATCCGCGGCGTCTGGGGCGAGCGCTACGTGCTTGCCTGGCAGACCATCAATGCCTCGAACGACGCCGAGCGCCGCGGTTTCCAGGAACAGGGCAAGGACGCGGCCGCGCGCCTGGACAAGCTGGAGCAGCAGTACGAGGGCACGATCACGCGCAGCGAGGACCGCGTCGCGTTCCAGGCCTACCGCGACCTGCGCGCCCAGTATGAACAGGCCGCGCAGGTGCTGGCCCAGGCCGGCGACTGGAACGGCGCGGCCGCGGTCGCGGCGCTGCGCGGCCCCGCGCATGATCGCTGGATCGCCGCGCGCAAGGCGGCCCAGCACCTGGTCGACGACAACAGCGCGGTCAATGCACGCGCCGCGCGCGGCATCGACGATGCCGTCAACACCGCCAAGATCAGCATCGAGGCCGCGTTGATCGTCGCGCTGGTGGTGGCCGTGGTGTGCGGCTACCTGCTGCTGCGCGCGATCACCGTGCCGATGCAGTCGATCGTCGGCCTGCTCGCCGGCATCCGCGGCGGCGACCTGCGCCAGCGCATGGCGCTGCGCCGCAAGGATGAGTTCCACGAGGTCGAGGAAGGCTTCAACCAGATGACCGGCGAGCTGACCTCGCTGGTGGGCCAGGCGCAGCGCACCGCGATCCAGGTCACCACCTCGGTCAACGAGATCGCCGCCACCGCGCGCCAGCAGCAGGCCACCGCCACCGAGACCGCCGCCACCACCACGCAGATCGGCGCCACCTCGCGCGAGATCTCGGCCACCGCGCGCGACCTGGTGCGCACCATCCATGAGGTGTCCAGCGCCGCCGAGCAGGCGGCCGGGCTGGCCGGCACCGGGCAGGTGGGCCTGTCGCGCATGGAAGGCACCATGCAGCACGTGATGGAAGCCGCCGGCTCGGTCAACGGCAAGCTCGCCACGTTGAACGAGAAGGCCGGCAATATCAACCAGGTGGTGACCACCATTGCCAAGGTGGCCGACCAGACCAACCTGCTGTCGCTCAATGCCGCGATCGAAGCCGAGAAGGCCGGCGAGTACGGCCGCGGCTTCTCGGTGGTGGCCACCGAGATCCGCCGCCTGGCCGACCAGACTGCGGTGGCCACCTACGATATCGAGCAGATGGTGCGCGAGATCCAGTCGGCCGTTGCCGCGGGCGTGATGGGCATGGACAAGTTCTCGGAAGAAGTGCGCCGCGGCATGTCGGAGGTGACGCAGGTGGGCGACCAGCTGTCTCAGATCATCGCCCAGGTGCAATCGCTGGCGCCGCGCGTGGTCATGGTCAGCGAGGGCATGCAGGCGCAGGCCGGCGGCGCCGAGCAGATCAACCAGGCGCTGATGCAACTGTCGGAAGCCGCCCAGCAGACGGTCGAATCGCTGCGCCAGTCGGGCCAGGCCATCGACGAACTGACGCTGGTCGCCAACGACCTGCGCAGCGGCGTCTCGCGCTTCAAGGTCTAGGCGGCCCCTTACTGGACCTTATCGGCCCGAATCGGCCTGTATTGGCCCGTATTGGCCCGCCCAGCCTTCCGCCTCGCAACCATGAAGCTCTTCCTGCTGTTCCGTCTTGGCGCCGACCACTACGCCCTGGATGCGGCCGAGGTCGCCGAGGTGCTGCCGCTGACGCGCCTGAAGCAGGTGCCCGGCGCACCCGCCTGGGTGGCCGGCATGATGGAGCGCCGCGGCCAGCCGGTGCCGGTGATCGACCTGCCGGCGCTGGCGACCGGCGTGCCGGCGGCGCTGCGCACCAGCACGCGCACGGTGCTGGTCCACTACCGCCATCGCGGCACCGCCGCGCCTCGGCTGCTCGGCCTGCGGCTTGAGTCCGCCACGCAGATGCTGCGCTGCCCGGCCGAATCCTTTGTCGATAGCGGCATAGCGGGCGCCAGCCCGCGCTACCTGGGGCCGGTGCGCCATGACGCGCGCGGCCTGGTGCAGTGGGTGCGCATCGACGCCCTGCTGCCAGACGAAATCCATGCGATGCTGTTCGCCGACACGTCCGGAGACCCCGCATGAGCACTGCCACACACATCGAGGCCCTGCTCAAGGCCCGCATCGGCCTGGACGCCGATGCCATCGGCAGCGGCGCGGTGGAACGCGCGGTGCGCGAGCGCAGCCACGCAGTGCAGGCAGCGGATACGCAGGCGTACTGGAACCTGCTGCACGGCACCGCCGGCGAGTTCCAGGCGCTGATCGAGGCGGTGGTGGTGCCCGAGACCTGGTTCTTCCGGCATCGCGAGGCACTACTGGCGCTGGGCCGCTTTGCCGCCGAGCGCGCCTTTGCCGACGGCACGCGCGCGCTGCGCGTGCTGAGCCTGCCCTGCTCCACCGGCGAAGAGCCCTATTCGATCGCCATGGCCCTGCTCGATGCCGGCGTGCCGGCGGCGCGCTTTTGCATCGACGCCGTCGACATCAGCGCCCGGGCGCTGGCGCGCGCGCGCCAGGGCGAGTACGGCGCCAACGCCTTCCGCAGTGGCCCGCTCGACTTCCGCGACCGCTATTTCACCGCCGGCCCCGCCGGCTACGCGCTGGACCCGCGTGTGCGTGCGCAGGTGCGGCTGCTGCAGGGCAACCTGGTCGATCCCGACCTGCTCGCCGGCGAGCCGCCCTATGACTTCGTCTTCTGCCGCAACCTGCTGATCTATTTCGCTGCGCCCGACCAGCGGCGCGCGGTGCAGACGCTGGCGCGGCTGACGATGGCCGACGGCCTGCTTTTCGTCGGCCCGGCCGAGGCCAGCCTGCTGAGCGCGCAGGGGATGGTGCCGGTCGGCCTGCCGCTGACCTTTGCCTTCCGCAAACCCTCGCCGCGCGCCACACCGGCCGCCATCGCGCACCCGCCGCAGGGGGCAAGGATGGCTGCGCCGCCGCGCCTGCCGCGCTCGCCGGTGCCGGCCAGGCCCGTCGTGCGGCCAGCGCCCGCGCCCGGCACGCCTGCTGCTACCGTCATGCCCGGCCATGCGCACGCCAGCGAACTGGCCCGTATCGCCGGCATGGCCGACCGTGGCGAACTCGAGGCCGCTGGCGCCGCCTGCCAGGCACTGCTCGACCGCATCGGCACCGATGCGGGCGCCGCCGGCGCCTGGTGCATGCAGGGCGTGCTGCACGACGCCGCCGGCCGCACCGCGCAGGCGCACGCCGCCTACCGCAAGGCGCTGTACCTGGACCCGGCGCACCAGGAGAGCCTGTACCACCTGGCCGCGCTGCTCGACACCGAAGGCGACCACGACGGCGCCATGCGCCTGCGCCAGCGCGCGCAACGCCACACCCGCAAGCACCATGGCTGAACCGCAAGGCATTTTCCGCGGAACCTGCGCGGCCACCGTCGCAGTGGACGATTGCTGGCGCCGCATCGGCGTGCGCGGCGACGGCTCCTGCCCGGCGCTGGCCGAGCACGCGCACTGCCGCAACTGCCCGACCTACGCGCAAGCCGCGGCCATGCTGCTGGATGCGCAGCAGCTCGACCTGCCAGACCTGCTCGACCAGAACGCCGATGCGCTGCCCGATGCGGCAGCCATGGGCGGAGAAGCGGACGACCCGTACGCCGGGCACGGCACCGCGCTGTCGTGCCTGGTATTCCGCATCGGCGAAGAATGGCTGGCGCTGCCGACCGCGGCACTGGGCGAAGTCACCGCGCCGTGTCCGGTGCATTCGCTGCCGCACCGACGCGATGCCGCGGTGCTGGGCCTGGCGGCCGTGCGCGGCAACCTGCTGGTGTGCCTGTCGCTGGCACGGCTGTTCGGCACTGGCGAGGCCGGCGATGCCGGCGAGGCAGCGGGCAGCCGCTTCCTGATCCTCGGCCAGGGCCGCGCCGCGCTCGCGCTGCCGGTGGCCGAGGTTTTCGGCGTGGTGCGCGTATCCGGACCCGCGCTGCAGCCGCTGCCGGCCACGCTGGGCCGCGCGTCGGCGCGCTACACGCAGGCGCTATTCCTGGACCATGGCCGCAGCGTCGGCCTGCTCGACGCGGCCCTGCTGCGCCAGGCACTGGCACGGAGCCTGGCATGAACCCCGAACAGTTGCGCGACGCCTCGCTGCTCGAGCTGTTCGCGCTCGAGGCCGAATCGCAGGCCGAAATCCTCAACGCCGGGCTGCTGGCGCTGGAGCGCAACCCGGCCGCCGCCGAGCACCTGGAGGCGTGCATGCGCGCGGCGCATTCGCTCAAGGGCGCGGCGCGCATCGTCGGGCTCGACGCCGGCGTGCGCATGGCGCACGCCATGGAAGACTGCCTGGTCGCCGCGCAGGGCGGCATGCCGCTGACGGCCGCGCATATCGACGCGCTGCTGCAGGGCACCGACCTGCTGCTGCGCATCGGCCATCCGCCCGGCGGCGATCCGGGCTGGGCCGACGGCGCCGGCCGCGCCGGGATCGATGCGGTGGTGCAGCGGCTGGGCACGCTGGATGGCGGCCTGGCCCTGCCGCCCGTTGCAGCCCCGCAAGCCGCGCCGTGGACAGTGCCGGCAGACGATGGGCCCGCCATACCACCAGCGCCAGCCGCACCCATCCCGCAGCCGCAGGCAACGGGGCCACAGCCAGTCGCCCCCGGCGAGCCGCAGGAGCGCATGCTGCGCGTCAACGCCGATGCCCTCGACCAGCTGCTGGCACTCTCCGGCGAGGCCATGGTCGAGTCGCACTGGCTGCGGCCATTCGGCCAGGCGCTGCAGAAGGCCAGGCGCCAGCAGGCGCGCGCGCTGCGCGCAGCCGATGCGCTGCAGGACGCGCTGCAGGACACCCTCGCGGACAACGCCGGCGCGCGCGTGGCGCTGGCCGGATTGCGCCAGCTGCTCGAAGACGGGCATGGCGAGCTGTCGCGGCGGGCCGATGAATTCGACCAGTACGACCACCGCGCCACGCGCCTTGCGCGCCGGCTCTACGACAGCGCGCTGGGCTCGCGCATGCGCCCCCTCGCGGATGGGCTGACCGGCTACGCGCGCATGGTCCGGGACCTGGGCCGTGCGCTCGGCAAGTCCGTGCACCTGGAGCTGGTCGGCGCGGGCACGCAGGTCGACCGCGACATCCTGGAAGCGCTCGACGCCCCGCTCGCCCACTTGCTGCGCAACGCGGTGGACCACGGCATCGAGCCGCCCGCGGTGCGCCAGGCCCAGGGCAAGCCCGCCGAAGGCCGGGTCACGCTGCAGGCCCGCCACAACGCCGGCCGGCTGGTGATCGAGATCTTCGACGACGGCGCCGGCGTCCACCTGGACGCATTGCGGCGCGCGATCGTGCGGCGCAACCTTGCTTCGGAAGAGACCGCGGTGCGGCTGTCGCAGGCGGAGCTGCTCGATTTCCTGCTGCTGCCCGGCTTCAGCATGCGCGACACGGTGTCGGAAGTGTCCGGCCGCGGCGTGGGCCTGGATGCGGTGCAGGAGATGGTGCGGCGCGTGCGCGGCAGCCTGCGCCTGACGCAGCAGCCCGGGCAGGGCCTGCACTTCCACCTCGAGCTGCCGCTGACGCTGTCGGTGGTGCGCACGCTGCTGGTGGAGGTCGCGGGCGAGGCCTATGCCTTCCCGCTCGGGCATGTGCTGCGCGCCGCCGCGGTCGGACGCGCGCAGATCGAGCAGACCGAAGGCCACCAGCATTTCCGCCACGAGGGCCGTGCCATCGGCCTGGTCAGCGCGGCGCAGGTAATGCAGCGGCCGGAGAGCATTGCGCACGAGCGCGACGACGTGCAGGTGATCATCGTCGGCGAGGGCGAGCGCACCTACGGCATTGCGGTCGACCGCATGCTGGGCGAACGGCTGCTGGTGGTGCAGCCCCTGCCCGCCGCGCTGGGCAAGGTGAAGGACATCGCCGCCGGCAGCCTGACCGACGACGGCACGCCGGTACTGATCCTCGACGTGGAAGACCTGCTGCGCTCGGTCGAGAAGCTGGTCTCCGAAGGCCGCATCGAAGGCGTGCGCCACGCTGCCGAAGCCAGCGTGCAAGCGCGCGCGCGGCGCGTGCTGGTGGTCGACGACTCGCTCACCGTGCGCGAGCTGCAGCGCAAGCTGCTGGCCGGGCGCGGCTACGATGTCGCGGTGGCGGTCGACGGCATGGACGGCTGGAACGTGCTGCGCGCCGAGCCTTTCGACCTGGTCATCACCGATATCGACATGCCGCGCATGGACGGCATCGAGCTGGTGAGCAGGATCCGCCATGACGCCGCGCTGCGCCAGCTGCCGGTGATGGTGGTGTCGTACAAGGACCGCGAGCAGGACCGCCAGCGCGGCCTGGAAGCGGGCGCGGACTATTATCTGGCAAAGGGCAGTTTCCACGACGCCGCGCTGCTCGACGCGGTGCAGGACCTGATCGGCGAGGCACGCTCATGAAAATCGGCATCGTCAACGACTCCCCGCTCGCCGTCGCCGCGCTGCGCCGGGCCATCGCGCTGGACCCCGCCTTCGAGCTCGCCTGGGTCGCCGTCGACGGCGAACAAGCCGTGCAGATGGCCGCGGCCCGCACCCCGGACCTGATCCTGATGGACCTGCTGATGCCGGTGATGGACGGCGTCGAAGCCACGCGCCGGATCATGGCGGCCACGCCCTGCGCGATCGTGGTGGTCACCATGGATCTCGGCCGCAATGCCGAGCAGGTGTTCGAGGCGATGGGCCACGGCGCCATCGACGCGGTCGATACGCCCACGCTGACGGAAGCCGATGCACAGCTCGCCGCCGGCCCGCTGCTGCGCAAGATGCGCAATATCGGCCGGCTGCTGGCTGGCCGCGTGGCCCCGCAGCACAAGCTGCAAGCCGCGCCGCGCGCCGTCGCCGCGCCCCGCCTGGTGGCGATCGGCGCCTCCGCCGGCGGCCCGGCCGCGCTGGCGGCGCTGCTGGGCGCGCTGCCGGCCGACTTCGGCGCGGCGGTGGTGGCCGTGCAGCACGTCGACGAGGCCTTCGCCGCCGGCATGGCCGAATGGCTCGACGGACAATGCGCGCTGCCGGTGCGCATCGCCCGCGCCGGCGACACGCCGCAGGCCGGCACGGTGCTGCTGGCCGGCACCAACGACCACCTGCGCCTGGCAAGCCCGACGCGCATGGTCTATACCGAACAACCGTGCGACTACCTGTACCGGCCCTCCATCGATGTTTTCTTTGAAAGCGTGGTCGAGCACTGGCGCGGCGACATGGTCGGCGTGCTGCTGACCGGCATGGGCCGCGACGGCGCGCTCGGCCTGAAGGCGATGCATGATCGCGGCTTCCTGACGATCGCACAGGACCGCGCCACCAGCGCCGTGTACGGCATGCCCAAGGCGGCGGCGGCGCTTGGCGCGGCGGCCGAAATCCTGCCGCTGGGCCGCATCGCGCCACGGCTGGTGCAGGCGTGCGGCCGCACCGGCCTGGCCGCGCCACTGCCGTGAGCGCCGCCATACTGCCAGAACACGTCCCGGGCCCGGCCCGGGAGCGCAACACCCCAGGATTACAGCATGAACTCCCAACACCCTGCCCTCGCCTCTAACGCATCGGACTACCAGGTCATGGTGCTGCTGGTGGACGACCAGGCCATGGTCGGCGAAGCGGTGCGCCGTGCGCTGTCCACCGAGCCCGACATCGATTTCCACTATTGCTCGCAGCCCGGCGAAGCCGTTGCCGTGGCGCAGCGCACCCGGCCCACGGTGATCCTGCAGGACCTGGTCATGCCGGGCGTCGACGGCCTGACGCTGGTTCGCCATTACCGCGAGAACGCCGCCACGCACGATATCCCCATCATCGTGCTGTCGACCAAGGAAGAGGCCTCGATGAAGAGCGCGGCTTTCGCCGCCGGCGCCAATGACTACCTGGTCAAGCTGCCCGACAGCATCGAGCTGGTCGCGCGCATCCGCTACCACTCGCGCTCGTACCTGAACCTGCTGCAGCGCGACGAAGCCTACCGTGCGCTGCGGCAAAGCCAGCAGCAACTGCTCGAGACCAACCTGGAACTGCAGCGGCTGACCAACTCGGACGGCCTCACCGGGCTGTCCAACCGCCGCTACTTCGACGAATACCTCGGCGCGGAATGGCGCCGAGCGCAGCGCGAGCAGACGCAGCTGGCGCTGCTGATGATCGATGTCGACGCCTTCAAGGCCTACAACGATACCTATGGCCACGTCGCCGGCGACGACGTGCTGCGGCGCGTGGCCGCGGTGATCAGGGACAACTGCACGCGGGCATCGGACCTGCCCGCGCGTTTCGGCGGCGAAGAGTTCGCGATGGTGCTGCCGGGCACCTCGCCCGGCGGCGTGCGGCTGCTGGCCGAGAAAGTACGGCGCGCGGTGCAGGACCTTGCCATCGCCCACAGCGGCTCGCCCACCAGCGATTGCGTGACCGTCAGCATCGGCGGCGCGCTGCTGGTGCCGCAGGCCGGTGAGCCGTCGAGCCGGCTGGTGGAGGTCGCCGATGCGGGGCTGTACCAGGCCAAGCGCAACGGGCGCAACCAGGTCATGATGTCACTGCCTTAGCGATGAGCCCGATCGCGCCAAAACCCTTGCCTTAATGACGGGGTCAATGGCGTCGACACGCCGGTTGCAACAACCGGTTACACAGTAGTTGCCGCAGGCCCGCACAAGTCGGCGCTTCGGGCCGGCCGCCGCCAACCTATAGCCGGCACGCTTTGCCGTATTTCGGACGCATTGTGGCCACCGCGTCTTGTGGGATTCCTCCGACAGGGAATTCGGAAGCGCGCGCCTGTCTCGCACCACACTTCATACCTATCGTTGCATCACGGCAGTTGCATCCCGGCACGCGCGTACGCCGCGCCTGCAGTCCATGCAGAAAGCCAACTGGCCAGCTACCGGCGCACCCGCCGCGCGGCATGGGCCAGCTCGTCTCGAGTCCAACGGTAAGAGGTGACCCATGTTCCGATCCAAGTCCAGTCTTATATTCGGCCTTGCGCTGGCCGCAACGGCAATCCTGTCCGCCTGCGGCGGCGGCGATGACGGTATCGACGATCGCATCGGCCTGAGCAAGCCGAGCGTCCGCGCAATCCATGCGGTCACCGGCGGCCCCAACGTCGACATCCTGCAGAACGGCGCGCTGACCAGCTTCACCAACAAGCCGTACAAGTTTGTCTCGACCTACTTCAACGTCGAAACCGGCAACCAGCTGATCTCGTTCAACACTGCCGGCACGCAGACCGAACTCGGCCGCACCACCATCGTGGCAGCCACCGGCCACAAGTACACCGTGGTCGCACTGCCAGGCGCGACCGGCGCCGAGGTGCTGCAGATCGACGATCCGTTCGAAAAGGGCCTGTTCTCGCACAAGGCGCGCGTGCGCACGCTGAACGCTTCGTTCAATGCGCAGAACGTCGATTTCTACCTGACCATGCCGGCGGTCGACCTCAATTCGGTCGGCCCGAACTTCAGCAACGTGGGCTACAAGCAAGCATCGCCGGCCTCCGGGTCCGATTCGGTCGACATGGACGGCGGCACCTATCGGCTGCGTATTACCACGGCGGGCACCAAGACCGTGATCTTTGATTCTGGCACGCTGACGCTGGCCAACAACGCCGACTGGCTGATCACCACCATTCCGACTGACGGCGTCGGCGCGTCCGTGCCGAACAAGATCAAGGTGCTGGTGGCACGCGGCGATGACGAGTCGCAGGCCGGCCTGGAGCTGGTATCGCAATAACGCAGCAAGCATGATCCTGCCCGAGCCAGGCGCGCGGGCAGGCGCCGCAGGCCGGTCCACTGGACCGGCCTGTGCTTATTGCGGGCGACATTCAGCCGCCAAAACCTGTACGCTATCGGCGTGGGACGCGCGTGGCGCGCATGTCCGCCGTGGCATGCGCCGTGCCATGATGACGCGCTGCTCCCTCCACACAGCTTTGGGAGATTGCGGACATGGCTATCCAGCTCAATCACACCATCGTGTTTTCCCATGACAAGAAGGTATCGGCCGACTTCCTCTGCGAGATACTGGGTCGTCCGGCGGCAGTGCCGTTCGGGCCATTTCTTGCCGTCCGGCTCGACAACAGCGTCACGCTGGACTTTATGGACGCCGAAGGCGATGTTGCCCTGCAGCACTACGCCTTCCTGCTGAGCGACGCCGAGTTCGACCAGAGCTTTGCCCGCATCCGCGCGCGCAACCTGATGTACTGGGCCGACCCGTACCGCCGCCGGCCGGAACAGGTCAGTACCGACGATGGCGGCCGCCGGATCTATTTCGAGGACCCGAGCAAGCATTTCCTGGAGATCTTCACCAGGGAATGACGCTCAGGGCTGCTCGCCCTCGTCCGGCGCCAGCTCCGCCTTCAGCACCGCAAGGTGCGAGATGTACTGCTCCAGTTCGGCACGCCCGCGCTCCGTGATGCAGTACACGCGGCCGCAGCCTTCGACCAGCTCGGCGGTAATGGCACGCGCCATCATCAGGCTGCGCAGCACCGGCCGCAGCGAGCGGATGTTCTTGTCGATGCCGCGTTCGCGCAGGCGTTCGACCAGGCTCAGCACCGTCGAAGGACTCGACTGCACGAGCTTGAGGACGTAGATACGTGAGAAAAACCGGTCAAGGGTTGGCGGTTTCATGGGCGCTGTCGGCGCACCCGACGGTGCGGGAATCCTGATCATCATGCGCAGCCCATGACTGCTGCCGCAGTCGGGCACTCTCTTGTCGTGATGGCGGGCCGTGCGGCCCAGCCAAAGAAAAACGGGGTGCACAGAGGCACCCCGGAACGCTTGCGTTGTGATGCGCCGCCTGGGGTGAACCGTTCCGACGGCGCATTCCCGGGGCAGCACGCGCGGCGCTATTCTTCCTGGAACGCTTCTTCGCGCTTGGCCTTGATCGACGGCAGGGCCACCACCGCCACCAGCGCGGCAGCCGCGATCAGCAGGCCGACCGACAGCGGGCGCGTCACGAACACCGTGAAGTCACCACGCGACAGCAGCAGCGAGCGGCGGAAGTTCTCTTCCATCATCGGCCCCAGCACGAAGCCCAGCAGCAGCGGCGCCGGCTCGCACTTGAGCTTCAGGAACAGGTAGCCGATGATGCCGAAGCCCGCAGCCATGAACACGTCGAAGGTCTGGTTGTTGACCGAGTAGACGCCGATGCAGCAGAACGTCAGGATCGCCGGGTACAGGAAGCGGTACGGCACGGTCAGCAGCTTGACCCAGATACCGATCATCGGCAGGTTCAGGATGATCAGCATCAGGTTGCCGATCCACATCGAGGCGATCAGGCCCCAGAACAGCGCCGGGTTGCTGGTCATCACCTGCGGGCCGGGCTGGATATTGTGGATGGTCATCGCGCCCACCATTAGCGCCATCACCGCGTTGGGCGGAATGCCCAGCGTCAGCAGCGGGATGAACGAAGTCTGCGCCGCTGCATTGTTGGCCGATTCCGGACCCGCCACGCCTTCGATCGCACCTTTGCCGAACTCGTGCGCAAACCTGGAGGTCTTCTTCTCGAGCGAGTAGGCCGCGAACGATGCCAGTGCCGCACCGCCGCCAGGCAGGATGCCCAGCGCCGAACCCAGCGCCGTGCCGCGCAGCACTGCGGGGATCATGCGCTTGAAGTCGTCCCTGGTCGGGAACAGGTTTGTGACCTTGTTGGTGAAGGTCTCGCGGGCTTCCTTCTGCTCCAGGTTGGCGATGATTTCCGCGAAGCCGAACATGCCCATGGCCAGTGCCACGAAGTCGATGCCGTCGGTCAGCTCCGGCACGTCGAACGAGAAGCGCGCGGCGCCCGAGTTCACGTCGGTTCCGATCAGGCCCAGCAGCAGGCCCAGCACGATCATCGAGATCGCCTTGGGCAGCGAGCCGGAAGCCAGCACCACGGCGCCGATGAGGCCCAGCACCATTAGCGAGAAGTATTCGGCGGGACCGAACTTGAACGCGATTTCCGACAGCGGCGTGGCAAACGCGGCCAGGATCAGCGTGGCCACACAGCCGGCGAAGAACGAACCCAGGCCGGCGGTGGCCAGCGCCACGCCCGCCCGTCCCCGCCTTGCCATCTGGTAGCCGTCGATGGTTGTCACCACCGACGACGATTCGCCCGGCAGGTTCACCAGGATGGCGGTGGTCGAGCCGCCGTACTGGGCGCCGTAGTAGATGCCGGCCAGCATGATCAGCGCGGCCACCGGCGGCAGCGTGTAGGTGATCGGCAGCAGCATGGCGATGGTAGCCAGCGGCCCCAGGCCAGGCAGCACGCCGATCAGCGTGCCCAGCACGCAGCCGAGGAAGGCGTAGGCCAGGTTCTGCAGCGACAGGGCCGTGGAGAAGCCCAGCGCAAGATGGTCAAACAATTCCATGGTTTGCGACTCCTTAGCTGCCCAGGAAAGCCGGCCACACCGGCATCTGCAGGTTGATGCCGTACACGAACGCACCCAGGCTGATCAGCACCAGCACTACGCCGTTGAGCAACGCGCCCTTCCAGCTGAATTCATGGCTCGCCATCGACGACACCAGCACCAGCACGAACACGGACAGCACCATGCCGAGCGGCTTGAGCAGCAGGCCGAACAGCACTACCGAACCCAGGATCCACAGCAGGGTCTTCAGGTCCCAGCGGGCAAGGTGGTCTTCCTCGCCCCTGGACGAGAGCGAGCCGAGCAGCACTACCGCGCCCAGCACGGCGAGCACCAGGCCCAGCAGGAAGGGGAAATATCCGGGTCCCATCTTTGCGGCCGTTCCCATGGAATAGCCGCGTGCGACCCAGGAAAAGCCCAGACCGACCAGGATAAACATCAGGCCGGAGGCAAAGTCCTTTTGGCTGCGTATGCGCAAAACGATTCTCCTCAAAGTTCATGAAATGCAAGGCCGGGACGTGCGCTGGCTCTGCGCAACGCGGCATGCCGTGGGCATGGTTTCCGACGGATGGATCGAACCTTAAAGAGGTGATCTTTCAGGTGCCTTTCATTTGTCTTTGTTTACGGGTATTTACCGATATACCCTTTAAATAAGGGGTTTTTTGACAGAATGGGCTGCTTCAATACATCATGATGTGATGCATCTGCTCGCAATGCCGTTCGTATTGGAAGTGGTGGTCGGCGCAGGCTGGATGAGGGTTGCTATTGGCCTGGCGAATAAGACGGCGCGCGCTTGCGTCAGGGCAAGGCGCGGCCGTTAAGACGCGCTGGTGTGTGCCGGCGCGTGTGCCGGGAGGGAGTGCCAGCGGTTGCAGGATGACAGGCTGATCTTTCGAATGGCTTTCAGCAAGCATCGGCGGGTGGCGCGGTATGGCAAAGTCGCCGGCGTAATCACGCTCCGCCGCGCCAGCGATCAGCTTCCCGCCGAAGCCGGCAATCACGCCCCCTCACAATCACACCTCCTCAACTAGGCAATCTGCATTGCCCCTGCCGCCATCGCTTGCTTCAGGCTTCGCCTGGCGGGATGGTCTCGCCACAAGCGTCGACGGCAGCGCTGGCCCGAAACGCCCCCCCGGGCGCCTGTACGCCGGGAAGTAGCCGTCCAGTTCGTCCAGCGTGGATTCGTCGCCGCCGGACAGCGCCACATAGCGCTCAGGATCCACAACCACGCGCTGCGTCCGGTACACATGCGTGTCAGGCGAAAAACCTAGCTTGAATTCCTGCAGAGAATCGTTCGCCGAACCCAATCCGCCGCCCAGGTGCAGGCAGCTCATGCGGTTAAGCCGGCCCCATTCGCGCGCGGCATGGATCACCGTCTTTGACGGCTGGCGATGACGGTATTCCCAATCCCAGCCTGCGAGGTGGTATTGCATGATGCCCGACTCGCGTGACACGGTGAACAATGCCCCGCCGATGACGCAGTCGTCCTCTTCGGCCACGAACAGCAACAGGTCGCTGCCGAGGGATCGCACCAGGGTCCGGTAGTATTGCGCGTCGAAGAAGTAATACGCTGACGCATTTAACCGCGTCATGGTTTCGTTGTAGAGCCGGATAAACCGCGGCAGCGTGGCGAAGTCAGTATCTAGCCGTGCGGTGACGCCAGCGCGGCGGGCGCGGTTAATGCCGCGCTTGTGGCGCGCCTGGGTTTCCTGCCACAGCCGCTCCGGGCTCTTCGTGAGGTCGATCGAGACGGTGGCCCCTTGCTCGACCACCAACCCGAAGCGGCTCTGCCAGTCCGCATTCAGCAATGGGTGCATGCGGATAAACCACGACACGCAGCCTTCACGGCGCAGCAACGCCAGCGCGGCGCCAAGCGCCTCGTCGGCGAACCCGGCCGGTGCGCCGTGGCTCACCACCGGTCCTCCGTAACCGTAGGCCGAGGTGGCGTCCCAACTGACATTGGTAAGCGGCCGGCACACGAGCGGAACCAGCAAGTCGCGGGATCCGTCGGTGACATGGACGGCAGCCGCACTGCCGCGCTCACTGCGCTCTGCTGCTACGTACCAGCCTGGCGTGTGATGGCAGTCATGGCGGCAGCGTGCCAGCGTTTCCCGCCACGCTGGCATGCCTGGTTGAAGCAGGATCGATTGCATTGATGATTCCATATCAGAGAACCCGTGCCAGCGCGCTCAGCGCCGGGGCATTGGTCTCGCTGGCATCAGCTTACGGACTGAGGCGCCGCGATGCGCTTTCGATGGGTGAATGACTGGAATGACCGGAAAGTAGTGCCGTTCGCGTGGGCGAGGCCACCAGCCCGGCGGCACCCGCATCGAGGGCACAATTCACGCTGGCGCGAGAACTAGGCCACGATCATTGTTGCCAGGACGCCGAACGCGATCGCGCACACCGCTCACGGTGAGGGATCAGCCGCGTGGAGGACGCGGCAGGCGTGGCAGGTCGGGACCGGGCCGTGGCCCGTCGGTGTAATGCGGCCGGCTGGAACTACCCGCACAGGCCGCGGGATATAGCGGGGAGGGCGATAACAGCTGCTCGAAAGGATCGGGGCCGGGCTGCTCCGACGGCTCGGCGGCTTCCGAAGATGGTATGGGGTGGCCGGCGTCGCCGCGCTCTGCGAACTCGGCCTCGGCGGCCCTGGCCGTGGCGTCCTCCGACACGGTGTGCGCGACCGCATCCTCCCAGCCTTGGAGAGGCAGGAAGGCCAGCATCATGACCAGCAGAAGAAGCCGGATGGCGCGCACGTGAAGACGGTTTAGGGGGTTTAGGTATAGGTCCGACAAATTCTACAGGGCGCGGCACCGGGGGGGTCACGTCTATGTGGTCAACCACACATAGACCGGCGATATCGCGATGACATGGCGTACACGCCCCTGAGGCGTGTGCGGACGACAACGACGCGCAGCCCTGGCTTTGACTGGGACCTGGGCGTGATCGCACTGTCGGCGGTGATCGCCGTCGTGGTGTCGGTAGTGGCGCTGTGGCTGGCCACCACGGTGAAGACGGGCGGCAAGCAGCTGGCCGCGGCGGTGGTGATGGGCGTGGCGGTCTGCGGCATGCACTACACCGGCATGTCCGCCGGCACCATGGTCTGCACCAGCCCGACCTATGCGGCGCCATCGAGGGCGACAGCATCGGCTATGCCGTGTTCAGCCTGACGCTGATCACGCTGCTGGTGATCCTGGTGGTGGAAGCCACCCGCACCGGCGCCACCCCGGCCGCCCGGCCGCGCGACCTGGCCTGAGCGCCCACGGGCGCAGTCCGCTCCGGCCCATAGCTCCCTCGCGCCGGCGGGGGACGGGTGCCGCACTTTCCTCCCTGCCTGCGCCCGCCCCCCCCCCCGGCGCAGCGTGCACTGCATGATCGCCGCAGTCGCGGTAAGCTTGCGTTTTCACTGACGGCCGCGGCCGCGGGGTTGCCCGCCGCCGCGGCCTTGCCCTTCGCCCATCGAACGCCACCAAGGAGAACACGCATGTACCAGGATCTCGCCCTCTATATCGACGGTGAATTCATCAAGGGAGGCGACAGGCGCGAGCAGGACGTCATCAATCCGGCCACCGAGGAAGTGCTGGGCAAGCTGCCGCACGCGACCCGCGCCGACCTGGACCGCGCGCTCGCCGCCGCGCAGCGCGCGTTCGAGAGCTGGAAGAAGTCCTCGCCGCTGGAGCGCGGCAAGATCCTGCGCCGCGTGGGCGAGCTGGCCCGCGAGCGCGCCAGGGAGATCGGCCGCAATATCACGCTGGACCAGGGCAAGCCGCTGGCCGAAGCCATCGGCGAAATCATGGTCTGCGCCGAGCATGCCGACTGGCACGCCGAGGAATGCCGCCGCATCTACGGCCGCGTGATTCCGCCGCGCCAGCCCAATGTGCGGCAGATCGTGGTGCGCGAGCCGATCGGGGTCTGCGCCGCATTCACGCCGTGGAACTTTCCGTTCAACCAGGCGATCCGCAAGATCGTGGCCGCGGTCGGTGCGGGCTGCACGCTGATCCTGAAGGGCCCGGAGGACTCGCCCAGCGCGGTGGTGGCGCTGGCGCAGCTGTTCCATGACGCCGGTCTGCCGCCGGGGGTGCTGAACATCGTCTGGGGCGTGCCCAGCGAAGTGTCGACCTACCTGATCGAATCGCCGATCGTGCGCAAGATCTCGTTCACCGGCTCGGTGCCGGTGGGCAAGCAGCTGGCCGCGCTGGCCGGCGCCCACATGAAGCGCGTGACCATGGAGCTGGGCGGGCATTCGCCGGTGCTGGTGTTCGACGACGCCGACATCGAGCCCGCCGCCGAGATGCTGGCGCGCTTCAAGCTGCGCAATGCCGGCCAGGTGTGCGTGTCGCCGACGCGCTTCTATGTCCAGGAGAAGGCCTACGACAAGTTCCTGGCGCGCTTTACCGAGGTGATCGGCTCGATCAAGGTGGGCAACGGCCTGGACGACGGCACCCAGATGGGCCCGCTGGCGCATGAGCGCCGCGTGCTGTCGATGGAGCAGTTCCTGGACGATGCCAGCCAGCGCGGCGGCAAGGTGGTGGCCGGTGGCTCGCGCATCAGCGCCCTCGGCAACGACAAGGGCTATTTCTTCGCGCCGACCGTGGTGACCGACCTGCCCGACGATTCGCGCCTGATGACCGACGAGCCGTTCGGCCCGGTGGCGCCGGTCACGCGCTTCAAGGACACCGCCGAGGTGCTGCGCCGCGCCAACAGCCTGCCCTTTGGCCTGGCCTCGTATGTGTTTACCAACTCGCTGAAGACCGCAACGGAAGTTTCCAACGGGCTGGAAGCGGGCATGGTCAACATCAACCACTTCGGCATGGCGCTGGCCGAGACGCCGTTCGGCGGCATCAAGGACTCGGGCATCGGCAGCGAGGGCGGCCTGGAGACGTTCGACGGCTACCTTGTGACCAAGTTCATCACCCAGGTCTGAAGCCGAACGACGGCAACAGCCATTGAGGCGGCCTGCCGCCGGCTCCCTCCCGGAGCCGGCGGCGCCCTCCCCGTCAGCGGAAGAAGATGCCGCGCGTCAGGAACGTATAGTTCGCTTCTTCCGCCATCAGCCAGACCAGCACCAGCAGGCACAGCGGCGGGACCAGGATGGCGCAGATCAGCGCCATGCGTTCCCATGCCATGTGCATGAACACCGCCACGATCAGCCCCGCCTTCAGCGCCATGAACACCAGGATCAGCGTCCAGCGCAGGTAGCCGGTGACGTGGAAATAGTCGACCAGGTAGGACAGCGTCGACAGCACGAACAGCAACAACCAGATCTTCAGGTACAGCCCGATGGGATGCTGCTGGCCGCTATGCGCGCCGGCATGCCCGGACTCGTGCGCGGCCGGCTGCGCGGGCGTCGTGGAGCCTGCGGGGGATGCGGGAGTCGATGCCATGGCCGCCCTCACCAGAGATAGAACAACGCAAAGATGAATACCCAGACCAGGTCAACGAAGTGCCAGTACAACCCGGCGATCTCGACGATCTGGTAGTTGCCGGTGGCTTCGTAGCGCCCGCGCAGCACGCGCGTGGCCACCACCAGCAGGTAGATCACGCCGCACGACACGTGCAGGCCGTGGAAGCCGGTGATCATGAAAAACGTCGAGCCGAACTGCGCCGCGCCCATCGGGTTGCTCCACGGCCGCACGCCCTCGTCGACGATCAGCTTGGTCCATTCAAACGCCTGCATGCCGACGAAGAGCATGCCGAACAGCGCCGTCACCAGCATCAGCAGCGCGCATTCCCGGCGCGCGCGCCGGTAGGCAAAGTTGACGGCCATCGCCATGGTGCCGCTGCTGGTGATCAGCACGAAAGTCATGATAGCGATCAGCAGCAGCGGGATATCGGCGCCGCCCACGTGCAGCGCGAATACCTCGCTGGGATTCGGCCATGGCACCGTGGTCGCCATCCGCACCGACATATAGCCGGTCAGGAAGCAGCTGAAGACAAAGGTGTCGGACAGCAGGAAGATCCACATCATGGTCTTGCCCCACGACACCTTGAAGGCCTGCTGGTCCGACGACCAGTCGGCCAGCAGGCCGCGCACCCCGCCAAGTGGCGGAGCCGCGGGCGGCGTGGCCGACGGTGAAGACAGTTGCGTTGACATGCCGCTCTCCTCCTCTTGCGCGTGCGTGCCCGTCCTAGGCCGTGCCGCAGAGATAGCGCACCAGCTCGGGCGTGAGCCAGCCCAGCGCCGCCAGCAGCACCACCCATACCGCCAGCAGGAAATGCCAGTAGCGCGAGCACAGCCGCATGCGCAGCACGGCAACTTCGCCGCTGCCGCGCGCGGCAACCGCGAAGCCCCAGCCCACGAGCCCGCCCAGCACGTGCAGGCCGTGCATGGCGGTCAGCAGGTAGAAGAAGCTGCCCGCCGGATTGCCGGCCGGCATGACCTGCATCGCGCCCAGCGCCTGCCAGGCCCACAGCTGCGAAACCACGAAGGCGGCCGCGCCCAGGCCGCCGAGGCGCAGCGCCAGCCGCGCCACGCCCATGCTGCCGCGGCGCGCCGCGCGCGACGCCACCTCCATCGCCGCGCTGCCGGCGGCGAGCAGGGCGGTGGACAGCCACACCTGCCACGGCAGCGCGATGCGGTGCCAGTCCGGGCTGTCCATGCGCAGCGCATAAGCGGTCAGGAACAGCCCAAACAGCGACGTGACCACCCCCATGAACACCCACAGGCCGGTGCTTGCCGGCGAGCGGCGCCGCGGGTGGCGGTGCGCGGCATTCTCGCCGGAGGGGTTGCCGCCGAAGTCGTCGCGGCTGACCTTGTAGACGGCGTCGGCGTTCATGCTACGGCTCCGCGGCTGGCGTGGGGTTCAGGCTCCGATCCACCCGCTTCGGGCGGCGCATTCTGCGCGATGAAGTCCTCGGGCGCGCCCGGCACGCTGTAGGCATAGGCCCAGCGGTACACCACCGGCAGGTGCGGGCCCCAGTTGCCGTGCACCGGCGGCGTCTGCGGCGTCTGCCACTCCAGCGAGGCCGCGCGCCAGGGATTGCCATCAGTCTTGTCCCCATGGCGCAGGCTCCACACCAGGTTGTAGACAAAGAGCAACTGCGCCGTCGCGACCACGAAGGCCGCCACCGAGATGTACATGTTCATCACGTGCGCGGATTCGGGGATGAAGGCGTAGTTCTCCCAAGCGTAGTAGCGCCGCGGCATGCCCAGCACGCCGAGATAGTGCATCGGGAAGAAGATGGCGTAGGTGCCGATGAAGGTGATCCAGAAATGCACGCGGCCCATGGTGTCGTTGAGCATGCGCCCCGTCACCTTGGGATACCAGTGGTAGATGCCGCCGAACACCACCAGGATCGGCGACACGCCCATCACCATGTGGAAGTGCGCCACCACGAAATACGTGTTCGACAGCGGGATATCCACGCTGACATTGCCCAGGAACAGCCCGGTCAGCCCGCCGATGACAAAGGTGCTGATGAACGCGATCGCAAACAGCATCGGCACCGAGAAATGGATGTCGCCGCGCCATAGCGTGATGACCCAGTTGTACACCTTGATTGCCGTTGGCACCGCGATGATCAGCGTGGTGGTGGCGAAGAAGAAGCCGAAGTACGGGTTCATGCCGCTGACGAACATATGGTGCGCCCACACCACCACCGACAGCACGCCGATCGCCAGGATCGCCCACACCATGGTGCGATAGCCGAAGATGCTCTTGCGCGCATGGACGCTGACCAGGTCGGAGACGATGCCGAACGCCGGCAGCGCGACGATATACACCTCGGGGTGGCCGAAGAACCAGAACAGGTGCTGGAACAGCAGCGGGCTGCCGCCCTTGTAGGTGAGCTGCTGGCCCATCGACACCATCGCGGGCATGAAGAAGCTGGTGCCCAGGGTCTTGTCCAGCAGCATCATCACCGCGGACACGAACAGCGCCGGAAACGCCAGCAGCGCCAGGATGGTGGCCATGAAGATGCCCCACACCGACAGCGGCATGCGCAGCAGCGTCATGCCCTCGGTGCGTGCCTGCAGCACGGTGGTGACGTAGTTCAGGCCGCCCATCGTCGCCGCGACGATAAAGATCGCCAGCGACACCAGCATCAGGATGATGCCCCAGTCATGCCCCGGCGTGCCGGGCAGGATGGCCTGTGGCGGATACAGCGTCCAGCCGGCGCCGGTGGGCCCGCCCGGCACGAAGAAGCTGGCCAGCAGCACGATCACCGACAGCAGGTAGACCCAGAAGCTGAGCATGTTGAGGAAGGGGAACACCATGTCGCGCGCCCCCACCATCAGCGGGATCAGGTAGTTGCCGAAGCCACCCAGGAACAGCGCGGTCAGCAGGTAGATCACCATGATCATGCCGTGCATGGTGACGAACTGGTAATAGCGGTTGACGTCGATAAACTCGAAACGCCCCGGAAAACCCAGCTGCATCCGCATCAGGTTGGACAACGCCACGCCCACCAGACCCACCACGATCGCCACGATGGTGTACTGCACGGCGATCACCTTGTGGTCCTGGCTCCAGACGTAGCGGGTCCAGAAGCTCTGCGGCGCGTGATGGGCTGCATCGTCGGCGTAAGCCATGCGGGTCTCCTCACTTGCGTGGCGGCGCGGGCGCCGCGCCGGGCGGCACGGCCACCGCGGTCGAGGTCGTATAGGTGCCCGAGGCAGCGCCAGGGGCTGGCGCGGGCGCGGCCGTGCCGGCTGCCGCGGTCGTGGCGGCGCTGGTGGCGGCAGCGGGCGCGCCCGGCGCCGCGACCTCCGGTGCGGGGGCGCCGGTTCCCGCCGACTTGATATACGCAATCAGCGCAGCGGTCTCGTCCTCGCTCATCGGCAGCTGCGGCATCACCGGACCGAAGCCCTTCACCAGGCGCGCGTGCGGGTCGGTGATCTCCTTGTGCAGGAAGGCGTCGTCGACCGCGGCGCTGCTGCCGTCGGCAAAGGTCTCGGTCTTGCCGTAGAGGCCCTTCCACGTCGGGCCCACGCCGGGATTGCCGTCGATGCTGTGGCATGCGACGCAGCCCTTGCTTTGCGCCAGCGCGCGGCCCTTTTCCACCACGCCGGCGTCGCTGGCGGCGCCCGGCGCTGCGGCGGCCATGGCGGCCGGCGGTGCCGCCGCCTTCGCCAGCGCCATGGCAAAGGTCTGCTGCTTCGCCAGCCAGGCGTCGTACGCGGCGGGTTCGTCCACCACCACGATGCCGCGCATGTTGTAGTGCCCCACGCCGCACAGCTGCGCGCACAGGATTTCAAAGCGTCCCGTTTGCGTCGGCGTGAACCAGAACGACGTCACCATGCCCGGCACCATGTTCATGCGCGCGCGGAACTGCGGCACATAGAAATCATGCAGCACGTCCTTGGAGCGCAGCAGCACTTTCACCGGCTTGTTCAGCGGCAGGTGTACCTCGGGCCCCACGATGACGATGTTGTCCTGCCCGCGCGGGTCGTCCGGGTCAAGGCCCAGCGGATTGGAACCGGTAATGAAGCGCGGGTCGGAAGCACCCAGCTCGCCGCTCTTGCCCGGAAAGCGGAACCCCCACGACCATTGCTGGCCCACCACCTCCAGCACCATCGCCTCGCGCGGCGGGCGCACGTAGTCGGCGTAGACGAACAGGCCCGGCGCCAGCAACGCCACCACGCCCAGGGTGGTGCCGCCGATCAGCCACCACTCGAGCTTGCGGTTTTCCGGCTCGTAGGCGGCGCGGTGGCCAGTGCCGCCGTTGGGATGCGGCGCATTGTGCCGGTAGCGCCAGACGATGTAGCCGACGAACAGGTTGATGACGACGAAGAATATCCCGGTGATGACGAGGGTAATGGTCAGCGTGTCGTCCATCTGCTTCCAGTTGGACGCCAGCGGGGTCGCCCACCACGGGCTCAGAAAATGGAAGAGCACCGAAGCGACGACGATGACGACGAGTGCAATGGCCAACGCCATAACCACCCTCCTCCTCGCGCGCGGCGAGGGATGCGGAAGTCACGCAAGGTTAGATAAGACTAGTGCATGCCGTCAGGTCACTGCAAGGCGACATGGCGGGCAAATGCGTGCCTCCATGCACAAGCGGTCCGCCCAGAAAAAGCGGCGGCAGGAACCCTTCGGCTCCATGCCACCGCCATGGTCGCGCGCGGCCCCGTGTAATGGCCAAAGCGCGCAGGAAACGTGCATGCGTCTTGCCGTGCCGTTCGGGCACGATCCCCGGGTTGAAAAATGTCTCGGTTCGGCCGCTGAGCACCGCGGCTCATTGCGTCATCTCAGTGCGACACGTCCTTGCTTTCCAGCTTCCAGTAGCACGCCGCGGCCGTCACGCCGAAGATCAGGTGGCCGATGAACGTATGCCAGCCACGCACCTCGACAAACCACGGGAACGCGCGCGTCATCACATAGAAATTGAAGAAGTAGACGACCAGCCCGAACATGGCGCCGGCCAGCATCGCCATGCCGAGGCTCGAGTCCAGCGTGAACGGCGCGATGATCGCCGCCAGGATCATGCCAAGCACCGCGCCCAGCACGAAGTGGATCGCCAGTGCCGCGGCCGCCGTGCCGACGGTGAACAGCGACGTCTGCAGCTCGTCCGGGCCCATCACGATCGCCGCGATCATGCGCGTGGCCACCCACGGATTGACGCCCGACACCATCGACGACCAGAACAGTTCCAGCACCAGCAGCAGCGCGCCCGCGGCCAGCCCCGACACCGCTGCCGCGGTCCAGTCCGGCTGGCGCCGCACGTAATGGTGCGATCGCATGTGAAGTTCCATAGCCACCTCCGTCTCTCTCTCTCTTGAGTTGAGTCGGCGGGACCTTCGACATGGATGGGATCGGGGCCCGCGTCTCTGATCAGCATAGGACACGCGCTTCCCATCAGGCTGCCGGCATGGCGAAAAACACTTCCGCTTCGTGCGTGGCGCAACGCCATCGGCGCAGGAGTGCCGGTAACGATACCTGCGAACGCCCGGCTGCTGTGCACACTACGGGACAATCCCGATGCGCGCTGCCTTGCGCGCGGCACACACTGCCTATACTGGAATCACAAAAGAGAGAGACAGGAGACCGCCATGCACTTCACCGCGCATGATCTTGTATTCCTGATTCCGATGGCGCTGGTGGGCGTGATCGCCATGGGTTCGATCCCGGTGACCGCCAAGTACCTGCGTATCAGTTGCCGGACCATGGGAGCGCTGATCGGCGCGCTGGTCGCGGTGCTGGTGCTGGAAGCGCTGCCGATGCTGATCTGATACCGGCCCGGGAGGCCGGGCCGGCAGGTTTTGCACGATCCGCACGAATCGCGAAGAGGAGGGCCGCCATGTCGATCGCCCTGCTTGCCGCCATCATGGCGGCCCTGCTGCTTGTTACCGTGCTGGTGGCCCTGTGGCGCAGCGTTCACCCGTATCGGATGCGCTACCGGCGTTATGCCGCGCAACGTCACCACACCGGCCTGTGCCGGCCGCCTTTGCGGCGGCATGGCTAGTCAATGCATGACGGCGCTGCAAAGCGCCGTTTGCATTACAGCTCGATCATCGCGAACTCGCCCTTGCCGACGTCGCATTCGGGGCAACGCCAGTCGTCGGGGATGTCATCCCAGCGCGTGCCGGGGGCGATGCCGTCTTCGGGCCAGCCCTGTTCTTCGTCGTAGACCCAGCCGCAGATCACGCACACCCAGGTCTTGTAGGCAACGGCCGCTTCAAGTTGATCCTGCAAAACATTCTCCAGATTCGGTCATGACACATTGTCCGGGCCGAATCATACCGTTTTTTGCCGGCGGCCACGGCTACTGCCGGATCGAGAAATCGACCCGGTTCGGCGCGCCCTTGTCCTTGATGCCCTCGGCCGTGAGCTTGGGCGCGGTCAGGAACAGCCGGCTCTCCGGCACCTTGCCTTCGCGCTCCAGCGACTGCTTGACCACCAGCGCCCGCTGCTCGGCAAGGCGCTTCAGGTCGGCCTCGGAGACAGTGGCATTGGCCATCAGCAGCTTCTCCATTTCCTCGGGCGGCAGCGACTTGGCAAAGCCGACGAAATTGCGCGGCTTCTTCATCGAGGCGCGCTTGTAGACCTCTTCCAGGTACTTCGGGTATTCCTGCTTCGACACCTTGATCTCGGCGCCCTGCACGCCCGACTCGTCGTCGCCGGCCTCGGTGCCTGCCTGCGCGCTGTTGCGCAGGTCGCGCCGCTTCTGCTCGGCCACGCGCGCATCCAGCCACGCGCGGCGCGCGCCGGCTTCGTCGGTGGCCGGGTCGATGCGGCCGCTGATTTCCAGCCGCAGCGAAGGCCGGTCATTGAGCGCCTGGCCCAGCTTGCCGATCTTCTCCTTCGCCGCCGGCGTCAGCGTCGACGTGCCGGGCGCGAACTCGACGTAGCCGAGCTCCTCGCTGCTGCCGCCGAAGGCAGAGGCTATCAAGGAGAACGGCGAAGTGATCGCCTTGGTCAGCAGGTTGACGATCACGCGCACGATCACGCCGCCGATGCTGAATTCCGGATCCGACAGCGAGCCGGAGACGGGCAGGTTCACGTCGATCACGCCATTGCGGTCCTTCAGCAGCGACACCGCCAGCAGCACCGGCAGCTTGGTCGCGTCCGGGCTGTCGACACGCTCGCCGAAGGTAAGCTGGTCGAGGAACAGGTGGTTGCTCGCATCCAGCTTGCCGTTCTCGATCTTGTAGGCGACATCGACGGTCAGCTTGCCCTTGGTGATCGGGTAGCCGGCGTACTTGGCCGCGTACGGCGTCAGCCGCGTCAGCTCGACCCCCGATGCCTTGGCGGCGATGTCCAGGAACAACTGTTCGCCCAGCGGGTTGATCTTGCCGCTGATGGTGACCGGCGCATCGTCGTCGATGCGGCCGTCGAGCACCAGGTCGGCAGGCGCGGGATCGCCCGACGACACCTTGGACACCGAGCCCTTCATGCCAGTCAGGTTGGCCGTGTAGTTCGGCTTGACAAAGAAATCCGAGAAATTGATGTTGCCCTGGTTCACCGACACGCCGCCGATGCGGATCTGCGGCTTGGGGCCGCCCGGCTTCTGCTCGACCTGCGCGGTGCGCGTGTCACCGGCCTGCACCGGCGGCGTCGCCGGCGCCGAGGCCGGGTTGGCCTGCGTCAGGCTGGTGGACGGCGCCGCCTCGCCCTTGGCCGCGCCGCCGGCCAGCACGTCCTGCAGATTCAGGCGGCCGTTGGCGTTCAGGATCACGCGCGCATAGAAATCGGACAGCGCGATATTGCCCAGGCTGACGCGCATCGGGCCCTTGCTCTCATCCATCGCGAAGTCGATGCCCGAGAGCGCGAGCGAGCGCCAGCGCAGGAAATCCTCGCCGCTGACACGGTCGACCGTGCGCACGTTGCCGGCCAGCACGTTGCCGGCAAACTGCGCGGCGATCGGCTTGCCGGTGGGCGCATCGACATTGAGCTTGCCCTTGACGGTCAGCGTGCCGCTACGCAGCGCCGCGTTGAGGCGGTCGGCCAGGTACGGCTGCAGCGGCCCGATTTCGACCTGGCGCAGGTCCAGCTGCAGGCGGCTCGCCGGCATGGCAGGCAAGACGGTACCGTCGATGCCGATCACGCCGCGCTTGCCGGATTCGGCATGCAGCTTCACGGGCACCGCCGCCGGCGTCAGCGGCCAGGCAATGGCACCGGTGTTGAGCGCGATATTGCGGAACTGGTGGATCACCGGACGGCCGCGGTTGGCTTCGGCCGGCTGGTAGTCGGCCACACGCGCGCTGCCGCCGTCGACGGCGATCTTGCCGATCCTGGCTTGCCAGACACCTGCGGCGGCACTGCCGTTCCTGCCATTGGCGCCACTAGCGCCATTCGTGGCATTCGCGGCAGGGGCCGGTGCCTTGCGCGGCGTGGCGCGAGCCTGCTGGGCGGATTCGCTGGCCCACAGCCGCGCCATTTCGAGCAGTTGGCCGCTATGGTCGCGCGTGGCCGCGATCTGCGGCTGCGCCAGCGTCACCTGGCTGGTCGCGAAGGTCTGGCGCGCGAGGTCAAACTGGATATCGTCGAGCACCAGCTTCTCGGCGCGCAGCAGCGGCAGGTTGGCGCCTGCACGGTCGGCCTCGGCGCGTTCGCGCGCACGACGGCTGACGCGCTGGGGGGCCTGCTTCGCGGCTTCATTCGCGGTGTTGGCGGTGTTGGCGGTGTTGGCGGTGGCGGTAGGCGCGGCCGGCATCACCACCGGATCGCGTGTGGCGACATAGAGCGGCGCCAGTTCCACCCGGGACTTTTCCAGCACGAACTGGAACTGCGGCGCCGCCCACGACATGCGGTAGTGCAGCTCGGCATCGACCGCGGTCTCGCCGAACTGGCTGCGCAGCTCGCGCGGCCACCACGCCGCAAAGCCCTGCGGCCGCAGCCCCTTGGTCTCGAGCGTGCCGGCCAGCGTGCCGTCGCGCAGCAGCAGGTCACCGGCATGGTGCAGGGTCTGGCCGTCGGCCACGGTCAGGGTGGCATCGATATGCGCCGGCTTGTCGCCTTCGGTGCCGGCAAAGCCCTTGACCTCGGCGTCGAGCGGGCCCAGCGCCAACTTGCCCGGGCCCGAGGGCGCCAGCGCATCCTCAAACCCGAGGTTGGCCTGCTTTACCACGATGCGGTCGACCGCATAGCGCCAGGGCTGGTCCTTGGCCGCGGGGCCGGCCGGCGCGGCTTGCGCGGCAGAAGCCGAAGGAGCAGGAGCAGCGGAAGCAGCCGCGGCGGGCGCGGACGCCGCCGCAGCCGGAGCCGGAGCGGGGGCCGGCGCCACGCCGTCGGTCGACTTGCTTACCGCCTGCGGCAGGAACGCCGTCGCCAGGTTCAGCGTGCCGTCGGCGCGGCGTACCGCCTGCACCCCCAGCCCTTCGATTTCCACGCTACGCAGCTGGGCCCGGTGCGCCAGCGGCTCGAGCCGGGCAATGTCCAGCGCCAGCCGGCCGCTTTTCACCAGCGGCTGGCCCGCGCGCGTGCGGATATCCGCATCGCGCAGCGCGGCCGTGCCCATCAGCAGCATTTCCTGCGTGTCCTTCTGCTGGCGGAACGCCACCGTCAGGCGCGTATCAAGCTTGCCGGACTTGACCTCGGCATCGCGCAGCGGCGGCGCGAAGGCCATGAGGCGCGTCACGTCGAGCCCGTCGAGATTGACATTGAGCCGGGTCTGGCGCGAATCGGCGAAGGGCAGCACCTCGCCATCGAGCGCCAGCGGCGTGCCGTTGACCCGCGCGCTCAGCGTCGGCCGCGTCACGATCTCGACGTCATGCGGCAGGTTGGACAGGAACGGCAGCGTCAGCGTCAGGTGGTCGACGCGCAGGCTGGTGTCGAGCAGCCTGTCGTCATAGCTGAAGCTGCTGCCGGTCACGGCAATATTGTTGACCGAGAAGCGCGCCGGCTTGGCATCGGCCGGCTTGGGCGGCAGTGCTGCGAATTTTTCCTGGACATCGGCAAAGGTCATGCGCCCGTCGGCGCCGCGCGCGACGCGCACGGCAAGGCGGTCGACGTGCAGATTGTCCACCACCGGTGCCAGATGCCACAGCGATGCCACCGAAGTATTGGCCTCGGCCTCGCCCAGCGTCACCGCAGGCGTCTTGCCGTCGCGCTCGTAGATCGTCAGGTCAGACAGCGTGGCGGCCAGTTCGAACGGCCGCACATGCGCCTTGCCCAGCGTGACCTTGCGCCCGAGTGCTTCAGTCGCGTTCTTTTCGATCAGGTATTTGAGCAGCGGCGGTCCGCCGATATAGCCCGCCAGCCCGAACACCGCGAGCGCGGCAACCACGCCGCCGGCAACGCGGGTCGCCAGCCGGCCGCGCGGCGTGGCGGCCACTGCCTGAATGGATCGCTTGAATTCCATGTCGTCCCAGAAAATCTGACCCCGCACTCCCGCGTTACACGCTGCTTTGTGCCCCGGATTTCACTTTTTTGTCGCCATTATGGCAACGGATTCGGACAAAGCAAAGACATGGGAATTGCTCAGTCACCGCCAAAAATGCCGATCTGGCATCTTTATGGCCTTTGCGAAGTGGTTGGTCGCAAACCTGGGACTTACCCGCCACACCGCGCCTGCCACTCCCGCGCTGTATCCGACGCGCTCGGGGAATGCCCCCGCGGTGACGACTTGTGTACGGTTCGATTGTCGACTGAGAGCTCGCGCGCGATTTCTTTCATCGTGCCGCCCTGGGCGCGCAGCGCCATCACCCACTCGCAACAGGCGCCCGTTCGGACCCGGTCGGGACGAAATAGCGTTGCCTTGTGGAAGGCGCTTTCGCCGATATGCAGGCTGGTGTCCGAAGGCGCCGGCCGCTGCGCCACCTGCCATAGCGGCACACTGCTTACCGACGCCAATGCGCGCCTGCATCCGCCGAGCGACTCGATGGTCGAACCGGAATCGCGTCAGGATTTCCTCGGTCACGATGGCGATCAACGGCTCGATCCACGAACTCTGCGAGACAGGGCCTCTCTAGCCAGCCAACTCGGCAACCGCCCGATTGAACGCGCCTGGGTTGGCAATATTCATGCCGTGAGAGGCTCCGGCAATTGTCTGACGCTTAGCTTGCACGATCCATTCTTGAAGCTTCTCGACCGTGCCACGGAACATGCGCGGACTCTTTTGCCCATCGATCAGCAACGTTCGACACCGGATTTCGCCGGCCGCTTCGCGTGTGTAGGCGGGCAACGGGTCACGCAGCTGCTTCGGCAGTGTGAGCGCATTATCGAGCGCCATCCTGCGGAAGCCCTGGGAACTCTTGCTCCAAAAACCAGGCATGGTTACCGAGTCTACGAACAGATTCAGACCGGCATCGAATTCGCCTTGCTCAACCAGTGCTGCAGCCTTCTCTCTCAACGCATGGGTGGCCAGCGGCAATTTGCCGGCCCCTGCTTGCGGCGTTGCCTGAAGTGGGCCGCCTGGATCAGCGAGCGTGAGCGTGTTCACCAAGTGAGGGTATTCACACGCTAGATGAAACGCAATGCAACCGCCACGCGAGTGGCCGACCAGATGGACCGGCCCCAGACCGAGCGCATCGATGAACTCCGCAATCTCCGCGACGTGCGCCTCCCAACTGAAGTCGCCGCGTCCGTTCGCACTGGTTTGTGGCCAATAGTGGCCCAGGCTCGGAGCGAGGCAGTGGAAGGCCTTCGACAGAGAAGCGAGCTGCGGCTCCCAATAGCGGTAGTCGCACAGCGACCCGTGCACGAATACCATTGGCTCGCCGCTCCCAGCTTCCACATAGGGAACGGAGGTGCCGGAGGCGGTGGAAACAAAAGAAGGTTGTGGCCAGGCACCGGCAAGAGCCAGCGCAGTCAGGGGCGCTCGTGCATTCATGTTTAACTCCTTGCCCAGACTTTGCGGCACCGCACTCAAAAAGAAAATCGAATAATATTGATGAAATCTCTCAGATTTTCTGATAGCTCCACATTCGCGGGGCTCCCTTGCGGCCTTGTCGAGTCCGAAGGCCTTGCCGGACGAACCGGGCACCGTGCGGAACGCGGACATCGTCCGACGCGATAGGCTGGATCAGCGCGGACGCGAGTGTGATCGTGTCGCCCTGTCCGGCCGACTGCATGATGCCGCCGTGGGAATTCAAGGTCGACGGCATTGTCCGCAAGTACACGCCAGCGGCTCGTATGACCTTCAACGATGCCGACCTTGTACTGCAGGCGCTGCTGCGGGGATGGTGCATTGCGCAGATGGCCGGCTACCAGATCTGCGATCACATTGCGAGCAAAGACCTGCTGGTTGCGACGACCGCGGGCATTACATCTGCGAGCTGAGCCGGCAACACCTGCCCACGCGCAATCGCGTCTTCATCGATTTCATGGTCGAGCACATACGTGCGCTCGATCTAAATTGCCTGACCGAGTTCAACGCCGGAGCATTGATGCGATGGCGGAAGAGGCGTCAGCGTAGTTCTCCAGTTCAGGTGCCGCGTCTGCGCATTGGTAGTCCAGCATCGACCACGGCGATGTCGTCGCTCTGTGCGTGCCGGGCATGGTGACGGCGCTGTTCGTCAAGGACCGTTCGCGCGGCTGAAGCGCGGTGCCCTGAGACGCAGAGAAATGGAGGGCAGTTGCCGTCCCTTTTTTCATGCGCGCGTGGTCACGGCTCAACGCCGGTGCTGGCGCAGGAAATCCCACATCATCGCGCTGGCGTCGGGGCCGATGTCGCTGTGGAAGCCGTAGCTGGCGTCGCCACCGCTCCAGGCGTGGTCCAGCCCTTCCACCTCCACCAGCGCGACCAGGTCGCGGCTCCAGCGGCCGAAGCGGTACTCGCGGCAGCGGCCGGGTTCTTCGCCCGGCGCCGCGTCGGGCCCTGCGTCCGGAATCGCGGCAAGCCGGTCTTCCAGCTCGTTGTAGGCGAGAAACTGGCGCGCCAGCAGCCTGCCGTTGACCGGGTGCACCGCATCGTCGGCGAGGCCGTGGATCACCAGCGCCGGCATCTCGGGCCCGCCTGGCGTGACGCCAGCGGCGTCGAGCAGCCATGCCGGCTCGGCCGTGGCACCGTGCCGCATGGCGTGCAGGCCGGCGCGCGGCGTGTCGGCAGCGCCGATCACGACACCGGAATGCATCGCCACCGCGGCCACCTTGCCGGGGTAACGCAGCGCCACCACCGCGGCCATGGCCGCACCGGCGGACATGCCGGCGAGGTAGATCTCGCGCTCGCGCACATCGTGGCGCGCGGCCAGCGCATCGAGCAGTGCCGCCAGGGCCTGCGCCTCGCGCCCGCCCTCGGCGGCGCTCAGGTCGAACCACTGCCAGCAGCGCTGGACCTGCCGCCGCAGCGGCTGTTGCGGGTAAGCGACGATAAAGCCCTCCTGTTCTGCCAGCGCGTTCATGCGCGTGCCGGCACTGAGGGCATCGGGCGTCTGCCGGCACCCATGCAGCAGCACCACCACCGGCAACGGGCCGCGATGGCGCTTGGACGGGATATAGAGGTGATAGGACAGCTGCGGCACCAGTTCGCCGGGCAGCGCCGCCAGGCGCAGCCGGTGTGCCTGCCAGGTGCCGGGCAGTTCGTCCGGCGCGATGGGTGACGTGGCGGGCGACCTCGCGGGTGACCACGCGGGCGGCGTGGCGGGCGTCGTCAGGGGGGCAACAGCCGAGCGGCGTGGGCGGGCTGGCGCGTCCTGCGGACGTGACGGTGTCAGCGGGTTCAGCGAATCGAGGCGTCGCAGCCAGGACTTCACCTGAGTTTCAGTTCGGGCCTGCACCCGGCTCAGGCGCCGGAGTTGTGCGTGCCAGTCAGCGGCTAGGCTCTTGGTCATGAGGACTCCTGCTCATATGACGGAATCTCCCCCGGGGTGCCTTTGTTGTGCGTTGCAGCATACCACACCCCGGATGGACCTCCCGTGAGGCGGATGTGGCACGCGGATTGCCCTGGCGCCACGCCCGGGCCTCCCCCGCCATCGCGAAAATATTGAACACTGGAATCGAAAGAATGAAGATCGCAGCAAGTTGGCTGGCGATGCCGGCGTTTTATACTGACTTGTCGCTTGCCCTTGCGTCAAAATACCCATGCCGGATCACGGCGCCCCCGCCTGTTCGCTTTGCCTTTTCCATCCCGTCTGTGGCGCAGCCGCGACGGCCGCCGCCACCGCGCCCGCCGGCACGCGCCTGCGGCCCGAGCGCCTGAGCCTGCGCGCCGGCGACTATGTCGTCCGCCAGGGACGCCCGGCATTGACGGTCTATCCGCTGCGCACGGGCAGCGCCAAGCAGGTCTACGAATCGCCGCTGGGCTGGCGCCAGGTCACCGGCTTTTCCTTGCCGGGCGATGTGCTGGGACTGGAACCGCATGAAGCGCCACAGCACGGTGCCGCGGCGATCGCGCTGCAGGACTCCGAGGTGTGCGCGGTGCCGGTCGAATCGCTGCGCGAGTTGATGGCTGCGCCGGCCTTCCGCATCGCCGCACTGGCGGTCATGCGCCGCAACGCCGAGCGCGAGCGCGTGCTGCTGGTTGCCGTGGGATCGATGAAAGCCCCGCAGCGCCTGGCCATGCTGCTGCTGGACCTTGCCGGCGAGCAGGCACGCCGCCATGGCCGGCAGGACGGCACGCTGACGCTGGCGATGTCGCGCGCCGATATCGCCAGTCTGCTGGGCCTGACGCTGGAAACGGTATCGCGGCTGCTGTCGCGCTTTGCATCGGTTGGTCTGATCGCGGTGCGCCAGCGGCGGCTGCGCATCATCGACTCCGCCGGGCTTGCCTCGATCTATGCCGACCTTGACGGCGGCGCACAGCGGCCTGCGCGCGAAGCTGATCCGGGCGCGGAATTCGCGCCCGCGATGGCGATGTGCCGGGGCCCGGCGTCCTAGCCGTCGGCGACGGCTTGCAGCCCCGGGGGTTGCGCACTCAGCGACGTTGCTGCGTGCACTCCTGCCGATACGCCTCTTCCAGCCGCTTGCGATCCGGCTGCCGCTCCAGTGTCGGATAGGTGCGGCCGTCTGCCGTGGTCACCGACGACTTGCCTTCGGACCACCGGGGCCCCTTCGGCAGCGCATCGATCTGGTCCAGCAGGCCCTGGCAGTGCTGGCGCTGCGATGCGGACAAGGTGCCACCGGGGCCTTCGACCACGGCGGTGGCTTCGTCCAGCATCCGCGGCGGCGGTGGCGCCACCATCGGCGTACCTCCGGCGGCGGCTGCGGATGCGGCAGGACTCGCTGCCCACGACGTGGCGTGCAGGGAAATTGCCACGATGGCAGCCGTCAGCAGGCCGCACTTGCAAACAAACCTCTTCAAAACCAGTACTCCAGGGGCCTGCGCAGGGCATGGCGACAGCCATGGTGCGCGGCATTGCGTTGCGGAAAAACCAGCCGTGCCTTCAGCGATCCTTGCCGTTGCCCTGGCGGCGGCCGGTACGGTTGCGCAGCAGCTCGAGCTTGAGCAGTGCGTCCGCAAGCATACTCTTAAGCCGCGCATTCTCCTCTTGCAGTTCGCGCAGCTTGCGCCCGTCGCGGGCATCGTTCTGGCTCTGGTCCCCGTAGCGCGCGCGCCATCCATAGAACGAGGCATCGCTGAAGCCATAGCGCGCGCACAGCTCGCGCACCGGCACGCCGCTGGCCGCTTCGGCCAGGTAGCTGCGGATCTGTTCTTCCGAATACCGTCTGTTCACGAATCTCTCCGCTCCACAACGGCGCCGGCGCTGGCGCAGGCAATGCCGGCCGCGCCGCCAACCGTGCCGACTCTGGCCGTACGTTAGCCCACGGCCGCGCCAAAAGGCAATTCAGTGTCTTCGCAAACCGAGTTAAGAAAATTATCTGGATGGACGCCGCGCGCAGCGCCGCCCAAATGGCTGCCGCAAGCCACCTGCCAGCAGGCGCGCGGGCGTTTCCGGCACCTCGTCGTTCAGAAAATCCGCAAGCCTCGCCGTAGCCGCACAGGCCGTGCCGCCGTGCCGGCAACGCTGCCGACACGGCTATATTTTGCTAAGCCAATTTGGAGTCCACTTTGTTTCAGCACCGTGGCAATGGCCTGGCAAGCCGTGTCGGCCCGCACGTCGTCTTGAGCCGCCAGCGGCTGTCCCGCCGGTATAGCGAACCGGATAAGGGCGATAAAAGCAGGATTAGAAGCCTGTCATCAAATCAAGTTTCTAGGACTTTTGCAGACCATGTATTAAGATTCCTCGGCACAACTAAATTTCGCACGCTTTCGCAATGCGCCACGCGGCGCTCGCAGGAAGCGGCCCGGCAGCCCGCAGCCACCGTGAAGAGAACCGGTGTGCGGTCCCTACACTGCCGGCAAATATCAGGCCTGAAGGATCGAGGAGTCACTGCGCCAATTTGTCGACGCAAGTCGGAAATGTGGAGTCGTGCATGGCCATCCAAAGAGTCCTGTCCGGACGGCGCGGACCGATCCGGTCTGCCGCGCCGAGTGTGACGGGCGCCATTTTCCAAGCTGGCTTTG
The DNA here is from genome assembly GCF_004353535.1 of Cupriavidus sp. L7L. Taxonomy (NCBI): domain Bacteria; kingdom Pseudomonadati; phylum Pseudomonadota; class Betaproteobacteria; order Burkholderiales; family Burkholderiaceae; genus Cupriavidus; species Cupriavidus sp. L7L. The sequence goes on from NZ_SMNY01000022.1 coordinate 185,890, forward strand.
CAGTATGGGCGTCAGATTGCCGCCCCGTCGGATAAGCACGTTTCATGCTTTGCCGCGCGCTCCATTGCGCGCGGTGCTGTACGCATCGGACAGACAAGAATCAAAAAAAGAATCATGCATTGGGAGAAGTCAGAATGCGTCACGTCAGCACCAAGCTATTACATGTCTTCGTCCTGGTGATGGAGTATCGCGACCTCAACGCGGTCGCCGCGTGTACCCAGGGACGCGTGCCCACCGTCGCTTATAGCCTGACGCGCTTGCGCGAAATCACGGGCGATCCGCTGTTCGTCAAGCGCAATGGCATGCTCGAACCGACGCCCCACGCCTTGCGCCTGGAGCAGACCGCGCGCCAGATCCTGGCCAAGTGGAACCAGCTGGTGCGCCCGGGCGAAGCGGGCATAAGCCAGCGCCGCGCGGACGGCAGGCGGATTTCCATCGGCTTCTCGTCTTCGATCGGCGACCCGGTCATTACGGAAATCCTGACCACGCTGTGCGAGCAGTTCCCGCAGGACAGCTTCATCACGCGTCCCGTGATCGCCGATGCCGTGCTGGCCAGCCATCTCGATAGCGGCGAACTGGATTGCGCGTTTGTCGTAGACGGCGGCCACGACCCCGAGCGCGTGCAACAACAGAACATCATGGCCACGCCGCGCCGCCTCGTCAGTGCCGCCCGCGAAGGCAGCCACGACGAAGGTGAAACGGACTGGATCCTGCTGCAGGAAGATTGCGAAGCCGGCAGCCCGCTGCGCGCCTTCCTGAGCCGGCAGGCCGGCACGCCCGGGCATCGCGAGACCGTGGTGCCTTCCTGGCACACGCAGATCACGCTGCTGCATGCCGCGGGAGGCATCTGCCCGGTGCTGGACTTCAACGTGCCGCTGGTCACGCGCGAGCGCAAGACACGGCTGCTGGCACCGCCGAGCAGTTTTCCCGAATGGGCCGCCCTGCATTTCTGGGCGCCGGAGCGCAGCCACGACAAGGCGGTGCTGCGCGACATCATGGAAGTCGGCAGCGCGGTGCTGCGCGATCCGCTCAAGGCCATCGACGGCCGCCGCAGCGGGCGGCCCGCGATGGCACAGGCCGAGGCGCTCGCCTGACTCGCGCAATGGCGCCTGCGCGCTAGTCGCCGATCCGTCAACGCATTCGATGCGCCGCGAGGCGCTGGCCCCTGCCGGGGCCAGCGCTTTTTTTTTGCTGCGACACGGTGGCGACAGCGCTTTGCGAATTCTCCTACTTTCGCGCCGGGGCATAGCCAGTATCCTGCCCATGCATCGCAGCGCGCCGGCCGTCTCCCGTTTGGCCCGTCCTGCGGCGATGCATGCAGTTGTCTGGCGTCACTTGTCTGGCGCCGCCATTTCGCCGCACGTCGGCCGACGTGCGGCGTTTTCTTGAGCGCGGCGCGGCATGACGGCCGGCACGAATCTGGACCGAGGAGACCCGATGGCATTGAGGATCCTGCTTGCCGATGACCATCCGGTGGTCAGCGCGGCCGTTGCCGACCGCCTGCACACCCAGACCGGATGGGAAATCTGCGGCACAGTGACCAGCGCAACGGCACTGCTGAACAGCGTCGCGACCCTGCGGCCCGATGTCGTCGTCACCGACTATCACATGCCCTCGCAGCAGGAAGGCAGCGGGGACGGTTTGCGCATGTTGGGCGCACTGCGCCGGCGCCATCCGTCGCTGGCCGTGACCGTTCTGACCATGATCACCAACCCTCTGGTGCTGCGCTCCATCCTCGATACGCAGGTGCATGGCCTGCTGCTGAAAGACGCCCCGCTGTCGGAGCTGGTCACCATGATCAGCCGCGTCCAGCGCGGCTTCCGCTACATCGGCAAGTCGGCCATGGAGATCCTGTCACAGGCCGATCCCGGCAACCCGGCGGCAAGCCATGGCGGCGCCGAGCGGCTGTCGGCGCGTGAAATGGAAGTGCTGCGGATGTACCTGGCCGGGCGCTCCGTCAGCGAGATTGCGGTCCTGCTATGCCGCAGCGTCAAGACCATCAGCCGCCAGAAGAACTGTGCCATGCACAAGCTCGGTGTCACCAACGACCGCGAGCTGTTCGAATTCGCCGCCCTCAACGGCATGCTGCTTTCCGGCTGCTGAATGGCGGGCGCCGGCACAGGCCCGGCACTCAGGCCACGGCGTCAGGCTGCTCCAGCCGCGCCAGCGCATGCGCAATGCCGGTCTCCAGCTGCGCCAGCCCGCGCGACAGGTCTTGCATGGTCGAGGCCGAAACCTCGGTCAGCACATCCTCCAGGAAGGCGGAGCGCAGCGGCATCAGGCGCGCCACCAGTTGCTGCCCCGCGTGCGACAGCGTGACATGGGTCACGCGGTTGTCGCGCTCCGATGTGGTCCGCTCGACCCAGCCAAGCTCCTGCATGGCCTTGAGCTGGCGCGTCAGCGCGCCCGGATCCATGCCGACGCGGTCGGCCAGTGCCCGCTGCGCAATGGCATCCTCCTGCAGGTGCAGTACATGCAGGATCCGCCAGCGCGCCAGCGGCAGGCCGATGCACTGCTCGAATGCGGCCGCATACGCGCGGTAGGTGCGTCCGAACTGCTGCAGTACGGCTACGCTTTGTCGCTCCAGTTCCATCCGTTCTCCTCAGGGGTACACAAGCGCCATCACAGGCGCCGCATCCGGGCAGGCGCTCACTCCGCCGCCATCGCAGGCCCCGCGGTGCGCACCAGTCTGACCGGCGGCACCCGGTGCGCGCACCAGACGCCCACCGCAGCGGCAATCCCGGCGGCCAGCAGGCCCAGGTGGATCGCGCTGACCAGCGACATGCGCGCCTGCTCCAGCAGCAAGGCGCCATTGTGCCCGGCCTGGCCCAGCTCGCCGAGCAGCGCCAGTTGCGAGGCCTTGTCGATCAGCACCTGCGGGTCTCCCATGCGCGCTGCCCACTGGCTGGCGCCGGCGGCAGCCATGGCGTGGTCGACGCCGCCGGTATAGCTGCGCGTGACCAGCGTGCCGACGATCGCCGTACCGACCATGCCGCCCACCATGCGCAGCGATTGCAGCATCGCCGTGGCAATGCCAAGGTGCTCGCGCCCGGCGGTCTGCTGCGCGAACACCGTCAGGTTGGGCATGATGAAGCCCAGCCCGAGTCCGCCCACCAGCATGATAGCGAGCAGCATCCCGTGCGGCATGGCGCGCGTGGCCTGCGACAGGGCCAGCGTGGCCAGCGCCAGCATGCCAAACCCGGCATAGAGCATCGCGTTGGGCCGGCGGATGCGGGTGATGACGCGGCCGTTGACGATGCTGCCGACCGTGATGCAGACCACCAGCGGCGTAATCAGCAAGCCCGCTTCCTTCGGCGACAGGCCAAAGCCGCCCTGGAACAGCAACGGCGCATACAGCAGCAGCGCGAACATCGTGAAGCCGGCGAACACCGACAGCTGGAACAGCGGCGCCAGTCCGGGATTGCGGAACATCTCCACCGGCAGGATCGGGTTGGCGCAGCGCCGCTCCCAGTGCCACAGCGCCACCATCGCGAGGGCCGACAGCACCAGCAAGCCACCGGTATAGGCATCGAAGCCGCGCCCGGGCAGCAGTTCGACGCTCATCTGCATGGCGCCCAGGCCAAGGGCGATCAGCAAGGCCCCGACCCAGTCCACGCGCACCGGCCCGCTGTGCGCCTGCTGGCGCAGGTGCGGCAGGTAGCGCCAGGCAAACCACAGGCCCAGCACGCCGACCGGCAGGTTGACATAGAACACCGCGCGCCAGCCGTACCACTCGGTCAGCACGCCGCCCAGCGACGGTCCGATGGCATTGGCGATACCGAATGCCGCACTCAGCATCACCTGCCAGCGCAGCCGCACATGCGAGTCGGGAAACAGGTCGGCAATGCAGGCGAAAGCCGTGCCCACCAGCATGCCGCCGCCGATGCCCTGCAGCGCTCGCGCCAGCACCAGGAACGGCATGCTGCTCGCGAGCCCGCACAATGCCGACGCGACGGTGAACACCACGATCGACGCCAGCACGAAGGGCTTGCGTCCGTAATAGTCGCCCAGCCGGCCGAAGATCGGCACGGTGATGACGGACGTCAGCAGGTACGCCGTCGCCACCCAGGCGTAGTACTCGAAGCCTTGCAGTTCCGCCACGACGGTCGGCAGCGCGGTGCCGACCACGGTCTGGTCCAGCGCCACCAGCATCACCACGAAGGACACGCCCAGCATGGCCAGCAAAGACTTGCGGAATGGCAGGACCTGGCCGGTGGCCTCACCGCTTTGTGGCTGGGGCGTCATGTGATTGCTCGATCAATCGTTGCGATGTCAATGATTATAGGACACACATCGGAGTCCGCCAGCCCTCAATACGATTATTCCGCGCCGAGATACCAGTGGCGGAACATCTCCCGTGCCGGCGCCAGGTAACTGCCGATAGGCTCCTGCCGGCCATTGGCATACCAGTGGCAGTAACAGCCATGGAATACCGCCAGCAGCGCGCGCGCCATTGCCGGTGGCAGCGGGCGCTCCGGCGTGCCAAGGGCCTCCACCAGAACCCGCACATGGCCGTTCCACCCTTCACGGATATGCTCGCGCACGCTTTGCGGCGCATTGCCTGAAAACAACAGCGCCAGCACGATCCCCTTGGTTTCCGGGTTGCGCGTGAAGTAATCGGCTACCCGCTCGAACAACTCATCCACCCGCTGCGACACGGTCAGGCCTTGCAGGTCGGCCGGGTCGAACTGCACCTCGATTTCCTGGAACAGGCTGATCGCGGCTTCCGCCAGCAGCATTTCCTTGCTGCCGAAATGCCACAGCAAGCTGCTTTTTGCCACGCCAGCGTGTGTGGAGACCTGGTCCAGCGTGACTTCGCCATAGCCGTGCTCGGCGATCAATCCCTTGGTCAGGTCAATGACGCGCTGGCGCGTTTCCAGGCCGCGGCGGTATTTGGTCGCGCCGGTTCCGCGTGCCGGCGGTGCTTTCGGTGCGGTGTCGTGGGGGCGGTCGGTGCCTGGGGCACCTTCTTCTGATGAATGCATGGCTGCGTCGGCACTGGGCCGGGGAAATGTTGAGCGCCGGCCATTTTCCCTCTCGGGATTTGCCCTAGAGGCGGCATGCTGTCCTTGACAGGCTACCACCGCCTTCACCAAACTTGAAATTGTACCGACTGTTCAGAATAAATTTAGGGGATTATGATTATGGTGAATGCAGCACAACCAACACGCCTGGAGGCGCTGCTGGCAATGCAGCAGTCAGCCTTCATGGCGTCGCCCTTCCCCTCGCTGGCGCAACGCAGAAGCGCACTGCAGCGGCTGCGCCGGGCGATTCGCGGCCATGCCAACCGGCTCGCCGCCGCCGCGGCGCGCGACTTCAGCGCGCGCGCCGACGCCGAGACTCTGATGGTCGACGTACTACCGTCGGTGCTGCATATCAACCACCTGCTGCGCGGCCTGCGGCGCTGGATGAAGCCGTCGCGCCGGCACACCGAGCTGCTGTTCCTCGGCAACGGCGCGCGCGTGATGGTCCAGCCCAAGGGCGTGGTCGGCATCGTGGTGCCGTGGAATTTCCCGGTCTACCTCGCGCTGGGCCCGCTGGCGACCGCGCTGGCCGCCGGCAACCGCTGCATGGTGAAGACCTCCGAATACGCGCCGCACACCTCGGCCGCGCTGCGCGCGCTGCTGGCCGAAGCCTTCGATGAAGACGAGGTGGCCGTGGTCGAGGGCGATGCCGCGGTGGCACGCGCCTTCACCAGCCTGCCGTTCGACCATATCGTCTTCACCGGCTCGCCCGAGGTGGGCCGCCACGTCATGCGAGCCGCCGCCGACAACCTGACCCCCGTGACGCTGGAACTGGGCGGCAAGTCGCCGGCAATCGTTTCCCGCAGCGCGGCGCTGGCGACGGCGGCCACGCGCATCGCCCATGGCAAGACCCTGAACGGCGGCCAGATCTGCGTCGCGCCCGACTACGCGCTGGTGCCGGAAGAGCTTGCCGGCGCTTTCGCCGAAGCAGTGCTCGCCGCCGCGGCCCGCATGCATCCACAGGGCAGCGACGACTACACCGCCGTCATCCACGACGACGCGCTGGCCCGCCAGCGGGCGCTGCTCGACGATGCCCGCGCGCACGGCGCGCGGATCCTCGCCGCGGCGATGCCGGCGGACGGACGGCGCCTGCCCCTGCACGTGGTGCTTGGGGTCACGCCGCAGATGCGCCTGGCGCGAGAGGAAATCTTCGGGCCGATCCTGCCGGTCATGACCTACCGCACCTTCGACGAGGCCATCGTCTGCGTGCAGCGCGGCACGCGGCCACTGGCGCTGTACTACTTCGGCCATGACAAGGCCGAGACCGGTCCGCTGCTGGAGCGCACCCACGCCGGCGGCGTCACGCTCAACGACTGGGGCTGGCATGTGGTCAACCACGACCTGCCCTTCGGCGGCACCGGCACCTCCGGCATGGGCAACTACCACGGCGCCGAAGGCTTCCGCGAGCTGTCGCACGCCAAGGCGGTGTTCAGCGAGCGCCGCTGGTTCCCGATCGCGCTGTTCCACCCGCCATACGGCGGCCGGATCCAGCGGCTCGCTCTGCGCCTGTTTCTCGGCAAGCCGCATTCGTCCGCCGTGGATGCTCCCCTGCCTTCCGGCACGAAGGCGGTTCCGCCGGCCACGCCCCGCTGAGCCACACGCCCGCCGGCCATCATCGATACGCCGGCGACGGCTGCCTGCTTCCCCGACAACGACCCTACCAAGCAACACTGGAGACTCTATGTTTCGCAAGTCCGCCGCTTCCGCGATCTCCATCGCGTGCGCCCTGCTACTGCCGTTGCCCGCCGTCGCCGGCGAAGCGCCGGTAGCTCCGGGCGATGCCACCGCGGCCACGCGCCAGGCCAACGCCGAGGTGCTGAAGCACCTGCCCTTCGCCAACCGGCAGGATTTCGAGGACGCGCGCCGCGGCTTTATCGGCACTATCGAGCGCGGCGAGATCCGCGACGCCAGCGGCCGCGTCGTCTGGAACCTGGACGCCTACGCCTTCCTGAAGGACGACGCCGCGCCGGCCTCGGTCAATCCGAGCCTGTGGCGCCAGGCGCAGCTCAACCTGCACCATGGCCTGTACCGCGTGACCGAGCGCATCTACCAGGTGCGCGGCTTCGACCTGTCCAACATGACCGTGGTGGAAGGCGACGCCGGCCTCATCATCATCGACCCGCTGCTCACCGCCGAAACCGCGCGCGCCGCGCTCGACCTGTACTACAAGCACCGCCCGAAGAAGCCGGTCGTCGCGGTGATCTATACCCACAGCCACGCCGACCACTTCGGCGGCGTCAAGGGCGTGGTCAGCGAAGACGACGTCAAGGCCGGCCGCGTCAGGATTATTGCCCCTGAAGGCTTCATGGAAGAAGCCGTCAGCGAGAACATCTACGCCGGCAACGCCATGAGCCGGCGCGCGCAGTACATGTATGGGCCGCTGCTGCCTAAGGGGCCGCGCGGGCAGGTCGACGCGGGGCTGGGCAAGACGGTGTCGCTCGGCACCGTCACGCTGATCCCGCCCACCGACCTGGTCGGCAAGACCGGCGAGACCCGCACCATCGACGGCGTGCAGATCGAATTCCAGATGGCTCCCGGCACCGAGGCGCCGGCCGAGATGCTGATGTACTTCCCGCAGTGGAAGGCCCTGTGCGCTGCAGAGGACGCCACCCACACGCTGCATAACCTCTACACCATCCGCGGCGCGCAGGTGCGCGACGCCAACCAGTGGTGGCGCGCGCTGGACGAGACCGCAGACCGCTACGGGCATCGCACCGAAGTGGTCTTTGCCCAGCATCACTGGCCGATGTGGGGCCAGCAGAACATCCTCGCGTACCTGGGCAAGCAGCGCGACGGCTACAAGTACATCCATGACCAGTCGCTGCGGCTGGCCAACCAGGGCTACACCATGACCGAGATCGCGGAAATGGTGAAGCTGCCGCCGTCGCTGGCCAGCCAGTGGGACCTGCGCGACTACTACGGCACCGTGAACCACAATGCCAAGGCCATATACCAGCGCTATCTCGGCTGGTATAGCGGCAATCCGGCCGACCTGCACCCGCTGCCGCCCGAGCAGTCCGCGCAGCGCTACGTGCGATTCATGGGCGGCGCCGACAAGGCGCTGGAGCAGGCGCGCGCCTCGTACGCGCAAGGCGACTACCGCTGGGTGGCCGAGGTGGTCAAGCACGTGGTCTTCGCCGATCCGAAGAACCAGGCGGCACGCAAGCTGCTGGCCGACGCGCTCGAGCAGATGGGCTACCAGGCCGAATCCGCAGCCTGGCGCAGCGCCTACCTGGTGGGCGCCTACGAGCTGCGCAACGGCGTGCCGAAGACGCAGTCCACGCAGACCGCCAGCCCCGACATGGTCCGCGCGATGACCGACACCATGTTCCTGGACTTCCTCGCCGTGCGCCTGAACAGCGAACGCGCGGCCGGCAAGCTGGTGAAGATCAACTGGGTCCAGCCCGACACCGGCAAGCGATACGCCCTGTCCGTCGACAACTCGGTCTTCATGTATCGCGCGGAACGCCAGCACGCCGACGCACAGGTCACGCTGACCACGCCGCGCGCAGTGCTGGTCGGCGCGCTGCTTGGCCAGACCACGCTGCAGGCGGCAACGGCTGCCGGGCAAGCAAAGCTTGACGGCGATCCCGCCGCGCTGCAGACGCTGTTCGGCATGCTCGACAAGTTCGACCCGCAATTCGAGATCGTGGCGCCGTGATACCCGCCGACGGCGCGCGACTTTCTCCGCTTTCAAACCCTGCTTGACCAAGGCACCATGACCACGAAACCCTGGCTCGCCAGCTATGGCGACATCCCCGCCGAGATCGATGCGGACACGCCCCGCTCGCTGACCGCACTGCTGGATACCGCGCTGCGCCAGCATGCCGACCGGCCCGCCTTCACCTGCCTCGGGCAGACCGTCAGCTACGCCGGTCTCGACGCGCAGTCGCGCGACTTCGCCGCCTATCTGCAGTCCGAACTCGGCGTGCGCAAGGGGGACCGCATCGGCGTGATGCTGCCCAACCTCATCGCCTTCCCGATCGCGCTGATCGCGATCGCGCGCATCGGTGCGGTGCAGGTCAACATCAACCCGATGTACACGGCGCGCGAGCTCGAGCATCAGCTCAACGACGCGGGGGTCGAGATCCTGGTGGCCTACAGCGGCATCAGTGCCACCGTCGCAGAAGTGATGGCGCGGACCCCGCTCAGGACCATCGTCACCGCCGGACCCGGCGACGGCACCGGGGCGGCGTTGCCGTCGCCGCCGGTCGATCCCCGGCTGGCGCAGGCAATCGCCTTCGACGCAGCCGTCGCCCAGGGTCGTGCGCTGCCGCTGCAGGCCGTGGAAATCGAAGGCAACGACCTGATCTTCCTGCAATACACCGGCGGCACCACCGGCGTGTCAAAGGGCGCGGCGCTGTCGCACCGCAACCTCGTCGCCAACGTAGCGCAGTTCAAGGCGATGGTGACGGACAACCTGGTCGACGGCAAGGAAGTGGTCGTGACCGCGATCCCGCTGTATCACATCTTCGCGCTGATGGTGAACTTCATCACCTTCTTCACGGTCGGCGCGCGCAACTGGCTGGTGCCGAACCCGCGCGACATGGATGCCTTCATCGACGTGCTCAAGGCCTCGCGCTGCACCGTGCTGACCGGGGTCAACACGCTTTACGCCGGCCTGGTTGCGCACCCGCGTATCGGCGAGGTCGACTTCTCGTCGCTGCGCCTGGCCGCGGGCGGCGGCGCGGCCATCGTGCCGGCCACCTCGCAGCGGTGGAAGGCGCTGACGGGTGTCTTCATCCGCGAGGGCTATGGCCTGTCAGAGACCAGCCCGATCGTCAGCTTCAATCCACCGACGGCCGAAGCCTTCAACGGCACCACCGGCCTGCCGCTGCCGTCCACCGATATCCGGCTGCTGGGCGACGACGACCGTGACGTGCCGCCCGGGGCGGCGGGCGAAGTCTGCGTCAAGGGGCCGCAGGTCATGCGCGGCTACTGGAACAAGCCAGGCGCCAACGCCGATGCGTTCACCGCCGATGGCTACTTCCGTACCGGCGACATCGGCATGCTGACCGAACAAGGCTACCTGAAGATCGTCGACCGCAAGAAGGACATGGTGATCGTCTCCGGATTCAACGTGTTCCCCAACGAGATCGAGGCCGTGGTCAGCGACTGTCCCGGCGTGATCGAATGCGCGTGCGTGGGTATCAGCGACGGCCACTCCGGCGAAGCACTGAAAGTCTACGTGGTGAAGGCCGCCGGCGCGACGCTGGATGCAGCGGCATTGCAGGCGCATTGCCGCGGGCAACTGACCGGATACAAGGTGCCGAAATCCTTCGAATTCGTCGAGGCACTGCCGAAGTCGACGGTAGGCAAGGTGTTGCGACGGGAGCTGCGGCCCCGGGCGTGAAGCCAGTTTGCAAGCAACGCCAACCGCGCAGGTACCAGAAGCCTTTCACCGCCGGCTCGCCTCGGGGAAAGGACGGCCCGCCCGACCTCGGGCGTGCCGTCCATGACCACGCGCTGTCGACGGGATCGAGCCAGGCTAGACGTTCAGGCACATCGCCGGCAGATCGCCATACAACGCCATCAACGCACTGGCAACGCCGTTGGTCCAGCCGAACCCGTCCTGCAGCGGATACTCGCCGCCTCCGCCACCCCTGGCACGCTCGCCGGTGGCCTCGATCCGGTATTTCTCCACCAGCTTGCATTCCCGGGCATAGACACCGGCGATCGTGGCGAGCCAGCGCTGCGCGATGTCGCGCGCCAGGCCTTCATGGCCGTAGCGCGTCAGTCCGCGCACCGCGAGCCATTGCAATGGCGCCCAGCCGTTGGGATGGTCCCACTGCTGGCCGGAGGTGAGTTCGGTGGTGGCCAGTCCTCCTGAATCCATCAGGCGTGCGGCCACAGCACTGGCAACGCCGCCGGCTTCTTCCGTCCGTGCAAGGCCGAGGTATAGCGGCATCATCGTCGCCGCTGTCAGGCATGGCCGCTGCGATCCGCAGCACCAGTCGTAGTCGACGAAGATGCCGGCTGCGTCGTCCCACATGTATTGGCGGATGGCGGCTTCGCGCCGGCGCGCGGCGGCAAGGAAGCGGTCGGCATCGGCATCGCCGGCCTGGTCGCACAATTCGGCCAGGCGCGTTTCTAGGTGCCACAACAACGCGTTGAGGTCGACCGGCAGGACCGCTGTAGTGCGAATAGTGGCGAGATCGGCGGGTTGCCCCGCAAGCGGCAGCTCGAGCCAGCGGGAGCTGAAATCCCAGCCCGATTCGGCGGCGGCGCGCAGGTCGCGAAACACCAGGTGGTGCGGCCGGCCGCTGCGCTCGGCGGTCTGCACGTCTTCCAGGAAAGCTTCCTCGCGCGGGCAAGGCCGGTCGTCCCAGTAGCGGTTAAGCACGGCGCCGTCGGGCAGGCACAGCGCGCGCCGGTGCGCGCAGCCCGGACGCAGGGCCTGGGCGCCGTCCATCCAGAAGTCGTACTCGCGCCGAAGCTGCGGCACGAAGTCGCGCGCGCTGGCGACCTGTTCGCGCTCGAGCAGGTCGACCATCAGCGCGAATACGGGCGGCTGCGAGCGGCTCAGATAATAGTTGCGCGTACCGTTTGGCACCAGCCCGTAGGTGTCGATCAGGTAGGCGAAATTGCGCGCCATTTCCAGCAGCAGGTCGCCGCGCCCGCTTGCCGACAGCCCCACCATGGTGAAATAGGAATCCCAGTAGTACAGCTCGCCGAAGCGCCCGCCAGGCACCACGTAGCGATGCGGCAGCGGCAGCAGCGACGACAGCGGCGGATGCGCGCCCGGCTCGCGCGTCAGCACCGGCCACAGGCCGTCGATATGTTCGCGCAGCGTATTGGCGGGATCGGAGACATAGTGGCTGTCCGGCACGATCGCGCGGGTGAAGTGGGCCTGCACGAAGTCGGCCAGGCAGAAGCCAGGCTCGACGCGTGTCTGGCGATAGCGCGCGACGATCCACTCGGGGTCGCAGCCGGGAATGCAATCAGGAAAGGTCTTGCTGTCGGCGAACAGGCCGCTGTGCTGGACATCGACGAACAGTTCGCCGTAGCGCACCGCCGGCGACAGCGTGTCGGCCTGCGGACAGCTCGCCAGGGCATGTGGCTGCGGGCATTCGCGATGCGCGGCCAGCGGCGGATGAGCCACCGCGTGGACCTTGGCCGGCGCGGCGACGGCGCCGGAGACCGCCCCGGCGCCATCGGGCGTGGCCGGGTCAGTGCGCGGCACCGTGTAGGCGCCCGCGCTTGCGGCGCGGCGGTCGTCATTGTTGTGCATAGGTCCAGTGCAGGCTGCCGGTCACTGACGTATTCATGACGGCCGAAGCCTTGGCGCCTTCTCGCGTTGATGCCGGCATCCTGTACGCCGCCGGCGCATGATGGCAGGAGCGGCCAGGCGCAGCGAAGTTCGCCCGTCAAGGTGTGGATTCAGTGTAGTGCGGCGAGGTCGGCAACTGCGTCTTCCGGTGCCTGCACGACATGGCACGGCAGACAGATCCGCGCCGCGAGGCCATGCGGTGCAGCATTGTGCGCGGTGACGGCACCGCCATGCGCGGCGATCGCCGCCTGCGCGATGCTCAACCCCAGTCCCGCGCCAGCCGGATGCCCGGCGCCGCTGCGTACGCGGAAAAAGGGCTCGAACAGGCTCGGCAGTGCATCGTCAGGCACGCCGCGGCAGCCGTTGAACCACTCCACCGCGGCGGTCAGCGCCATGCCGATGCCGACGATGGCAGCCACGCCCAGCCAGAACGTCAGAAAATTGCGCCAGAACAGCGGCAGCGGGAACAGCGCACGCACGCGGCGCCACGGAGTCATGGCGACTGCACCAGCATGTAGCCGCGGCCGCGCAGGTTGCGGATCAGCAGCGGCGGGGCCGTGCCGTCGGTCGCCAGCTTGCGCCTCAGTGCGCTGATATGGGTGTCGATGCTGCGGTCGAAGCGCTCGGGCGCGCGGCCCAGCGCAAACTGGCCAATCTCTGCGCGCTCGACCACGCGGCCCGCGGAGCGCAGCAGGATTTCGAGCACGCGCTGCTCTGCTCCGGTCAGCATCGCCTGGATGTTGCCGTGCATGGCAACGCCCGTAGCCAGATTCAGACGCAGCGTGCCGGCCTGCAGCCAGGTGTCCTGCTCCGGCTGCGCAGCCTCCACGCCCGTGCGGAAACGGCGCAGCACGGCGTGGATGCGCGCCTTCAGCTCGCGCGGGCTGAACGGCTTGCTTAGGTAGTCGTCGGCGCCGAGCTCCAGGCCCAGCACGCGGTCGGTTTCATCGCCATGCGCGGTGAACATGATCACCGGCCGCTGCGAGCGGCTGCGGTGCTGCCTGAGCAGGTCCAGCCCGTTGCCGTCCGGCAGCATCAGGTCGAGCAGCGCCACGTCATGGTCGTTGCGCGCGAGCAGGACTTCGCCCTGCTCGCGGGTGTGCGCCAGCGTGACCGTGCAGTGATCGGGTTCGAGGTATTCGCGCAGCATCTGCGCAAGCTCGATGTCGTCGTCGATCAGCAGCACGCGCGCGGCGCCCATGTTGAAGCACATCTGCATCCAGCCTTCCCGGTGACGGCGTTTGATGCTGCCGCGCGCCCGGGTTCCGTCAAGAAACGTCAAGAAAACAAAACCTATCCAAAGTGACTGGTAAGCACTTTATATCGCGAATTCTAATATGAGAATGATTGTTATTCACATTGTACGGGGAAAATAATGAAGGACAGGCAAGCCATGGGGCACACCGTGGCGGCAAACACGGCGGCAGGTACGTCGGCAGGTTCGACGGCAATGAGCGCAGGATCGTGGGGCCGGATCGTGGCGGCGCTTTGCGCGGCTTCCGGCATGACGGGAATGACAGGAGCCTGGGCGCAGTCAGGCCAGCCGGACGCCGAAGTGAAGAACCTGCCCACGGTGGTGGTCACCGCCGCCGGCAGCGCGCAGGACATCCGCGACGCACCCGCGTCGATCAGCGTGGTCACGCGCAATGAGCTTGAAAACAAGGCCTATCGCGACCTCAACGACGCGCTCGTGGAAGTGCCCGGCGTCATCATCAGCGGCGGCGGCGACACCACCGACATCAGCCTGCGCGGCATGGGTCCCAAGTACACCCAGATCCTGATCGACGGCAAGCGCCAGAGCTCGCGCGAGACGCGCACCAACTCCGACTCGTCCGGGGTTGAAAGCAGCTGGACGCCACCGCTGTCGGCGATCGAACGCGTCGAGGTGGTGCGCGGGCCGATGTCGTCGCTGTATGGCTCGGATGCCATGGGCGGCGTGGTCAACATCATCACGCGCAAGGTACCCAGGACATGGACCGGCGAACTGCGCGGCGACGCCACGCTGCAGCAGAACAGCGACTCCGGCGACATCTACCAGGGCAATTTCTACCTCGCCGGCCCGCTCAAGAACGACCTGCTCGGCCTGCAACTGTACGGCCAGAGCTACCATCGCCAGGAAGACGATATTGACAACGGCTTTCGCGGCCGCCGCGCCGAGAGCCTGACCGCCAAGCTGGCGCTCACGCCCACGCGCGACCACGACATCGTGCTGGAAGCCACCACCATGCGCCAGCTGCGCAACGAGACCGTCGGCAAGACCGTGCCGCCGCTCGCGCCCGGCGCCAGCTGTCCGCGCACCGGCTGCCCGACCTCGTCCGAGGCCGACTACCGCAGCGAGAAGTTCGCGCTGTCGCATACCGGCCGCTGGGGCTTCGGCGTCTCCAACAGCTATATCCAGCAGGAGGAGTTCGACAACCGCAGCCGCCAGATGAAGATCAGGAACCTGGACCTGCGCACCAGCTGGGCCATGCCGCTGGGCAACCACATGCTGTCGGTCGGCGCCGAGTACCTGAGCCAGCGCCTGCACGACCAGACCGGCAACCAGATCGCCAACGGCCCGGAAAAGGTTGACCGCTACCAGTGGGCGCTTTTCGCCGAGGACGAATGGCGCCTGTCGCAAAGCTTCGCGCTGACCGGCGGCGCGCGCATGGACTATGACGAGAACTTCGGCCAGCACTACAGCCCGCGCCTGTACGGCGTGTGGCAGCCGGCCGAGCGCTGGACCGTCAAGGGCGGCGTTTCCACCGGCTTCCGCGCGCCGGACCTGCGCCAGACCGTGGCCGGCTGGGGCCAGACCAGCCGCGGCGGCAATATGTATGGCAATCCGGACCTGAAGCCCGAGACCATGCTGTCGCAGGAACTCGGCCTGCTGTATGACCAGGGCAATGGCCTGCAGGCCGGCGTGACACTGTTCAACAATGACTTCAAGGACAAGATCACGCGCGTCGCCTGCCCGAACACGCAGTGCACCGATGGCGCGAACCGGTTCGGCGCCAACCCGACCACGTACATGAACGTGGACAGCGCCTACTCGCGCGGCGTGGAAGCCAGCCTGCGCTGGCCGATCGCGCGCACCCTGTCGCTGACCGGCAGCTACACGTACACCAAGTCGGAACAGAAGAGCGGACAGTACGCCGGCCAGCCGCTGAACCAGCTGCCGATGCACCTGTTCGTCGCCACGCTGAACTGGCGCCCGACCGGGAAGCTCAACGGCTGGGCGCGCGTCAACTATCGCGGCAAGGAAAGCCAGCCGATCACCGGGCCGTCGTCCAGCACCGTGGTGGCGCCGTCGTACACGTTCGTCGACCTTGGGGCGACTTACGCGGTGACCAAGCACGTGTCGGTGTTCGCCGGCATCTACAACCTTTTCGACAAGCAGGTGAACTACACCGATTACGGCTATGTCGAGGATGGCCGGCGCTACTGGATGAGCGTATCGGTCAAGTTCTGATCTTTCGGCTTGTCAACGGCCCGGTGGTCCTGTTGCAGGATCCCGGGCGTTGCTGTGCATTCAACCAGGGACTCTGATGGTCAGGCAAGTGGCTGAGGCGTTTGGGAAGAAGCCTTAGCAGCTACGGCGCGCCACAGGGCTCTGTCATACACGTATTCGCGTTCGTGCGTGACCCGGATGGAAGGCCATTGCCTGAGGGGCGCCACGTTATCTACAGACTGACTCCGCGCCCTTGGCTGTTCCAATAGCCTGCAAGCACCTTCCCGAGGCCGGCTCCCAACGCCGGTCCTCCAACTGCCCTCACACCTCCTTCTCCCCATGCCTGACCGGCAACGCCGGCGCCGCCTCCTGCCTCCCCAGCTGCATGAAGATCCACGCCGACGCACAAGTGATCAGCCCCATGCAGACAAAGGTGGCATGAAACGCCGGCAACACCGCGGCCGTGTCCCCGCCAAACCGATTCTGGAACGTCGCCAGCAACGCGCCCGCCGACGTCACCGCCAGGCTCATCGACAGCATCTGCACCATCGACAGCATGCTGTTGCCGCTGCTGGCGCCGGCGCCGCTCAGGTCCTTGAGCGTCACGGTATTCATCGCCGTGAACTGGATCGAATTGACCATGCCGAACACGGCCAGCAAGGGGATCAGCAGCCATAGCGGCAGTTGCGGCGTGATCAGCGCGAAGGCGGCCATCACCAGGCCGACCACGAAAGTATTGGAGACCAGCACGCGGCGATAGCCGTGGCGCTGGATCAGCCGCGTGGCGAGCCGCTTGGAGGCCATGCCGGCGGCGGTGACGGGCAGCATCATCAGGCCGGCGTCGAAAGGGGAATAGCCCAGGCTGACCTGAAGCGTCAGGGGGATCAGGAACGGCATCGAGCCATTGCCGATGCGGGCGAACAGGTTGCCCAGCAGGCCGACGCTGAAGCTGTGGATGCGGAACAGGCGCAGCGGGAACAGCGGCTGCTTGCGGCGGTTGGCATGCAGGCCGTAGGCGGTCAGCGCGGCCATGCTGGCGATCAGCAGCAACAGCACGGTGGCGTGCTGGAAGCCGAGGCCGGCCAGGCCGTCGAGGGAAAATGACAGCGCCAGCATGGCGATGGCCAGCAGCAGGTAGCCAGCGATGTCGAAGCGGCCGATGCCGGACAGCTTTGCGTTCGGCATATACCGGATCGTGGCGATGGCGCCGAGCAGGCCGACGGGCACGTTGATCAGGAAGATCCAGTGCCACGACAGCGCCTGCGTCAGCCAGCCGCCCAGCGTGGGGCCGATCAGCGGACCGATCATGCCCGGGATGGCAACGAAGCTCAGCGCCTGCAGGTACTGTTCGCGCGGGAAGGTGCGCAGCACCGAGAGCCGTCCGACCGGCAGCAGCATGGCGCCCCCCACGCCCTGTACCACGCGTGCGCCGACCAGGAAGTTGAGCGTGGGCGCGTACGCGCACAGCAGCGAGCCGGCCACGAACAGGCAGATCGCGGTCTGGAAGATGGTGCGCGTGCCGAAGCGGTCGGCGAGCCAGCCCGAGGCCGGGATGATCACCGCCATGGTCAGCGAGTAGGCGATCACCACGGACTGCATCCGCAGCGGGCTCTCGCCGAGGCTGCGCGCCATCGACGGCAAGGCGGTGTTGACGATGGTCGAGTCCAGCGTCTGCATGAAGAAGCCGACCGCCACGACCCACAGCATGATGCGGCGGGTACGGTCGTCCGGCGACGGCACGACGGGAAGGTCTGGCATGGGCGCGGTCATTACGCAAACTCCGGTCTGGCGCGCGCTGCCGCCGGCAATGACTGGTTGGGCATGCAGGCGGACGCAGCCAAAGCCAACACCTTAAAGGGCAATGGCGCAACAGGCAATCAACAGGCAATCAACAGGCAGTCAACGAAACCGGGGCACGACCGCCCGACGCGTGCCGAGCCTACAAGGCCGCGCGCAGCCCGATGAAGAAGCGCCGGCCCGGTGCCGGCTCGAAGTAACGCCCGTTGGCCTCATTGACGATCACCGAGCCGATATAGCGCCGGTCGGTCACGTTGTCGATGCGGCCGAACAGGTAGGCGCGAGTCGGGCCGATGCGGAACTCATAGCCCGCGCGCAGGTTGAAGACCGCGTAGCCGGGCGCGGCCTGCGTGTTGAGATCGTCGGCATAGACGCGGCTGTCGACGCGCATCTCGGCGCCGAGCGTGAGCGGCGCCAGCGGCCGCCAGGCCACCTCTGCGCTGAGGCTGTGGCGCGCGGTGCCGGGCAGCCGGTTGCCCGCGGCCACGGTCTGGCCCTGCGCGTTGACGAAGGCATCGCCGAAATAGGCATCGAGCCAGGTATAGGCCAGCCCGGCCTCGACGCGGCTGCCGCCGCCCTGCCCCGGCGTGCCGACCTGCCCCGGCGTGCCGACCTGCCCCAGGAAGCCGCCGCGCCAGCCCAGCTCGAAGCCGCGCCGGCGCACGCCGTTGACGTTCTGGTAGATGGTGCGGCCCGCGTTGTTCGATTGCGGCACCACTTCGTCGTGGCTGTCGGCATCGAACAGCGCGGCCTCCAGCCGCTGCCCGTCAGCCTGCCACTTGATGCCGATCTCGCCCTGGCGGCTGGTCGAGGCGCGCAGGCCAAGGTTGCTGCCGACCCCGCCGGGGCCATAGGCGATCTCGGTCAGCGTCGGCGTCTCGAAACCGCGCCCGAGGTTGGCGTAGACGTTCAGGGTATCGAGCGCATGCCACACCAGTCCCAGCACCGGGCTGACGTTGCTGTAGGTGGCGGTGCCGCTGTCGTCAGGGCTGGCCGCGGTGATGAACTGGTCGTCGATGCCGAGCCGCACGCGGCTGGCACGCACGCCGCCGACCACCTGCCAGGCGGGGTGGAAGGTCCAGTCGACCTGCGCGAAGGCGCCCAGGTCGGTCGCGGTATTGGTCTCGTCGCGCCGCAGCGCGCCCTGGCTGCCATCCTGGTTGACATAGCCGTTGCGGCCGTCGCGCATGCCGTTGGCTTCCACCCCGGCAGTCCACAGCAGCGGCAGGCCGTTGGCGGTAGTGCGCCGGCTCCAGGACAGCGCACCGCCGCCAAAGATGCGATCCAGGTCGACGATGCCGCCGGACGACGTCGGCGCGGCGCCGCTGAAGCCGAGCCGCTGGTACAGGTTGCGGGTGCCGCCGTAGAGACGCCCGGAGAGGCTGTCGAGGTCGGTCAGCTGGTGCTCCGCCACCACGCCCGCCTGCGCCTGCTCGACGTTCTTGCCGGTGTCAAACTGGGTCGCCGCCGGCACCGCCTGGCGCGGGTTGGCATCGGCCTGCGCGCGCGTCAGCCCGAGCGGATCCTGCGCCAGCGGCTGGTTGAAGTAGTTGAACTGGCCGGTCACGCGCGTGCCGCTGGCCGGCTGCGCCACCACGCGTGCATTGAGCTGGTAGCGGCGCGCCGCCGAATGGTCGCGGTAGCCGTCGGTCTGGTAGGTCCAGGCATCGAGCGAGCCGCCCAGGCGCTCGTTGCCGCCGGCCAGCGCCACCCCGGCCTGCCACTGTCCGTCCGAGCCGAAGCCGGTCGACGCGCGCGCGGTAAAGCCGTCCTTGGGCGGGTCGGGCGTAAACACCTGCACCACGCCGCCCGAGGCATTGCCGTACATCTGCGCAAACGGGCCGCGCAGCACCTCGACCCGGCCGGCGTTGGGCAGGTCGGCGGTGGAGGCCTGGCCCTGCCCGTCCGGCATGGTCGCGGGGATGCCGTCGACATAGAGCCGAACGCCGCGCACGCCGAATGTGGAACGCGTGCCGAAGCCGCGCACCGCCAGTTGCAGGTCCTGCGAATAGTTCTGCCGGTCGCGCACGGCCACGCCCGGCACACCCGCCAGCACTTCGGACAGATTGACCAGCGGCGTGGCGCTGCGCAGCGGATCGACCGGCACGCTGTCTACCGCGGCGGGCGCGTCGAAGCGGCGCTGCTCGCTGCGGGTGGCGGTGACCACGATGTCGGAGAGGGTTTCGCCGGTGGCGGCGGCCACCGCGCTGTCCGGCGGATCTGCGGCGCGCACGCCGGCGCATGTGAGCAGCAAGGCTGCCAGCGCCAATGCCCTGGGCACCAGCACGCGGAGGCAGGGACGGCGCTGATGCAAGACCGACGAAGGCTGCGTGCCGCCTGGTCTCATGATGGTCGGGGGCGTGGGCCACAAGTGGTGGTGCCGCAACTTTATCGCGTCCCGGGGCGCTTTTCCATGGCCGCCGCTGCGGGGAAAACCCGGGATAGCGCTGCGTGGACGATCGTCCAGCGCGGCACGATCGAAACTTCAAAATATTTCAATAATTTGTTTAATGAATGGCCTCACGCAGGGGTAACCGCGTGCCTAAACTCTCTTCACCGGCCGACACAACGCGCGATACTAAAAGGCAGACACGCCACAGCGCAGCGCAGCAAACGGTCATTCAGATTTTTAAAATCAAGGGACTAGACACCATGCATACCCAACCTACCCGCGTCGCCATCGTCTACCACAGCGGCTACGGCCACACCGCCAAGCAGGCCCAGGCCGTCGCCCGCGGCGCCGGCAGCGTGGCGGGTGCCGAAAGCCTGCTGATTCCGGTGGAAGACATCGACCAGCACTGGGACACGCTGGAGCAGGTCGACGCCATCATCTTCGGTGCGCCGACCTACATGGGCAGCGCCTCGGCGCAGTTCAAGGGCTTCATGGACGCCACCTCGCGCAACGTCTTCGCCAAGGGCGGCAAGTGGGCCAACAAGGTGGCGGCCGGCTTCACCAACGCCGCCTCGCGTTCGGGCGACAAGCTGGCAACGCTGCAGCAGATCGCCATTTTCGCGGCACAGCACGGCATGCACTGGGTCAACCTGGGCCTGCCCCCGGGCCACAACAACTCCAAGTCGACCGAGGACTCGCTGAACCGCCATGGCTTCTTCCTCGGCGCCGCCGCGCAGTCCAACGCCGATGAAAGCGCCGACGTGGTGCCGCCGCTGGCGGACCTGCGCACCGCCGAGCACCTCGGTGCGCGCGTCGCTGAAGTGGCGCAACAACTGGTGGCAGGCCGGCGCGCGCTGGCGGAACTGAAGCAGGCCGCCTGACCCCTCACCACGCCTCGCGCGTGAACTGCCTGCCGGCCCTTCGGGGCCGGTTTGCGTTTTGGGAGACGTGCGTTGCACCGCAGCGGGAATGCCCCGCCCGGAAATATGGCTTTGCGCGCGCGCAAGCGCTGCCCCAGCCAGCCAGGCGCCGGTTATGTCGGTTGACAGCCGTCAACCTAGACGCAGAACACATGACTCCGGCAGCTCATGACCACTATATGTAGTGCTAACCTGCGCGTCACACACTACATAAAGGGGTAAACATGCGCGACGCACAGCAAGCCGGCACGCTGCCGCCGGCCCAGCCCGGCGGCCAGGTCGACGTGGCCAGCGCCATGGAGGAATACCTGGCCCAGCGCGACTGGCGCGTGCGCGCCAACGCCAACCAGGGCTACAGCCTGGGCGGGCTGATCCTCAACGTCGCCGGCAAGGTCACGGCCAACTACTGGCTGTCGCATATCTTCAGCCCGGAATCCGGGCAGGCGCACCGCGACGGCGACCTGCATATCCATGACCTCGACATGCTGTCCGGCTACTGCGCCGGCTGGTCGCTGCGCCAGTTGCTGGCGGAAGGCTTCAACGGCGTGCCGGGCAAGGTCGAGGCCAACCCGCCCAGGCATATGTCGGCCGCCGTCGGCCAGATCGTCAACTTCCTCGGCACGCTGCAGAACGAGTGGGCCGGCGCGCAGGCATTTTCCAGCTTCGATACCTACATGGCGCCGTTCGTGCGGCACGACCGCATGGACTACCGCGCGGTACGCCAGGCGATGCAGGAGCTTGTATTCAACCTGAACGTGCCAAGCCGCTGGGGCACGCAGACGCCGTTCACCAACCTCACCTTCGACTGGACCTGCCCGCAGGACCTGGCCGGCCAGGTGCCGTATATCGCCGGCGAGGAAATGCCGTTCACCTACGGCGACCTGCAGCCGGAGATGGACATGATCAACCGCGCCTACATCGAGGTGATGATGCAGGGCGATGCGCGCGGGCGCGCCTTCACTTTCCCGATCCCCACCTACAACATCACGCCGGACTTCGACTGGGACCATGCCAATGCCGAGCCGCTGTTCGAGATGACGGCGCGCTACGGGCTGCCCTACTTCCAGAATTTCATCAATTCCGACCTGGAGCCGCATATGGTCCGCTCCATGTGCTGCCGCCTGCAGCTGGACCTGCGCGAACTGCTCAAGCGCGGCAACGGCCTGTTCGGCTCGGCCGAGCAGACCGGCTCGGTCGGCGTGGTCACCGTCAACTGCGCGCGCCTGGGCTACCTGCACGCGGGCGACGAGGCCGGGCTGACGGCAGCACTGGACCGCCTGCTGGCGCTGGGCCGAGACGTGCTCGAAGACAAGCGCCGCGTGGTGCAGCACTACATCGACGCGGGGCTGTATCCCTATACGCGCCGCTACCTCGGCACGCTGCGCAACCACTTCAGCACGCTCGGCGTCAACGGCATCAACGAGATGATCCGGAATTTCTCCGGCGACGCCGACGACATCACGACGCCGGGCGGGCATGCCATGGCATTGCGGCTGCTCGATCATGTGCGCGCGCGCATCGGCGAGTTCCAGGAGGCGACCGGCCACCTTTACAACCTGGAGGCAACGCCGGCCGAAGGCACCACCTACCGCTTTGCGCGTGAAGACCGCAAGCGCTGGCCCGACATCCTGCAGGCCGGCACCGCCGAGCAGCCCTACTACACCAATTCCAGCCAGTTGCCGGCCGGCTATACCGACGATCCGTTCACCGCGCTGTCGATGCAGGAGGCGCTGCAAGGCAAGTACACCGGCGGCACCGTGCTGCACCTGTACATGAACGAAGCCCTGTCCAGCGCACAGGCCTGCAAGGCGCTGGTCCGGCGCGCGCTGTCGCGCTTCCGCGTGCCGTACCTCACCGTCACGCCCACGTTCTCGATCTGCCCGAAGCACGGCTACCTGAGCGGGCGCCACGAGTTCTGTCCCCGGTGCGATGCCGAGTTGCTGGCACGCACCCCAGCCGCGGCGAGCGCGCCGCAAACCCAACCTGAAGAGGAGCTCTCATGAATACCGAATCGCGCCAGCCAGCCACGCCGGCCCTCGATCCCGCCCTGCGTACCCGCTGCGAGGTCTGGACCCGGGTGATGGGCTATCACCGGCCCGTGACGTCCTTCAACACCGGCAAGCAGGGGGAGTTCAATGAGCGGCGTTTCTTCACCGAAAGCGCCTGTCGCTGACAGCCCCTGCCTCACGGCCATACCGGTGCCCGCGCCGGCGGCCACCGCGTCATTGCGGGGCGGGCCGGCGCTCGCCGGCCTGGTGCCATTCTCCAGCGTGGACTGGCCCGGCCAGCTGGCGGCGGTGCTGTTTATCGCCGGCTGCCCGTGGCGCTGCGGCTATTGCCACAACGCCCACCTGCAGCGGCGCCATGCGGCCTATGCCTGGCCTGCAGTGCTGGACTGGCTGAAGACCCGCGCCGGGCTGCTCGACGGCGTAGTGTTTTCCGGCGGCGAGCCGCTCAGCGAAGCGCGCCTGCCGGAGCTGGCCGCGGCGGTGCGCGCGCTCGGTTTCAAGGTGGGGCTACATACCGCCGGCATCTACCCGCGCCGTCTCGCCGCGCTGTTGCCGCTGCTGGACTGGGTCGGGCTGGATATCAAGGCGGACGCCGCCGGCCACGATGCGCTGGTTGGACGGCCCGGCGGCCTGGCGCGCGTGCAGGCCAGCCTGGCGCTGCTGATCGGCGCCGGCGTCCCGTTCGAATGCCGGACAACGTGGGATCCCGCCTGCCTCAGCGAGCCGCGCTTGCTGGCGCTGGCACGCTCGCTGGCCGCGCATGGCGTGCGCCACTATGCCGTGCAGGCCTGCCGGACGGGCACGGCGGCGGTGCCTGGCGCATCGTTGAGCGCGCCGGGGCGCGCGGCGCTGGCGTCGTCGTTTG
Source organism: Cupriavidus sp. L7L (assembly GCF_004353535.1). Taxonomy (NCBI): domain Bacteria; kingdom Pseudomonadati; phylum Pseudomonadota; class Betaproteobacteria; order Burkholderiales; family Burkholderiaceae; genus Cupriavidus; species Cupriavidus sp. L7L. The sequence continues at coordinate 209,597 of NZ_SMNY01000022.1, forward strand.
AGACGTTCTGCTACCGCGAAGGGTGAGCCGTGCTGCCTGGCGGTGCCTTTGGCCCCCGTCCGCAAAAAATTCCCTAAAGTCCCGCCTTCCGCCGTCGATAACAGTAGGTTGAGGCGTCAAGCGTGCGTGCCGGCGAACCGGCACCGGCGAGGCGCCATGACAGCCGACTTGGACAGCGGGGGAACGGAGGAGACATGCAGAACCTGGGGATACGGATGAAGCTCGGCGCGGCGTTCGGCGCCATGTGGGCACTGGCGGCGGTCGGCATCGCGATCGCACTGCCGCGCATGCAGGGCGCCGCCGACGGCAACGCGCGCAACCTGCTGGTGGCGCTTGGCGTGGCCGGATTGGGCGTGGCGGTGGCGGCCACCTGGGCCCTGGCGCGCAGCATCGAGGCGCCGCTGGCCGAAGCGGTCTACATCGCCGAGACAGTGGCCGCCGGCGACCTGAGCCAGGACTTCGAGACCGAGCGCGGCGGCGAATTCGGCCGGCTGCTGGGCGGGCTGGGCGAGATGGAAGACATGCTCACCGACCTGGTGACGCGCATCAAGGCCGCCACCGACTCCATCGGCGCGGCCTCGCACCAGATCGCCGCCGGCAATACCGACCTGTCGCAGCGCACCGAGGAACAGGCCGCCTCGCTGCAGCAGACCGCGGCCAGCATGGGCGAGCTGACGGCGATGGTGCGCCAGAACACCGAACGCGCACGCGCGGCCAACGGCCTCGCGGAAGCCGCATCCGGCATCGCCGAGCGCGGCGGCGAGGTGGTCGGCAACGTGGTCCAGACCATGTCGGCGATCAGCGCCAGTTCGCGCAAGGTCACCGACATCATCGAAGTGATCGAAGGCATTGCCTTCCAGACCAACATCCTCGCGCTGAACGCCGCGGTAGAAGCCGCGCGCGCCGGCGAGCAGGGCCGCGGCTTCGCCGTGGTGGCGGGCGAGGTGCGCACGCTGGCGCAACGCAGCGCCGCGGCGGCCAAGGAGATCAAGCAGCTGATCGACGCCTCGGTGCAGCAGGTGGACAGCGGCTCGGCGCTGGTCGGGCAGGCGGGCGAGACCATGCATGAGATCGTGCAGTCAGTCAGCCGCGTCACGGCGCTGCTGGGCGAGATCACCGTGGCGTCGGAACAGCAGAGCGCGGGGATCGCGCAGGTGAATGAAGCGGTGGCGCAGATGGACAGCGTGACGCAGCAGAACGCCGCACTGGTGGAGCAGGCGGCCAGTGCTTCGAGTGCGCTGGCGGGGCAGGCTACGGAGTTGCAGCAGGTGGTGGGGGAGTTCAAGCTGGAGGCTTGAGCGGGGCTGCGACAACGCATCCCTACCGATGGTTTGCTCCCCTCTCCCACTTCGCGGGAGAGGGGAGCCTTCGCCAGCGGTGGAGGCTTGCGTATTAGCGCGCCGGCGCACCACCGCACTTGATGGCGAGGCAGCGCTCGCGCGCCCACGCCCTACACTGCAGCAACTACCCCCGCCGGCAGCACAGCCCGCACCGCCGCGGCAAAGCGCTCCACGATGTTGTCGATATCCTGCCCGGTGCAGATAAACGGCGGCGCAAACAACACGTGGTCGCCACGCACGCCGTCCACCGTGCCACCCATCGGATAGACCAGCAACCCGTTCCGCATCGCCGCCGACTTCAGGCGCGCATGCGTCTTCAGCGCGGGATCGAGCGTCGCCTTGCTGTCGCGGTCCGCGACAAACTCCACGCCGACAAACAGCCCGCGCCCGCGCACGTCGCCCAGGTTGGGATGCTCGCCCAGCGCTTCGCGCAGCCGCGCACGCAGTTGTTCGCCGCGGGCCAGCACATTGGCCAGCAGCCTGTCTTCGGCAATCGTGCGCTGCACCGCCAGCGCCGCCGCACAGGCGGTGGCATGGCCGATGTAGGTATGGCCGTGCTGGAAGAAGCCGCTGCCGCCGACGATGGCGTCATAGATGCGGCGCGTCGACAGCATCGCCCCGATCGGCTGGTAGCCGGCCCCGAGGCCCTTGGCAATGGTGACGATATCCGGCACCACGCCATCCTCTTCGCACGCGAACAGGTAGCCGGTGCGGCCCATGCCGGACATCACTTCGTCCAGGATCAGCAGCACGCCGTACTTGTCGCACACGGCGCGGATGCGCTTCAGGTAGTCGCCCACCGGCGGCACCGCGCCGGCGGTGGCGCCGACCACCGTCTCGGCGACGAAAGCGGCGACGGTGTCCGGCCCCAGTTCCAGGATCTTCGCTTCGAGCTCGTCGGCGAGCCGCTGTGCGTACTGCGCGTCGGTCTCGCCAGCCTGCTGGTCGCGATAGGCGTAGCACGGCGAGACGTGATGCGCCGGCACCAGCAGCGGCAGGAACGGCTCGCGCCGCCAGGCATTGCCGCCGATCGCCAGCGCGCCGAGCGTGTTGCCGTGGTAGCTCTGACGGCGCGCGATGAAATGGCGGCGGCCCGGCTGGCCCACCTCGACGAAATACTGGCGCGCCAGCTTCAGCGCCGATTCCACGGCTTCGGAGCCGCCCGAGACGAAATACACATGGTCGAGATCTCCGGGCGCGGCTTGCGCCAGCGTTTCGGCCAGCGTTTCCGACACCTCGGTGGTGAAGAACGAGGTATGCGCGTAGGCAATGGTGTCGAGCTGCGACTTGATCGCCTCGATCACACGCGGGTGCGCGTGCCCGAGGCACGATACGGCGGCGCCGCCGGAGGCATCGAGGTAGCGCTTGCCTTCGCTGTCGATCAGTTCGATCCCCTGCCCGGCAACGGCGACGGGCAGTTTCTGACGCGGATTGCGATGGAATACGTGGGTCATGATGGCGTGGTGGTGGCAATGGGCCGGACGCTACGGCTGCGCGGCACGGGCGACACGCATCGTGGCGCGGTGCGAAACAGTATAAGGACTTGGCGGGGATTTGCGCAACATTTGTTGCATTTACGATTGCCCATGCAGTCAAGACGTTTTCACCGAAAAGTACGCCGGCACCACCCGAAAGCCACCCGGTGCGAAACGATTGTTTCACCACAGCGCGTAGCGTCGCACCTGACGGATGCCCCTCAACGCCTGCTCTTCGCCGCTTTCGGCCCCTCCGTGCCACCCTCCCCCTCTGCCAACGCCTCCACCAACGCGGCCTTGACGCGCTTCTGCTCGGTCACGTCCTGCGACGCGCCCACCATGGTCAGCGCATTGCCGTGCTCGTCCAGCGTGACCTCGCCTTCCTCGTGGATGTCGCGGAGGCTGCCGTCGGGCAGCGTGATGCGGTAGTCCACGCGGTACGGCGCCTTGTCGACGGTGGCCGCGCGGATGGCGGCCTGCACGCGCGGGCGATCCTCCTCGACGATCGAGGCCAGGTAGCGGTCCATCGTCACCTTGAACGCCTGCGGCGCCCACCCGAAGATGCGATAGGCCTCGTCGGTCCAGGCGCAGTCGTCGGTCTGGATGTTCCAGTACCAGCCGCCCAGGTGCGCGATCTCCTGCGCCTTGGCCAGCAGCGCCTCGTTCTGGCGCAGCGCGGCCTCGGCGCGGCGGCGTTCGGTGATGTCCAGGCTGACGCCGATCATCTTCACCGGGCGCTGGTCGAAATCGCGCACCAGCGTGGCCCGCGACGAGATCCAGCGCGTGGTGCCCTCGTGCACCACGCGGAATTCCCACTCGTGCATTTCCTGCGCGCCCAGCGTGCGCGCCAGCACTTCCTTGAGCCGCGCCACGTCGGCCGGATGCACGCAGGCCCAGAAGTCATCCATGTTGCGGATATGCCGGCCGAACAGCGTGACGTCGTTGGATGAGTACGTCAGGCCGTCGGTCAGCACGTTCCATTCCCACGTGACGATGCCCGAGACCTCCTGCGCGAACTTCATACGCGCCTCGCTTTCCATGATCTCGGCCAGGTGCTTCTGGCGCAGTTCCTTGATGTGCGGATCGGACGCGCTGCTTGCCTCCAGGTCGGCGATGGCCTGCTCGCCATATCGCAGCCACAGCCAGTTCACGCCCAGGAAGCGCGCCAGCGCCAGCAGGCGCTCGTATTCGATCTCGCCGCCGCGGGTCCACTTGTGTACCGCCGATGGCGAGACCGACAGGGCCTCGGCCACCTGCTTGAGCATGATCCTTTTGCCCTCCAGCACGCCTTTCAGGCGGGTGGCAAAAGTGTCTTCGGTCATGGCATCCCCTCTACTTTTTTTCAACCGATGGTGAATTGAGTAACTCGAACCTTACACCATCGGGGTAAATCGCGTGACTTGATAGCTTGGATCAATTGTGTATGTGCTATCGATCGCTTTTACCATATTGCGCCGCTCCCGCTCTCGTCACTAGACTTCATTCCACATCACTGATGGTGATTTAATTTACTTTCAGTGAATCGACAAGTCACCGCACAGACCGAGACAAACGAGGAGACACCCCCATGCAAGAGACCACCGCCGCCGCCTGCAGCACCACCCCGCTGGCCTACACGCTGCCGGCCCACTACTACACCTCGCCGGAGATCTTCGAGCACGAAAAGAAGACGATCTTCGCGCGCAGCTGGGTCTGCGTGATGCACAAGAGCCAGGTCGCCGAGAACAACCAGTACGCCACCGCCAAGGTGGCGGGCGAGAACGTGTTCGTGGTGCGCGGCCGCGACGGCGTGCTGCGCGCGTTCTACAACGTGTGCCCGCACCGCGCGCACGAGCTGTTCGCCGATGGCGCCGGCAAGGCAAAGAACGTGATCACCTGCCCGTACCACGCGTGGTCGTTCGGCCTGGACGGCAAGCTGATCCATGTGCGCAACGCCGAAAACGTGCCGGGCTTCTGCAAGGACAACGCCGGGCTGACGCCGGTGCGCGTGGAAGAGTTCTGCGGCCTGATTTTCGTCAACCTGGACACGGATGCGAAGCCGCTGTCGGAACTGGCCGCCGGCCTGAACGACGAGATCCGCGCGCGCTGCCCTGACGTCGACAAGCTGGTACCGGCGCACAAGCTCACCTACGAAATGAAGGCCAACTGGAAGGTGGTGGTCGACAACTACCTGGAGTGCCTGCACTGCCAGACCGCGCACCCGGCGCTGGTCGAGTCGATCAGGATGGAGACCTACAAGCACGAAGTGCGCGGCCTCTACACCAGCCAGGTCGGACAGACCCGCTCCGGAAGCGACGCCTTCACGTATGACAGCGATGCGCCCAATACCGACTTCGCCGCGTACTGGCTGTGGCCCAACGTCACGCTGAACGTGCTGCCGGGCGACGGCAACTATGGCGTGTTCTACATGTTCCCGGTGGATGCCGACACCACCATCCAGCACTTCGAGTTCTACTTCCGCGACAGCACGCCCACGGCCGAGCAGGAACAGCTGATCGAGTACTACAAGAACGTGCTCAAGCCGGAAGACCTCAGCATCGTCGAATCGGTGCAGCGCGGCCTGAAGTCGCGCGGCTACCGCAACGGGCAAGGTCCGCTGCTGGTCACCGACGACAAGACCTCCGCCATCGGCGAGCACGGCGTGCAGCACTTCCAGCAGATGGTGCTCGACGCGCTGGCCGCCTGAACCAACAAGATAACGAGGAACCGCAGCAATGATCCAGACCCAGCTCTATATCGACGGCCAGTGGCAGTCGCCCGTCGACCACGGCACGCGCGCCATCGTGAGCCCGGCCGACGAATCCGTGATCGCCCAGGCCGCCGAAGCCACCCGCGCCGACGCGCGCCTGGCCATCGCAGCTGCGCGCAAGGCCTTCGACGGCCCGTGGCGCCAGACGACGATCCGTGACCGCGCCAGACTGCTGAACAAGATCGCCGGATTGATCGACCGCGATGCCGAGAAGCTCGCCCACCTGGAGTCGCTCAACACCGGCAAGACGCTGGCCGAGAGCCGCACCGACATGGGCGATATCGCCGCCACCTTCCGCTACTTTGCCGGGCTGGTGGCGTCGGAATCGGGCGCCGTCAACGAAGCGCCGCACCACGTCATCAGCCGCACGCTGCGCGAGCCGGTCGGCGTGTGCGGCCTGATCACGCCGTGGAACTACCCGCTGCTGCAGGCCGCATGGAAGATCGCGCCGGCGCTGGGCGCGGGCAACACCGTGGTGATCAAGCCCAGCAACCTGACGCCGCTGACCACGCACCACTTCACGCAGCTGGTGGCCGAGCTGGACCTGCCGCCAGGCGTGTTCAACCTGGTGACCGGCGGCGCCGAAGTCGGGGCCGAACTGGCCGAGAGCCTGGATGTGGACCTGGTGTCCTTCACCGGCGGCGCCTTTGCCGGCGAGAGCATCATGAAGGCCGCCACCGGCAACTTCAAGCGCATCGGTCTGGAGCTGGGCGGCAAGAACCCCAACATCGTCTTTGCCGATGCCGACCTGGATGCCGCGGTGGACTACGCGCTCAACGCCGCGTTCTTCCACGCCGGCCAGGTCTGCTCCGCCGGCTCGCGCCTGATGGTCGAGGACAGCATCTATGATGCATTCATCAGCCGGCTGGCCGAACGCCTGCCGCGCATCGTGATCGGCAACGGCTTTCATGGCGAAACGCAAATGGGCCCGGTGCAGTCGGCGCAACAGCACGAGAAGATCCTTGGCATGGTGCAGGCCGGCATTGCGGAAGGCGCGCGCCTGGTCCACGGCGGCAAGCGGCCGGCCGGCGACGTGTACAAGAAGGGCTACTGGCTGGAGCCGACGCTGCTGGCCGACGTGACGGCAGACATGAAGATTGCGAAGGAGGAGATTTTTGGGCCGGTGATCACGGCCGAGCGTTTCCGCTCCGAAGAAGAGGCGCTGCGTGCCGCCAACGACACGCCGTACGGCCTGGCCGCCGCGGTCTGGACCCGCGACCTGGACAAGGCCAACCGCATGTCGCGCGCGCTGCGCTTCGGCACGGTGTGGGTCAACGACTACCACCCGTACTTCCCGGAAGCGCCGTGGGGCGGCTACAAGGCGAGCGGCATCGGCCGCGAGCTGGCCCGCATCGGCCTGGACGAGTACACCGAGCTCAAGCACAGCTATATCAACCTGGCCCCCAAGGCGATGGGCTGGTTCGGCGCCTGAGCGCAGCTGACTTCGCAATCGCGTGCGCGGCGGTACCGTCCCCGGGCTGCCACGCACGGCGTCAAGCACACAAGGAGATTGCACCATGCAGGCAATCCAAGAGTACGACTACATCATCGTCGGCGCAGGTTCCGCGGGCTGCGTGCTGGCGGCGCGGCTGACCGAGGACGCCGGTGTCTCGGTGCTGCTGCTGGAAGCCGGCGGCCCAGACTGGCGCCTGGACTGGCGCACGCAGATGCCTGCGGCGCTGGCGTATCCGCTGCAGGGCACCACCTATAACTGGGCCTATGTGACCGAGCCCGAGCCGCACATGAACAACCGCCGCATGACGCAGGGCCGCGGCAAGGGACTGGGCGGGTCGTCGCTGATCAACGGCATGGTCTATATCCGCGGCAACGCGATGGACTATGACGGCTGGGCGGAGAACCGGTCGCTGGAGGACTGGAGCTACGCCGACTGCCTGCCCTACTTCCGCAAGGCCGAGACCTACGACAAGGGCGCCAACGACTACCACGGCGGCAACGGCCCGCTGCATGTGACCACCCCGAAGGCGAACATCAGCCCGCTGTTCGACGCCTTTATCAAGGCCGGCGAGCAGGCTGGCTATGGCAAGACCGACGACCTGAACGGCTACAGGCAGGAAGGCTTCGGTCCGATGGACCGCACCACCACCGCGCGCGGCCGCCGCTGCAGCACGTCGCTGGCCTACCTCGACCAGGCGAAGGACCGGCCCAACCTGACCGTGCACACCCGTGCGCTCGCGGACCGCGTCCTGTTCTCCGGGCAGCGCGCCATCGGCGTGTCATACATCCAGGGCGATCACGTGCGTGAAGCGCGCGCGCGCCGCGAAGTGATCGTCAGCAATGGCGCGGTGGCCTCGCCGCAACTGCTGCTGCGCTCCGGCGTGGGCAATGCCGATGAGCTGCGCGCGTTCGGCATCGATCCCGTCGCGGACCTGAAAGGCGTCGGCGAAAACCTGCAGGACCACCTGGAGATGTACCTGCAGTACGAATGCATTAAGCCCGTGTCGCTGTACCCCGCGCTGAAGTGGTGGAACAAGCCGGCCATCGGCATCGAGTGGTACCTGCGCGGCACGGGCATCGCGTCGTCGAACCACTTCGAAGCGGGCGGCTTTATCCGCAGCAGCGACGAGTTTGCGTGGCCCAACCTGCAGTACCACTTCATCCCGCTGGCGATGAACTACGACGGCAGCAACCCGGTGCAGTCGCACGGCTTCCAGTGCCATGTGGGCTCGATGCGCTCGCCCAGCACCGGCTTTGTCAAGCTGGCCAGCCGCGACCCGCGCGTCAAGCCGCGCCTGCTGTTCAACTACATGGCGCATGACGTGGACTGGCGCGAGTTCCGCGCCGCGGTGCGCCTGACGCGCGAGATCATCGGCCAGCAGGCGATGGACCAGTTCCGCGGCCGCGAGATCAAGCCCGGCATGATGATACAGAGCGATGCCGAGATCGATGCCTTCGTACGCGAGCATGCCGAGACCGCCCTGCACCCGTCGTGCACATGCAAGATGGGCGACGCGTCCGACCCGATGGCCGTGGTCGACAACCAGGGCCGCGTGCATGGCCTGTCTGGCCTGCGCGTGGTCGATGCCTCGATCATGCCGAGGATCGTCACCGGCAACCTGAACGCGCCCACGATCATGATGGCCGAGAAGCTGGCCGACGTGATCCGCGGTCGCGCCCCGCTGCAGCGCTCGACGGCGCCTTACTACAAGGCGGCGCCGGCGCGCAGGCAGGCGAGCGCGGAGCGAGCGCAGCCACCCACCGCGCGCGTCCCCGTGCCGATGCCTGCCTGACCCGAGCGGCGCGACTCGCGGGCCTACCGCCCGAACCCTGACTGCGGCACATGTGCTGCCGGGACCAAGGTCCCGGCGGGCAGCGTGCGCCCGGCCGGACGCGTCGCGCCTCCCACACCACCAAAAGCCGGCGACCCATCAACAAACCCAGACCGGCTGCAAGGAGGAGACAACTTCCATGCTGCGCAAATGCTTTCCCGCAAGACGGGCCCTGCAAGGCGCCCTGCCCCTGTTGCTGTGCCAGGCGCTGCCGGCGCTGGCTCAAGCCGACGGCGACACCACGCTGGCGGTCGCGCCGGTGCCGCAGGTCACCGCGACCGTGCCGCCGGCAGAAGCCGCTGCGGTAGCGTCACCGTGGAGCGCCAACATGACGCTGACCTCGCAGTACGTCTCGCGCGGCTTCCGCCAGACCTGGGGCAAGCCTGCCGTACAGGGCGGCATCGACTACGCCCATCCGAGCGGCTTTTCCGCGGGCACCTGGATGTCGAGCATCAGCGACAAGTTCATCGAGGGCGGCACGGTCGAATGGGACTTGTATGCCGGCTACACCGGCACAGTCGGCGACTTCGTCTACGCCGGACAGGTTTACTACTACCTGTATCCGGGCGCGAAACTGCAGTACGCACAGACCAGATACAACTATGGCGAGGCAGTCGCCTCGCTGACCTACAAGTGGTTCAACGTCAAGTACTGGCTGACCTATACGCCCGACTACTTCGGCTATAACAGCGCCTCGCTGTTGACCGGCAACAACCTGCACAGCCGCGGCTCGGGCTACCTCGACATCAACGGCACCTTCGACCTCGGCCACGGCGTTTCGCTACTGCTGCACTACGGCCAGGAGCGCGTGCGCAATTTTGCCGCCTACAGCTTCCGCGACGTGCGCGTCGCGGTTTCCAAGGCGTTCGAAGGCGGCTGGACCCTGACGGGCGCCTACACCCGCGGCTGGGGCCGCACCGACGTCTACGACAACTACACCACCGGCGCGCTGGATTCCTCCGGCAACCCGGCGGTGTCCAACCCGCTGAAAAGCACGTTCCTGGTCTCGCTGACCAAGACGTTCTGACGGCATTCACCAACCGCTGTACCACTGCCTTACGAAGCACACCACCATGGCCTCCCTGGGTCTTACCGATGCGACCGGACTTGTCGGCGTAGCCGCCTACGTCGCCGCGCACTTTGCCGTGCAGGTCCTGCACAAATCCCCGACCGGCCGGCTGGCGGTCGTCCTCAACGTGATCGGGCCGAGCTGCATCCTGATCTCGCTGACCGGCGCCTTCAACCTGGCCTCGTTCCTGACCCAGTGCTTCTGGCTGGGGCTGACGCTGTTGGGATGGTGGCGCAACCGGCGGACCGGGCGCGCGGTGGTTGAAACGTTGGGTGGCCCGCGTCCGGGGCAGCCCGTGCAGCAGTAACCCACGGCGCGGCCGGTGCCGATTGCAACGCGATACAAAACTTCCGTTGCCATGGCACAGCGCCGTTCCTATACTCATTCGAAACACCATTAGTGCCGTAATTTACTTTTGGTGAATTGATAAGACACCGGAAGTCGCGAGACCTGCATTCGGGGATCGCGGCAACCCCGGGATGACAACAGGAGACAAGGATGAGAAACGCCCCCAAAATTCCCGCCACAGATTCCCGACCGTCGTAACGACCGGCAGGCAGTACCCAAGTACCTACCCACCGCAGACGGCAGACCGTGACGGAGCTAGCGCTCCAGACAAACGGCACCGGGAAGCAAGGAGACATTTCGTGTATTCGCAAAAAGACGTGCTGTCGATCGGCGCGCAGGCGCCGCTCGCCCCTGCGCAGCAACAGACCCAGCCAACCCAATCCCATGAACTGCAGCGCACCCTGACCTGGAAGGACGCCTTCTGGGTCACCAGCGGCGTGCCCGCCGGCGTGCTCTTCACCATCGGCGGCGTGTCCGCCACCATCGGCAACCCGGCGTGGGTGATCTGGATCCTGGCCATCCTGATCGGCTTTGCGCAGTGCTTCGTCTACGCCGAGATCTCGGGCCTGTATCCGCACAAGTCGGGCGGCGCCTCGGTGTACGGCGCGCTCGGCTGGGTGCGCTACAGCAAGTTCGTCGCGCCGGTCTCGGTGTGGTGCAACTGGGTGGCGTGGTCGCCGATGCTGGCGCTGGGCACCAGCCTGGCCGCCGGCTACATGCTGAGCGCGCTGTTCCCGCCCGATTCGGTCATCAACACGTGGCAGCTGACGCTGGTCGACCTGGGCTTCGTCAGCAAAGGCCTGACGCTGCGGGTGAACTCCACCTTCCTGCTGGCGACGGCATTCCTGCTGATCACCTTCAAGCTGCAGCACAGCGGCGCCTCGGCCGCGGCTACCACGCAGCGCATCCTGGGCATCGCTTCGCTGACGCCGCTGGTGGTGATCGCGCTGGTGCCGCTGTTCACCGGCGACATGCCCTCGACCAACTTCCTGCCGCTGCTGCCGCTGACGCATGACGCCACCGGCGCCGCGGTGCTGGGCGGCTGGAACGCGGCCGGCATCAGCACGGCGATGGGCGCGATGTTCCTGGCCTGCTGGTCGACCTTCGGCTTCGAGACCGCGGTCTGCTACACCCGCGAGTTCAAGGACCCGCAGAAGGACACCTTCAAGGCGATCTTCTGGTCCGGCGTGCTGTGCCTGTTCATGTTCATCGCGGTGCCGATCGCCTTCCAGGGCTCGCTCGGGCTGCAGGGCATGCTGGCGCCCGACATTGTCGACGGCTCCGGCGTGGGCGCGGCAATGGCCAAGTTCGTCGGCGGCGGCGCGGTGGTGTTCAACGTGATCGTGGTGATGCTGGTGCTGGCGATCCTGCTGATCGTGATGACCTCGATGATGGGTTCGTCGCGCACGCTGTACCAGGCCTCGCTCGACGGCTGGCTGCCGCGCTACCTTTCGCACGTCAACGAGCACGGCTCCCCGACGCGCGCGATGTGGACGGACCTGCTGTTCAACCTGTTCCTGCTGCTGATGTCGAACTACATGGCGGTGCTGTCGATCAGCAATGTCTGCTACATGATCTTCGTGTTCCTGAACCTGCAGGCCGGCTGGATCCACCGCATGGACCGCGCGGACTGGGCCCGCCCGTACAAGTGCAAGAACTGGCTGCTGGCACTGGGCGCGTTCTGCGGCTTCTTCGACCTGGCTTTTGTCGGCGCCGGCGCCAACTTCCAGGGCGAGAACACGCTGCGCAATGGCCTGATCGCCGCGCTGCTGATCGTGCCGGTCTTCGTCTACCGCCACTATGTCCAGGACAAGGGCCAGTTCCCCGAGTCGATGCGCCGCGACATGGAACTGCCGCATGCGCGTGCCGGCAAGCTGCCCTACGTGGCGCTGATCGCCGGCGCGGCGGTGGTGTGGATCGCCGCGCGGCTGACCGTGATCTCCTGATCTGGCGAGGCAGGCGGCGCCTGGCTCGCCTGCCCTCTCTCTTCCCGACATTCCCTGCATTCCGAGGTATTGCCATGACTGACACGCTCCGCGTACGCGTCGGCCGCGTCGAGCCGCTGGCCGCCGGCATCAAGCGCTTCACCCTGCAACCCTGCGACGGCGGCGCGCTGCCCGCTTTCTCCAGCGGCAGCCACGTCGTGGTCCATATGGACAGCGGCCGGCTGCGCAACGCTTACTCGCTGACCAGCGCGCTGGACAACCCGGCCCACTACCAGATCGCAGTGCGGCTGGAAGAAGCCTCGCGCGGCGGCTCGCGCTACATGCATGAGCAGGTGCAAGAGGGTGATGAACTGCACATCGGCGCGCCGGGCAACCTGTTCGGCCTGGACCACGGCGCCGGCCGCCACCTGCTGATCGCCGGCGGCATCGGCATCACGCCGTTCATGACGCATATCCAGGCGCTGCGGGCGCGCCACGCCGCGTTCGAGCTGCACTACTGCTTCCGCAACGCGCAGTCCGCGGCGTTCCTCGACGTACTGCCGGCCACGCTGCAGCCGGGCCAGTTGCACCTGTACGAGAGCGATACCGGCACCATGCTCGACATCGCCGCGCTGCTCGCCGCGCAGCCCGCCGATACCCATGTCTATGTGTGCGGCCCCGGCCCGCTGAACGATGCCGTGGTCAACGCCGCGCGCGCCGCCGGCTGGGATGCCGGCCGTATCCACTTCGAGCAGTTCCGCAACGAGGTCGACACCACCGGCGGCGCCTTCGAGGCCGTGCTGCAAAAGAGCGGGCTGACGCTTCAGGTGGGCGCAGAGGAATCGCTGCTGCGCGCGATCGAGAAAGCCGGCGTCCAGGTGGATTGCATGTGCCGCGAGGGTATCTGCGGCTCGTGCGAAACCGCGATCCTGGAGGGCGAAGCGGACCATCGTGACCAGTACCTGTCCGATGCGGAGAAGACGGCGCAGAAAACGATGATGCTGTGCGTGTCGCGGTGCAAGGGGCAGCGGCTGGTACTGGATCTCTGATCGCCATTCGCAACTTTTTGGTTGCTTTTCACTCCCCGGTCTCCTAACATGCAACCATACCGTTGCATATCAACCCCCGAAACAGGAGACCGGACATGCCCTCAGAAACCGACCGCATCGAGCGCAGCATCCTGATAGAAGCCCCCGTGGCGCGCGTGTGGCACGCGCTGGCCGATGCCGATACCTTCGGCAGCTGGTTCGGCGTCAAGTTCGACGGCGCCACCTTCACGCCCGGCCGGCGCGCCATCGGCAGCATCACCCACCCCGGCTACGAGTACCTGAGATTCGATGTGCAGGTGGAACGCATCGAGCCCGAAAGGCTGCTGTCCTGGCGCTGGCACCCCGCTCCGGTGGAACGCGGGCGCGACTATTCCGGCGAACCCAGCACGCTGGTGGAATTCACCCTGCGCGAAGTCGACGGCGGCACCATGCTGACGGTGGTCGAGTCTGGCTTCGACCAGATCCCGCCCGAACGACGCATGGAAGCGTTCCGCCTCAACAGCGGCGGCTGGGACGCACAGATGAACAATGTCCGCAAGCATGTCACCGGCGCCTGAAGCGCTGGATCTGAAACAGTCGGCCGCGGTCTTTGCCGCGCTGGGCGACGAGACCCGGCTGCGGCTGGTGGCGGCGCTGTGCGCGGGCGGCGCGATGTCGATCGCGCAGCTGACCGCCGGCAGCGCGATGACGCGGCAGGCGGTGACCAAGCACCTGGAAGTCTTGTCACAGGCGGGGCTGGTACGCGACAGCAAGGCCGGGCGCGAGCGGCTGTGGATGTTCGAGCCCGGGCAGGTCGAGGCGGCGCGGCGCTCGCTGGAGGCGATTGGAAGGCAGTGGGAGTTTGCGCTGGGCAAGCTGAAGCTGGCGGTAGAGACGACTCACTAGCCAAACCGACGTCCCGCACGTCACCTGTTTGCTCCCCTACCCCGCAAGCGGGAGAGGGCGCACACAGTTTGTAGACGACACCGCAACATGTAATCCCCCGCGCACCCCGCTATACTGGGAAGCCCCCCGCCTCACCACCACGGCAACGCAGGCCGCGCCCGCGCCAGGCCTGCCGGAGGAAGCGCGCAATTGGCTGACCACGACCTGTCCAGGCTGAAAATCGACCGCAGCGCCACCGCCGCGACCGGCGCCCGCGTCCGCCCCCGGCGCAGATGGCTGCGCTATGCGGTCATCGCGCTGATCCTGCTGGCCGTGCTCGGCATCGCTGTCAGGCTCGCCGGCCCGAAGTCGGTGCAGACCACAACGGTTACCTCGGCCTACCCCACGCAGAATTTCACGCTGCTCAACGCCACCGGCTATGTCGTGCCGCAGCGCAAGGCGGCGGTCGCATCCAAGGCGCAGGGCCGGCTCGAATGGCTGGGCGTGCTGGAAGGCTCGCGCGTGAAGAAGGACGAGGTCATCGCGCGGCTGGAAAGCAAGGACGTGTCCGCGTCCTTCGCCCAGGCGCAGGCGCAGGTCAAGGTGGCACAGGCCAACCTGGCCCTGCAGCAGGCGGAGCTGAAGGACGCAGAAGTCAACCTGCGCCGCTCGCAGATCCTGATCGGGCCGAACGCGATCTCGCGCACCCAGTACGACGCCGATGTTGCGCGCTACAACAAGGCCAGGGCCTCGGTCAGCAGCTCGCAGGCGTCGATCGCGTCGGCGCAGGCCAATGCGCGCGCGGCCGAGGTGGCAGTGGAACAGACCGTGGTGCGCGCGCCGTTCGACGGCGTGGTACTGGTCAAGCATGCCAACGTCGGCGACAACATCACGCCGTTCTCGGCCGCCGCCGACACCAAGGGCGCGATCGTGACCATTGCCGACATGGAGACGCTGGAGGTCGAGGCCGACGTCGCCGAATCCAATATCGCCAGGATCCGCGCCGGCCAGCCGTGCGAATTGCTGCTCGATGCGTTGCCGGGCGTGCGCCTGGCCGGGCAGGTGTCGCGCATCGTGCCGACGGTGGACCGCTCCAAGGCCACGGTGCTGGTCAAGGTGCGCTTTGTCGACCGCGACGCGCGCGTGCTGCCGGACATGAGCGCCAAGATCGCCTTTTTGTCGCGCGCGGCCACGGCGCGCGACCGCCAGCCGATGGTGGCGGTGCAGCCCGCCGCGGTGGTCATGCGCGATGGCCGGCAGGTGGTCTACGTGGTGCGGGACGGCAAGGCGCACGAGACCCAGGTCAAGACCGGCGACAAGCTCGGCGAGCTGGTCGCGGTACAGGGCGTCAAGACCGGCGACGTGCTGGTGCTGTCCCCCGGCGACAAACTCGGCGACGGCGACCGCGTCACGCCGGCCAAGCCTTGAAGCAACCACATGAGGGTGAGCGCATGAGCACCGCGCCGCTGGTCCGCATCAGCCACGTCGCCAAGTCCTACCGGCGCGGCATGCAGACCGTGCCCGTGCTGACCGATATCTCGCTCGATATCGGCGAGGGCGACTTCGTCGCGCTGATGGGCCCGTCCGGCTCCGGCAAGAGCACGCTGCTGAACCTGATCGCCGGCATCGACCGCCCCGACAGCGGCACGCTGCAGGTGGGCGGGCTCGATATCACGCAGCTGCCCGAGGCCGCGCTGGCGGACTGGCGCGCGGCCAACGTCGGCTTTATCTTCCAGTTCTACAACCTGATGCCGGTGCTGACCGCGTTCGAGAACGTGGAGCTGCCGCTGATGCTGACCAGCCTGCCGCGCGCGGAACGGCGCGCGCGCGTGGAGCTGGTGCTGGACATGGTCAACCTGGCCGACCGCATGAGCCACTACCCGTCCGAGCTGTCGGGCGGGCAGCAGCAGCGCGTGGCGATCGCGCGGGCGCTGATCACCGACCCGTCGCTGATCGTCGCCGACGAGCCCACCGGCGACCTCGACCGCACCTCTGCCGCGGAAATCCTGGCGATGATGCAGCGCCTGAACGCGGAACTCGGCAAGACCATCATCATGGTCACGCACGATGCCCATGCCGCGGCCGCGGCGGGCTCGCTGGTGCACCTCGATAAGGGCGAGCTGATCCGCGGCGAGGTGGCCTGATCCGTCATGTACGCGCTCAAGCTGATCACTCGCAACGCACTGCGGCACAAGCTGCGCACCGCGCTGACCGTGCTGGGGCTGGTGATCGCGGTGCTGGCGTTCGGGCTGCTGCAGACCGTGATCGATGCGTGGTACGCCGGCGCGTCGGCCGCGTCCAGCGCGCGGCTGGTGACGCGCAATGCGATCTCGCTGGTGTTCCCGCTGCCGCTCAGCTACGAGGGCCGCATCCGCGGCGTCGACGGCGTGACCGCGGTGGCGCGCTCCAACTGGTTCGGCGGCGTCTATCGCGACCGCAAGAATTTCTTCGCGCAGTTCGCAGTGTCGGACAACTATCTCGATCTCTACCCGGAATTCATCGTTCCCGAACAGCAGCGTGCCGAATACCAGCGCGACCGCAAAGGGGCGCTGGTCGGCCGCCAGCTGGCCGACCAGTTCGGCTTCAGGATCGGCGACGTGATCCCGATCAAGGGCACCATCTACCCCGGCACCTGGGAGTTCGTGGTGCGCGGCATCATGGACGGCCGCGACGAAAGCATCATCACGAAGCAGATGGTGTTCCACTGGGAATACCTGAACGAGACCATCCGCAAGAAGTCGCCGCGGCAGGCCGACCAGGTCGGGGTCTATGTGCTGGGCGTCGACAATCCCGACAACACCGCGGCGATCTCGCGCAATGTCGATGCCGTGTTCCGCAACTCGCTGGCCGAGACGCTGACCGAGACCGAGCAGGCGTTCCAGCTCGGCTTCGTCGCCATGTCGAACCAGATCATCGCGGCGATCCGCGTGGTCTCCTACGTGGTGATCGTGATCATCATGGCGGTGATGGCCAATGCGATGGCGATGAGTGCGCGCGAGCGCACCGCGGAATACGCCACGCTCAAGGCGCTGGGCTTCGGACCAGGATTCCTGGCGCTGCTGGTGTTCGGCGAGTCGCTGGCGATCTGCGTGGCGGGCGGCGCGCTCGGCATGCTGGCTACGCCGCCGATGGCGGCGGCGTTCAAGCAGGCGGTGGGCGGCGTATTCCCGGTGTTTACAGTGTCGCAGGAAACGATGCGCGCGCAGGCCGCGTGCGCGCTGGCGGTCGGCATCGCCGCCGGCATCGTGCCCGCGGTACAGGCCGCGCGGGTGCGCATCGTCGAAGGCCTGCGGGCAATCGGCTGACGCGTTCGACCATGGCGATCCCGCTCACCTATATCGCGCGCAACCTGTGGGCCCGGCGGCTGACCACCGCGCTGACCGCGGGCGGGCTGGCTTTGGTGGTCTTTGTCTTCGCCACCATGCTGATGCTGGATGCCGGCCTGAAGAAGACGCTGGTCACCACCGGCGAGCGCGACAACGTGGTATTGATCCGCAAAGGCGCCGAGACCGAAATCCAGAGCGCCGTCGAGCGCGGCCAGGCCGGCATCATGGAAATGCACCCGGCGGTGGCCATGACCGGCGCCGGCCAGCCGATGGCCTCGCGCGAGGCCGTGGTGCTGATCTCGCTGACCAAGTCCAGCACCGGGCAGCCCTCCAACGTGGTGATCCGCGGCATCTCGCCGCTGGGCATGGACCTGCGTCCGCAGGTCAGGCTCGTGGCGGGGCGCATGTTCCGTCCGGGCTCGGCTGAAATCATTGTCGGCAGCAGCATTGCCGACGGCTTTGCCGGCGTGCAGATCGGCGAACACCTGCGCTTCGCCCAGCGCGAGTGGACTGTGGTGGGCCACTTCGACGCCGGCGGCAGCGGTTTCGACTCGGAGATCTGGGGCGATGTCGACCAGCTGATGCAGTCGTTCCGGCGCAATGCGTATTCGTCGATGGTGGTGCGGCTGGCCAACCCCACGCTGTTCGAGCGCTTTCGCGCCGATATCGACGTGGATCCACGCCTTGCCGACGAGGCCAAGCGCGAGCAGGTCTTCTATAGCGACCAGTCCAGAGCGCTGTCCAAATTCATCAATATCCTGGGCTTTACGCTGTCCACGATTTTTTCGATTGCGGCAATGATCGGCGCCATGATCACCATGTACGCGTCGGTGGCCAACCGCGTGGCCGAGATCGGCACGCTGCGCGCGCTGGGATTCAAGCGTGCCAACGTGCTGGTGGCTTTCCTGATCGAGGCGGCATTGCTCGGACTGGTGGGTGGCGTGGCCGGGCTGGCGTTTGCGGCGCTGATGCAATTCGCGTCGTTCTCGACGACCAATTTCCAGACGTTTGCCGATCTGTCGTTCCGCTTCATCCTGACGCCTGGCATTGCGCTGCAGACGCTCGGGTTCGCGATGGCAATGGGGCTGGTGGGCGGCTTCCTGCCGGCGGTGCGGGCGGCGAGGATGAATATCGTGGATGCGCTGCGGGCGCGTTGAGCGGCTCGCTCGCTGCCGGCTCCCCTCTCCCAATGAGGGAAAGGGAGAACACCTTGCTTAGCCCGGCTCGGGCGGCTTGGGTGCACCAACACCGTTGGCTTCGCTACAGGTCTCCAAGAGCCCCGATCCTTTCCTTGCCTTCTCCCCACTGTCCGTCTACAACCCGTAGTGATGCATGCTACTCGCCAGGCCTCGCTGGCGGCCAGTGCGCACCGGCACGGCCAGCGGCGCCCCACCGCAGGACTTACCGCCAGGACGCCCCCGATGAATCTCGACCTGCTGGCTTCATTGCTGACTGCCGTGGTGGTGCTGCTGATCGGCACCCTGGTCAACCGCAGCGTCGGCATCCTGTCGCGCTACAACATCCCCGACCCCGTCACCGGCGGGCTGTTGTTCGCCATCGTCGCGTCGGTGGCAGCGGCGGCGGCGAATTTCCGCGTGGTCATCGATCCCGGCATGAAGCCGGTGCTGCTGCTGATGTTCTTCGGCGGCGTCGGCCTTGGCGCCGACCTGCGCATGCTCAAGCGGGGCGGCAGGGCGCTGGTGATCTTCCTGATCATCCTGCTGCCCTATATCGTGGTGCAGAACGCCGTCGGCGTGGCCATGGCCAGGACGCTCGACCTGCACCCGATCTTCGGGCTGGTGAGCGGCTCCATCACGCTGGTGGGCGGCCATGGCACCGGGGCCGCCTATGCCGAGCGCTTCGCCGAGGTCAACAACCTGCAGGCGGTGATGGACCTGTCGATGACGGTGGCGACCATCGGCCTGGTCGTCGGCGGCATCATCGGCGGTCCCGTGGCGCAGTACCTGATCTCGCGCTACAAGCTGCGCTCGACCGCGCGCGAGGTCGGCGACACCGAGGAGGAAGCCGCCGCCGCGTCGCCGATCACCACGGTCGGCGCGCTCGCCGCGCTGGCCGGCATGCTGGCCGCCGTGATCGGCGGGCGCTGGATCGCGGCGCAGATGCCGGCGGGCCCGATCACCATCCCCGGCTTCCTGTGGTGCATGATGCTCGGCATCGCGATCCGCAACCTGCTGCCATTCATCGGCCTGCGCTTCGACGACCGCGCCACCGACCTGATCACCAACGTCTGCCTGTCGCTGTTCCTGGTGATGACCATGATGGCGCTGGACCTGGCCGAGGTGGCGCTGTCGGCCGGCCCGTTCCTGCTGATCATCGCGATGCAGGTCGTGTTCATCATCCTCTACGTGGTGTTCGTCTGCTTCCGCTTCATGGGCGGCGACTACGAGGCGGCGGTCACCTCGGCCGCGTTCATCGGCTTCAACATGGGTTCCACGGCGACCGCCATGGCCAACATGCGCGCGATCACCGCGCGCTACGGGCCGGCGCCCACCAGCTACCTGATCACGCCGCTGGCCGGCGCGTTCTTTGTCGACCTGATGAACGCGTTCGTGCTGACCATGTTGCTGGCCTTGCCGCTGATCGGAGGCTGACATGCGCCGCGCCTGCCTTGCCTTCCTTTTTGCGCTGCTGGCCAGCCTGTGGCTGGGCGGCTGCGGCGGCGGCCCGAACGCCGACGGCATCCGCGCCAATCTCAACGAGCGCCTGGCGCAGGCGCTGCCGCCGGGCACCGTGCAACTGGTCGACGTCGACCGGCGCGGCTCGCAGTCCGATACCAAGGCACCGGCCGGCGAAACCCGGCGCGTGGTGTACTTCGATGCGGAACTGAAGCTGCTGCGCGACTACGACTTCGGCGCGTGGGATTCGCCCGGCGTGGCCGGGTTGATCTCGGCGCTGGGCGCGGGGCCGCGCGGGATCACCGGGATCACCAGCGGCGGCAACAAGGCGGGCGACGTGCTGCGCGCGCACGGCACCGCACTGTACCGGCGCGACGGCGAGCGCTGGGTCAGCGTGCAGCCCGCCGGCTATCGCCCCGCCGAGGCGCCGGCCGTGGCCACCAACGCGCCCACTGGTCCGGCGGCGATCCTGGATGCGAT
Source organism: Cupriavidus sp. L7L (assembly GCF_004353535.1). Lineage (NCBI taxonomy): Bacteria > Pseudomonadati > Pseudomonadota > Betaproteobacteria > Burkholderiales > Burkholderiaceae > Cupriavidus > Cupriavidus sp. L7L. The sequence continues at coordinate 230,145 of NZ_SMNY01000022.1, forward strand.
GCGCAAGGTGGTCGAGGCGGTGCAGAAGGACGCCTCGCCGGCGCAGCGCGCGGTGATCGAGCAGGAACTGACCACCGCGCACGCCAATATCCGCGCCCGGCTGGCACGCGTGGACGAGGGCTACGCCATTGCCGCCGGCGCCGAGCATGGCCAGTACCTGCGCTTCGTGCGCGCGCTGGTGGACGGCGCGCGCGTGCGCGCCATCGCGCTGGTCACTCGCGGCGGCGAAGAGAACCTGCGCCTGCTGCGCGCCGGCAAGGTCTCGGCGGCCATGGCGCAGGGCGATGCCGCGCTCGATGCCTACGAGGGCAAGGGCGCCTTTGCCGAAGACGGGCCGCACGCGTCGCTGCGCGCCGTCGGCAGCCTGTACCCGGAACCGGTGCACGTGCTCGTGCGCGACGGCGATCCGGCACGCTCGGTGTCCGACCTGCGCGGCAAGCGCATTGCGGTGGGCGAAAGCGGCTCGGCCTCGCGCGGCACGGTGCTGCGCGTGCTGGCCGCACACGGGCTGACCGGGAAGGATTTCAAGGCCGAGGAAGTGGGCCTGGGCGCGGCGCTGGTGGCACTGCGCCAGAACCAGGTGGATGCCGTGATGCAGGTGATCGGCGTGCCGTCCGACAGCATCCGCGATGCGCTGAGCGAACTGCCGTTGCGACTGCTGCCACTGGACGAGCGCGCTATCGCGGCGATGGTCGGGCAGAAGGCGGGGTATTTCCGCGCCAGCATCGCACCCGGCACGTACCCCGGCCTGCGCGAGCCGGTGCGCACCGTCGCCACCGCGGCGATCCTGGTGACCGGACCCGACCTGTCGGATACCGAGGTGGCCGACCTGACGCGGCTGGTGTACCGGCATGGCCGCGACTTCGTCGCGCGCGGCAGCGCCCAGGGCGGGCAGATCAACGTGGCCACGGCGCGCGAAGGGCTGGTGATTCCGCAGCACCTGGCGGCAGCAAAGGTGCTGGACGGCCTGGCGGCGGGCACGCCGGCGCAGCGGTCCGGAGGACCGGCCACTCAGGCACCGGCACCCGCGTCGGCACCGGCTGCCACCGCATCCAGGCCGGCCGCCCGCTAACCCCGTAAGCCGCCGCTCGCGCTACCCTGCCGCCGGCAACTCCGCCGCCAGCCGGCAGCGCCGGTCGAGAAAATCGCTCGCGTGGCCATTGCTGCCACCCGCCGCGTGGACCGGCTGGTCCACCAGGAAGAAGCCAGGGCGGCCTTGCCGGTCCTGGCCATAGGTCAGGAATATGCCCCGGTCGGGCGGCGGCACCGCAGCGGCGCTGGCGCCGGGATCGTCAGCCCTGCCCCCGACCAGCGCGAACGGGTCGGCCGACAGGACCGGCGTGGCAGCCGGGATAAACCTGGCCCGCACCGGCTTGCCGTCGAATCGCAGCGAAGTCCACTCGGTGCCGATCGGCCCGCTCGCGCCATTGACGAAGGCGCGCGCCGCGGCGCTGATGCAATCGAGATGGATATGGAGCTGGTCCTGGCTGCGCGAGGTGCGGGAATTGACCGCCAGCCCCAGCATGTCGTCCGGCACGGGCTTGCCCAGCGCCTGCCCGACCATGCCGCGCTCGTCCCAGCCGAAGGCCCAGGCGTTGGCACCGGTGCCGTCCCACGCCTTGCGATCCTCCACGCCCGTCACTGTCCGTGCCGGGATCACCAGGTAGTGCGACACGCCGATCGCGTCCTTGTACAGCACCAGCCCGCGGGCTCGGTCGACGCTGGCGCAATCGGCATGCTGCGGCTGCGGCGGCGCCAGGCAGCGCTGCTGCACGTTGCGCCACAGGCCATCGCGCCCGCCGGACAGGACGCCGACCACGTTCTCGGCGGTGCAGCCCGCCAGCATCATTGCCGCCGCCAACGCCAGCGCGCCGCGCCGGCGTGCCGGGGTCAGCGCCGGCATGGAATGCCGTAGTACGTCCCTACCCGCGGGTTGGACACGATATAGGCGTGGCGCTGGGCCCAGAACTGGGCGTCGCGGAAGACCTCGGCCTCGCGTTCGCTCCAGGGTGTGGCCAGCAGCGGCAGGGCTTCGGCGTCGGTGGTCGGGTAGACCTGGGCCTGGTAGCGGGCCGTCTGCAGCGCGCCCGTACGGATGGTACGGATCGTGACGTGGAGTGTCATAGGCAGCTTCTCGTCATGAGGACGCCAAATCATAACCACATTCCTGTGTTGCTTTGATGACTGCGGCTGTAACTTGCTGTCAGGAAGCCGCACCGGCCACGACCAACCGATGTCCCCTCGCCGGAAACCGGAGCCAGACATGATGGTCAAGTCACCTCGAAAGATCGCAATCCTCGCGCTGACGCATCTCGCCATGCTGGCGGCCGGCTTCGCGGCCGGGATCTATGTGCTGCCGATCCTGACCGAGCAGGCGGGGGCGAGTATCGGGCAGTTACAGGAGGTGTCGCGGCAGGCGGCCTTTACCGGCGCCTTCCGCAAGGACCTGGCCGGCAGTGACGCATTCCACTGGGCCAGCGGACGGCTGCATGTGTCGACCCGCGCCATTGCCTTCGAAGGCAGCGTGGCGCCGGGACCGGACTACCGGATCTACCTGGTGCCGGAGTTCGTCGACACCAAGGCCGCTTTCCTTGCGATCAAGGACCGCGCGGTGCAGGTTGCGCCGTTGAAGACTTTCGGCAATTTCACCGTCGCGTTGCCGGATGGCGTCGATCCGGGCCAGCACCGTGCGGTGGTGATCTGGTGCGAGCGGTTCGGGCAGTTCATCAGTGCCGCGGCCTACCGGTAGGCCGCGCAAGAAAAAAAGGGCCGATCGAGGAACCGGCCCAACGAACCCCGCACAGGCAAGGTGTCGATATGAACATCACGCGCCCGCCCGTGCGCGGCGCCGGAGCGCCATCGCGGGCGGGCATCAGGCGGCGGTGATCAGAAGCGGTGACGCATGCCGATGGTGGCGCCGGTCTGGTTCTCGCCCGCGACCACGGTGCCCACGCCATTCAGGCCCAGGGCCGAGCCGTTCTTGTTCTTGGCGTAGCCCACGTTCAGGTACACGTCGGTGCGCTTGGACAGCGAATAGTCCGCCGACAGCACGAACATCCACGGATCGGCATCGCTGCTGCGGGTGTCGTTGTAGTAGGCGGCGCCGGTCACCAGGAAGGCGGGCGTGAAGCGGTACTGCGCGCCAGCCCAGTAGACGTTGCTGCGGGTCGCGGCGGCGGTGGCGCTGGAGACGCCATCGTCCTTCAGCCAGCGGTAGCCGGCGAACACCTTGGCGTCGCCGAAGGCATAGGCGGTGCCCACCGCGGCGCGCTTGGCGCTGCGGTCCTGCAGCGCCACGGTGGCGCCCTGGTACTGGTCGTAGGCGGCACCGACCGAGAAGCCGCCGGCGGCATATGACAGCCCGCCGCCGAAGTTGCGCGCGACCTTGGGTTCGCCCGGCACTTCGCCGTTGTTGTCGCGGCCGAAGCTGTAGAAGCCGGTGGCGGTCAGGCCACCGAACTTGCCGGTGTACTTGATGGTGTTGTCGGCGCGGCCGTTGAAGGCCGAGTCGACGCTGTTGAGCGAGTAGCGCGGGCCCACGCCCATCGGGTCGAAGGCGCCGAACAGGTCGTACAGCGCGTTCTGCTGGCGGCCCAGCGTGACGGCGCCGAAGCCGCCCTGCAGGCCCACGTAGGCCTGGCGGCCGAACAGGCGGTTGCCCTGGCCTGAGGTGCCGGTATCGATATCGAAACCGCTTTCCAGCACGAAGATACCCTTCAGGCCGTCGCCCAGGTCTTCGGTGCCGCGCACGCCCCAGCGCGAGCCGGACAGGTTGCCCGAGTTCAGGCGGGTGGCCGTGCCCTGGGCACCGTTGGTGCCGGGCACGTGGCTGATGACTTCGAGGCCGGCATCGGCGATGCCGTACAGCGTTATGTTCGATGCGGACTGGGCCGAGGCCACCCCGGATACCGCGGTAGCGGCCACTGCTGCCGCCATTGCAAGGAGAGCTTTCTTCACTGTGATTTCTCTGTTTTATGGTGATTCCATGACACCGCGCCGGACCGACCGGGACCGGTCGGCCATCCTGGCCTGAGCTGGCTGGCCGCGCAGGACCCGGCGGCGGCGCACGTCCGCACAAGTGCGGCCGGCGCATTGTGCTGGCGCAATATGAAAGCGTTGTGACGAGTAGTACGCAGCACAAAGTGCCGAATAGCACTCGCATGGGGGTTTTCCCTGCAACCGACGGGATCGTTTTGGTAGGATGCAGGCTTTTCCGACGACGGTAATGCCAGTGCTCCTTGCCGCCATGTGCCCTTGCCTCGACAGCTTCGCGTCATGAAGCTGGCAGAGATCAAGACCCGGCTAGCCTCGCTGCAGGCTCCGCTCCCCGCCTCGATCCAGCAACGCCTTTCCGGCCTGTGCGCGCGCAGCGCGCGCCTGGGCCTGACCCGGCCCGGCTCGCTGCGCCCCACGCGACGTGGCGTGCTGGTGGGCATGGCCGCGGTGCCGGCAGCCTTGCTGCTGTACGTGCTGGTGCTGGTGCCGTTCACGCCGGGCATCAGCGACATCCGCAAGGCCAAGTCCGAGCAGCCGGCGCAGGTGCTGTCGGCCGACGGCAAGGAGCTGGCGCTCTTCAAGTGGGCCAACCGCGACTGGGTGCCGCTGAAGCAGATCTCTCCCAACGTGGTGGCGGCGCTGATCTCGACCGAAGACCACCGCTTCTATGAGCACCACGGGCTCGACTGGCGCCGCCTTGCCTCGGCCGCGGTGCATACCTTCTCGGGCGACCGCCAGGGCGGCTCGACCATCACTCAGCAGCTGGCGCGCAACCTCTATCCCGACGAGATCGGCCGCGCGCCCACGCTGACGCGCAAGCTCAAGGAAGCGATCACCGCGTTCAAGATCGAGGCCCTGTACACCAAGGACGAAATCCTCGAGACCTACCTGAACACGGTGCCGTTCCTGTACAACGCGTTCGGCATCGAGATGGCCGCGCGCACGTACTTCGACAAGCCGGCGCGCTCGCTCGATGTGCTGCAGAGCGCCACGCTGATCGGCATGCTCAAGGGCAACAGCTACTACAACCCGGTGCTGAACCCCGAGCGCGCGCTGGACCGGCGCAATATCGTGCTGGGGCAGATGGTCAAGCGCGGCAAGCTCGACGCGGCCCGCTACGAGCAGCTCAAGCGCCGGCCGCTGCGTATCGACTTCGAGCGCCAGACCGAGCCGCCCGGCCCCGCGCCGCATTTCGCGCAGCAGCTGCGCAAGTGGCTGATCGGCTGGGCCGACCGCAACGGCTACGACATCTACGCCGACGGCCTGGTGGTGCGCACCACCATCGACGCGCGCCTGCAGGCCATGGCCACGCAGGCGGTGGCGCAGCAAGGCAACCGCCTGCAGGCGATCGCCAACGCGGCCTGGGCGCCGCGCGCGGGCTGGGCCGCGGACCGCGCGCTGGTGCAGGCCTTCGTGCGCGAGTCGCCGGAATACCGTGCCGCCACCGCCGCCGGCACGCCGTCCGAAGACGCGATGAAGCAGCTGCTGGCCAATGGCGCCTTCATGCGCGCGCTGCACCAGCAGAAGACGCGGATCCAGGCGGGCTTTCTCGCCATCGATCCGCGCAACGGCGAGATCCGCGCCTGGGTCGGCAGCCGCGACTACACGCAGGACGCCTTCGACCACGTGCAGCAGGCGCGCCGCCAGCCGGGCTCGACCTTCAAGCCCTTCGTCTACGGCGCGGCGTTCGAGGAAGGCAAGTCGCCCGACGACACGCTGATGGACCAGCCGGTCGAGATCGAGCTGGCCGGCGGCGAGATCTGGCGCCCGTCCGACGAGGGCCGCCCCACCGGGCGCGCGATGAGCCTGCGCGACGGCCTGGTCTATTCGCGCAACACCATCACCGCGCAGCTGATGCAGCAGGTCGGCCCGGCGCGCGTGGCGCGGCTGGCGCGCGAGATGGGCGTGCGCGAAAGCCGGCTCGACGAGGTGCCGTCGCTGGCGCTGGGCACCAGCCCGGTCACGCTCAAGGAGATGGTGGCCGCCTACGGCACCATCGCCAACGCCGGCAACTACATCGCGCCGACCATGGTCACGCGGATCGAAGACCGCAACGGCAATGTGCTGCAGGTATTCCGCCCGGCGCGCGCCGAGCACGCCCTGCCCCACGCCACCACGCAGACCCTGCTCGACGTGATGCGCGACGTGATCGACCGCGGCACCGGCGCCGGCATCCGCTCGCGCTTCGGCATCCGCGCCGACGTGGCCGGCAAGACCGGCACCACGCAGGACAACGCCGACGGCTGGTTCATCATGATGCACCCGGAGCTGGTCGCCGGCGCCTGGGTCGGCTTCAACGACAGCCGCGTCACGCTGCGCAGCGACTACTGGGGCCAGGGCGCGCACAGCGCGCTGCCGATGGTCGGCGACTTCTACCAGCGCGCCCTGCGCGGCCGCATCATCGACGGTAGCGCCCGCTTTGCCGAGTACGAGGAAACCCATGTGTTCGCCTCGCTCGGCAACCAGGTGCGCGGCTGGTGGGCCCAGTTGTTCAGCCGCGACAAGGCCAACGACGCCACCGCGCCGCGCCCGGCGCCGCGCCGTCCGGCGCTGCCGGCGCCCGAGGCGGATGTGGCGCCGCCGGCGAGCACGCCGATGGCGTCGGCCTCAGCGCCGGGGAGCGGTGGGGGCAGTGGCGGGGAAGAGTCCAGCCTGGCGCTGGATCAGGGGGAAACAGTGATGGCGGTGCCGCCGGGTTTTGAGGCAAGTCCAGCGCAGGCACCAGCGGCATCGCAGGCACCGGTCACGCCCGCGACGCCGCCTGCCCCGCCGCCCGATCCAGCAGGCTCCAATGCGCCTGCGGCGCCTGCGTATCCGGCCGGGCGGCCGGCGCCGGCTGCGCCCGTACCCGCAGCGCCAATACCGCCGGCACCGGTGACGCCGGAAAGCAATAACCAGAGCAGCGTCGCGCCCGGCTAAAGCAGGCACTGGCGGGCTTACGCCATCCAGTTCTCGCAGCGCAGTCCGTTCACGCGGGAAAATTCACCCATGTTGTCGGTGACCAAAACAGCCCCAAGCGAGAGCGCATGCGCGGCAATCAGCATGTCATTGGCTCCGATGACTGTGCCCTTGCGCTCCAGTGCTGCACGCAACTCGCCGTAGCAGTGATCCGCGTCACCGCCGAGGGGCAGGACGCGCAGGCCGGCCAGTGCCTGGCCGACACGCTGGCTGAGCGCCGATGAGCCCTTCTTTGCTGCGCCGAAGCGCAATTCGGCCGCGACGATGATCGATGTGCAGAGACTATCGGGGTCGGTCGCTTCGATCCGGGCCGCGCAAGCCCCACGAGTATTGCGAATGGCGTCGGAAATGATATTGGTGTCGAGCAGGAACAAGGCCATCAGAGATTGACGTCCTCGGCTGGCAAGTCGTCGATCGTCGGCCAATCGTCGTCGATCGGCTCCCATTGCGACAGCAGCGCCCGCAACGGCGTGGCCGCGACCGGCTCAATGATGAGGTGGTTGCCTTCGCGGCGAAGAATGGCCTCGTCCCCGGGCAGCTCGAACTCGCGCGGGATGCGGATTGCCTGGTTGCGACCGTTGCGGAACAGCCTGACATGGCGGATTTCGTCGGTTGTCGTCATGGAACCTCCTTCGCATATGCCAAAGCATATGCCAAATGCCGGGGTACTGCAATGAGAGCCGGCTCAAATCGCCGCAGTGCCTCGTCGACGACTCAAATCAGTCCCAGATCACCGGCCCGCCCCCCTGGAAACACCTGTTCCAGCCGCCCCGCATCCAAGCCGTACAACCGCTGGAGCAGCCCGCCCAGCACCGCCCGATACTCATTGCGCACCGGCCAGTCCCGGTCCTGGTTCAGCGCCGCGCGCTCCACCGCGACCTGCTCGCCCGCGATGCGCCCGCCGCGCACCGCGCCGCCGGCCACCCAATAGACGGTGCCATGGCCATGGTCGGTGCCGCGGGTGCCGTTCTCGCGGAACGTGCGGCCGAACTCCGACAGCACCACCACCGTGGTATTGCCCCACGCCGGCCCCATACCGTCGGCGAAGGCCGACAGGCCGCGGCCGAGGTTGTCGAGCAGGCTGGCGAGCTGGCCCTGCGCCGCGCCCTGGTTGACGTGGGTATCCCAGCCGCCGACGTCGATAAAGCCGAGGTTGAAGCGCTCGCGCATCAGCCCCGCCATGCGCCGCGCCTCGATTTCGAAGCCGCGCGCGCTGAGCGAGCGGCGGTTGGCGGCCTGCATCTCCTGCTGGCGCGCGGCCATGTTGCTGCCACCTGCCATGTCCCCTGCGGCCGCCTCGGCCTGTCGCGCAACCGCCTGGCGCAGCTCGAAGCCTTCGTCGATCAGCGACTCGAAGCGCGTGCCGCGGTACATCTGCGCCAGCATTTGTTCCTGGCGCGCGTCGAACGGGGTGCGGCCGCTGCCCTTGAGCGAGACGTTGGGCACGCCGCGCGGCCCCGCCAGCACCAGTGGCAGGCCATCGGTGAAGGCCACCGGCGCGGCCTGGCCGCCCATCGCCTGCGCCAGGCGGTTGAGAAAGCCGCTGCCGCGCAGCGCGGCGAGCTGGCTGCGACTGTGGTCGCGTGGATCGTCGCCCGCGCCCGGCAGCCCTGCCTCGATGGTGTCCTGCGTCTCGAAGTGGCTGCGCGACAAGTCATGCGTGCCGGCAAACGGCACGAAGGCCAGCTGCCCGCGCTGCCACAGCGGCAGCATGGCCGGCGCCAGTGCCGGGTGCATCGCCCAGCCGCCGATGCCGCGCGCGGCGCTGTCGGCGGCAAAGGCCGGCGCCAGCGCGACCGCGGCGCCGGGGTCGGGGTCCGCTCCGGCGGCGGGCGGTCGCCGGATCGCGATATTGGGGCGCGCCGCGTAATAGAAGTCGCTGCCGGCCGGCACCAGCACGCTGGCGGCGTCATAGCCGCCGCGCAGGAACACCAGCAGGAAGCGGGCGTCGGCCTGCGCCGGCAGCGCGCAGACGCGCGACACCGTGGCGGGCAGCGCCCACGCCAGCGCGGTGGCGCCCATCGTGCCGAGCCATTGTCTGCGGCGCATGGCGAGCTCCTTCCTTTCCCGTGCGCGTCAGCGCTGCATCCATTCGGGCGAGCTGAGCAGCACGGTATTCCACTCCGCCTGCGAGGCCGCCTGCGCCAGCGCCGCGCGCGTTGCCGGGCCAAGCGTGGCTTCGATGCCGTCGTAGTAGAGCTTGTTGCCGATCACCGGGAAGCGCGCGCCGCGCGGCGTGCCCGCATCGCCGGCGAACAATCCGGCCGGTCCCGAGCCGATTGCGCGCGCAATCTCGAAGCGCCGCACCATCTGCCCGGAACTGGCCCAGGCGCTCTCCGCCGCGGGATAGCCGTCGGGTGTCACATGGCCATACAGCGGCTGGCCCAGCTGGTTCAGCCAGTTCAGCACCGGGCGCAGGTTGGCGACCGGCCGGCCTTCGTAGGCCAGCCGCAGCGACGACACCACGTAGACCACCGGATCCTTGAACTTGCGCGGGGAAGAAGCCGGCAGCCGGTCCAGCTCGGGCGCCAGCAGCATGGTGCGCAGCACCGCGGCGATATTGCCATCGGTGCGCGCGAAGGTCTGGGCCATGCGGTCGACCAGTGCGGGCGGCGGGTTGTCGGCGATGAAATAAGCGGCCAGCCTGGCACTGATAAATCGCGCCGTGGCCGGCTCGCGCGACAGGATCGCCACCGCGCGCTCGACCTCGGCAAACCCGGCCGGCTCGATGCGCTGGCCCAGCAGCGTCTTGGCGCCGAAGTCATGCCGCGCCGGATTGAACTCGAACGCGCCGTCGCTGCGGTACAGCGCCGCGCGCGCGGGCGGCAGCCGCGGCGGCGTGCCGCGCAGGTTGACGCCTACGCCGGTCAGCACGCGCGCCAGTTCCTGCACGTCTTGCTGGGTGTAGCGCGAGCCGCTGGGGCCGCCCGCCACGCCCAGCGTATGCAACTCCATCAGCTCGCGCGCGTAGTTCTCGTTGATGCGGTTGGCGCTGCTTTGCGCGTTGTCGAGGTAGAGCAGCATCGCCGGCGCGGTGACGGTGGCCATCAGCAGGTCCCGGAAGCGGCCCAGGGCATGGGGGCGGATCGCGCCTTCCTCATAGTCGGGCAGCAGCCAGCGCACCTGCCCCTTGCCCGAATAGACATTGAAGTGGTTCATCCAGAACCACGTCATCTGCTCGCGCAGTTGCGCCGGCGAGTACAGCGCCCGCAGCAGGTGGCGCCGCGCGGTATCGGCCACCAGCTCGCGGCCTTTTTCGTTCAGGGCCTGGCGGGCCTGCTGCTTGCTGTCTGCGTCGGCCAGCGCGTCGATGCGCTCGCGCGCCTGCCGCGCAGCCAGCAGCGGCGCGCCGGGGTCGCCTTGCAGGGCCGGCAGCGCGGCGATGGCGGCCCCAAGTTCGGGCGGATCCGCCAGCGGCATGGCGAGCTGGCGCTCCAGATAGTCTGTGCGTCCCAGTCGGCGCAGCTCGGCCAGGCTGGCCTGGTCGGCGCCGAAGCTGACGGTACTGAGCCAGCGCAGGTCGGTCGCGCTGTCGCTGCCGACGTCCGGCATCTGGGCACAGGCGCCTGCGCAGGCGGCCAGCACCACCGCTGCGCCGGCGCGCCAGGCGGCCAGCCGCCGCGGCATCCTGCCATGTCCCGCCTGTTGCGCCGCATCCATGCCCGCCTCCTTGTCATGCCCACTGTCAATGTTACGGGGCAAGCGCGTTTCCGTTGACATGTGCGCTTGGCGGGCGGCTGCCTTGCACGATCGGCAGCGCTGATCGGTACGTGCGCGCGGTAAGGTCGCGGCGACCGGCCCTATTGCCCGCTCATCTTCCTGCGGAATTCTTCGGCCGTGCCGATCTGCCGAAACAGGGGTCCGCCTGGCGCGAACCTGTCCGCGCTGGCCAGCGGCCCCACCACCACCGGCTCGAACCCCGCGTCGCGCACCAGCCGCGCCGCCACCTGCAGCGCCGCCTCGTCGTCACCGGCGATCGGCACGGCGATCAGGCCGCCGGGCCGGTGATGTTCATTGGCAAAGTTGGTCGCGCCCATGAAGTTGAACGCCCTCACCACGCGCGCGCCGCGCAGGTATTTCGCCGTGGTGATGCCAATGCCGTTGCGCTGCGCTTCGTCGGCAATCGCGCCGTCGCGCTGGGCGAAGGCATTGGTGGCATCCAGCACGATCTTGCCCGACCATGCCCCGGCATTCTCCTGGCTTAGCTGCGGCAAGGCGTTGTACGGGGTGGCGAGAAACAGCACGTCGGCAAAGGCGATTGCCTCGGCGACCGTTCCCGCCCGCGCCAGCGGGCCAAGGCCGTCGACCAGCGGCTTGAGCGCTTCAGGATGCCGCGACGAGAACAGGACCGGGTGCCCCGCCTTGACCCACAGGCCGCCGATGGTGCCGCCAATGCGCCCGGAGCCGATCACGCCGATGCGCCCCGGACCCGCGTCGCTGGCGGCAGCCGGCTTCCGGGCACAGGCGCTCAACGGCGGCAAGCTCAGCGCCACCATGGCCATTGCCCCCGTTCGCAGCATGCGGCGACGTTCGGGATTGAAGACATTGGCCGGCTCTTGCATCGCGCGCTCCCAGGATGATTGCTTGCCCGCGCGGCCACCATGCGCATCTCCTGCCGCACACCGGCCGCCCAACGAACTCTAGGCGAAAAAATGGCTTGCCGGGCCATCGCGCTTGGCACTGCCTGCGCGCTGGACTAGATTAGGTAGCATTTGCGCCACGCCACGAAGTCTGCGTTACAGCCGCCCGCGCGATGCGGCGCGAGAGGGGAAAGGGGAACCCCATGGCCCACGCCCGACCCCGTTGCCAGGCTTGCATCGAGCCACAGGCTTTTCCCGCCAATCCAGACAGTCACCGACGGCGAGGAGGAATCGCCATGCTCTCGAATCTGTTACGCCGTACGCCATGCAGCTTCGCGGCCGCCTTGCTTGCGCTGGCGTGCCCGCTCGTAGCCCACGCGGCGCAGGCCTACGTATCGACCGAAGGCGGCGGTATCGCAGTCATCGACCTGGAGCGGCTCGAAGCCGTCGCCAGTCTGCCGGCGGGTGGCAAGGGCCCGCGCGGGCTGGGCGTGACCGCCGATGGCAAATACCTGCTGGCGGCCAACAAGGACACCGGCGACGTGTCGGTGATCGAACTGGCCACCGGCCAGCCGGTCCGGCGCGTGCCGATCGGGCAGAACCCGGAGTTCGTGCGCATGGCGGGCGACCAGGCCTTCGTCACGTTCGAACCGGGCGAGCGCTCCGGCCCGCCCGGCGCCGCGCCGACGCCGCCTGCAAAGGGCAAGGGCACTGACGACAAGCCGCTGCCGGCTGAAATCGCCGTGATCGACCTGAAAGACTGGCGTGTGAGCCGGACCATCCGCAGCGGGCTGGAAACCGAAGGGATCGAGTTCTCGCGCGATGGCAAGCTGATGCTGGTCACCAACGAAGGCGACGACACCGTCACGGTCTACGAAAAAGCCAGCGGCAGGCAAGTGAAGCTGCTGCCGATGCCGGCCGGCTCGCGCCCGCGCGGGATCAAGGCAAGCCCCGACGGCGCCCGCTACGTGGTGACGCTGGAAAACACCAACGCCTTCGTGGTGCTCGACGCCACGGACTTCCGCGTGCAGCGCACCGTGCCGACGCGCACCGGTCCCTACGGCGTGGCGTTCGATCGCGCCGGCGCGCGGCTGTTCGTCGCCGCGTCGCGCGCCGACTCCCTGCAGGTGTTCGATGCGCAGACCTTCGCACTACTGACCGAGATCCCGGTCGGCAAGCGCTGCTGGCATTTCAGCTTCACGCCGGACGATGCGCGGCTGCTGGTGGCGTGCGGCCGCTCCAATGCGGTCCTGGTCTTCGACGCGCGCACCTACAAGCCGGTGAAGCAGTTCGACGGGCTGCCGCTGAGCTGGGGCATCGTGACCTTTCCGAAAAGCGTGGGTTCGATCGATTCGCCGTAAGCGGCGCGGCGTCATTTCACCGGCGCCGCCGCGGTAGGGCTGCCCGACAGGATCGACACCACGTTCTTCGCGCCAGCCTGCACCCTGCCCACCCCACAAGGCGCGCGCATGCTGCCGGGCCCAAACGGCGGCGTGGAATGGGCGCCCAACGCCGTGCAACGTACCGACACGGTGTTGCACAACAAGCAGTTACCACAGCAGGCATAGCAATTTTTCGTAAATTTTTACGGCAATTCAGCAACAAATTCCCCCGTGATCTTATTAACCTGCCCGCTATTTTCCGTTTGCGGCCAGGCCTCTTGTTGGACATTTCCTGACGGCGGCTGCCTCACCGGCGCACGCGGATTGCGCGGTGTGGCGTATTGCCGCCTCGGCGCAGGCCCGTAGCGAACGCGAAGATATGCTGCTCCCCGCCAGCCCCACAAGGGCCGGCGCGGCCATTCTGATCACACGGAGACAACGAGACATGAGTGCAAGCGCAGAGCATCTGCAACGCGGCCTGGGCGAACGCCACATCCGCCTGATGGCGCTGGGTTCGGCCATCGGCGTGGGCCTGTTCCTGGGCGCCGGCAACGCCATCAAGATGGCCGGCCCCGCCATCATGCTGGCCTACCTGATCGGCGGCGCGATGATCTTCCTGATCATGCGCGCGCTGGGCGAGATGGCCGTGCACAACCCCGTGGCCGGTTCCTTCTGCCGCTACGCGCAGGACCACATGGGCCCGCTGGCGGGCTACCTGACCGGCTGGAACTACTGGTTCCTGTGGCTGGTGACCTGCGTGGCGGAGATCACCGCGGTGGCCATCTACATGGGCATGTGGTTCCCCGACGTGCCGCGCTGGATCTGGGCGCTGGCCGCGCTGGCCGCGATGGGCTCGGTCAACCTGATGGCGGTCAAGGCCTACGGCGAGTTCGAGTTCTGGTTCGCCATGATCAAGATCGTCACCATCGTGCTGATGCTGTTCGGCGGCGGCGCGATGATTGTGTTCGGCTTCGGCAACGGCGGCGTCGCCACCGGCATCTCCAACCTGTGGGCGCATGGCGGCTTCATGCCCAATGGCGCCTCGGGCGTGCTGATGTCGCTGCAGATGGTGATGTTTGCCTACCTGGGCGTGGAGATGATCGGCCTGACCGCCGGCGAGGCGCGCAACCCGAAGAAGTCGATCCCGGACGCGATCAACTCGGTGTTCTGGCGCATCCTGATCTTCTACGTGGGCGCGCTGTTCGTGATCCTGTCGCTGTACCCGTGGAGCGAGATCGGCGCGCAGGGCAGCCCGTTCGTGCTGACCTTCGAGCGCCTGGGCATCAAGACCGCCGCCGGCATCATCAACTTCGTGGTGCTGACCGCGGCGCTGTCGTCGTGCAACGGCGGCATCTTCAGCACCGGGCGCATGCTGTACAACCTGGCGCTGCAGGGCCAGGCGCCGGCGGCCTTCGCCAGGGTAGACCGCAACGGCGTGCCGCGCCGCGCGCTGCTGGTGTCGATCGCCGCGCTGCTGTGCGGCGTGCTGCTCAACTACCTGGTGCCGGAAAAGGTGTTCGTCTGGGTGACCGCGATCTCCACCTTCGGCGCGGTCTGGACCTGGGCCATCATCCTGGTCACGCAGATCAACTTCCGCCGCGGCCTGTCGGCGGCCGAGCGCAAGGCGCTGGCCTTCCGCATGCCGTTCTGGCCGTATGGTTCATACATCGCGCTGGCGTTCCTGGCGCTGGTGGTGGCGCTGATGGCCTACTTCCCGGAAACGCGCGTGGCGCTGTACGTGGGCCCGGGCTGGCTGGTGCTGCTGACAATCTGCTACTACGCGCTGGACATGCGCTCGCGCGGGCCGGTCAGCTACCGCGCCTGAACGAGCGCGGGTGCGCGCGAGGTGCGCGTGACAGCGCGCCTCGCTACAATGGCCCCGGGCAATCCATTGCCAGGGGGCCGAATGTCCGAGACGCCTGACACCTGCGCCGCACCGCGCCAACCACGCCGCCTCGCCGCCAATGCCTGCCGGCGTGCCACTTGCTGAAATCGCCATGGATATCGCGCTGGCGCTGTCGCTGCTGACGCTGGCGATCTGGTGCGGGCTGCTGTGGCTGCGCGCCGGCTTCTGGCGCGTGCACAAGCCGGCCGCCGCACCGGCGCCGGCGCAATGGCCGGACGTGGTCGCCATCATCCCGGCCCGCAACGAGTCCGCGGTGATCGCGCGCGCGGTCGCAGGCGTGCTCGGCCAGCGCTATCCGGGGCAGCTCTCGCTGGTGGTGGTCGATGACCACAGCCAGGACGGCACCGCCGATCTCGCCCGCGCCGCTGCCGCGACGACCGCGCGTCCGCAAGCGCTTGCGGTGACCGGCGCGCGCGAGCTGCCGCCCGGCTGGAGCGGCAAGGTCTGGGCCCAGTCCGAGGGGCTGGCCGAAGCCGACCGCATCGCTGCGCGCGCCCGCTATGTCTGGCTGACCGATGCCGACATCTGGCATGGCCCCGGCGTGCTGGCATCGCTGGTGGCGCGCGCGGAGCACGAGCGGCGCGACCTGGTCTCGCTGATGGTGCGGCTGCGCTGCGAATCGGCGTGGGAGCGGCTGGTCGTGCCCGCGTTTGTCTTTTTCTTTGCCAAGCTCTACCCGTTCGCGCGCGTGCGCGACCCGCGCTCGCGCGTGGCCGCGGCGGCGGGCGGCTGCATGCTGGCCCGGCGCGCGGCGCTGGCGCGCATCGGCGGCTTTGCCGCGATCCGCGGCGAGCTGATCGACGACTGCAGCCTGGCGGCGCGCATCAAGCCCGGCGGCGCGATCCGGCTGGACCTGGCCGACGACAGCCTGTCGCTGCGTCCCTATGACGACTGGCGCAGCCTGTGGGACATGATCGCGCGCAGCGCCTATACGCAGCTGCGCTATTCGCCGCTGCTGCTGGCGGGCGCGGTGGCCGGCATGGCGCTGACCTACCTGGCGCCGCCGCTGCTGGCGCTGGCCGGCGGCTGGCGGCTGTGGCCGGCGTGGCTGGCATGGGGCGCGATGGCGTTTGCCTACCTGCCGATGCTGCGCGAGTACCGCCAGCCGGCATGGCTGGCGCCGCTGCTGCCGGTGACGGCGCTGTTCTACCTCGGCGCCACCATCGACTCGGCGC
The DNA here is from genome assembly GCF_004353535.1 of Cupriavidus sp. L7L. Taxonomy (NCBI): domain Bacteria; kingdom Pseudomonadati; phylum Pseudomonadota; class Betaproteobacteria; order Burkholderiales; family Burkholderiaceae; genus Cupriavidus; species Cupriavidus sp. L7L. The sequence continues at coordinate 246,142 of NZ_SMNY01000022.1, forward strand.
GGCGCTACTGGCTGCGCCGCGGCGGGCAGTGGAAGGGGCGGGCACAGGCGCCGGTGCGGTCCTGAGGCGCAGCACTCACCCGCTCACCTGCCGCTCACCTGCCGCTCACCTGCCGCTCATTTGCCAAGATATCCCTGCGTGCGGAACCATGCCAGCGCATCGCGCAGCCCTTCGCGGTAAGCGCGCGGCGCATAGCCCAACTGCTGGCGCGCCTTGGCCGACGTGAAGAACATCCGGTAGCGCGACATATTGAGCCCGTCGACGGTAATGAGCGGCTCCTTGCCGGTCACCCGCGCCGCCGCTTCCGCCGCACGCGCCAGCGGATACAGCGGCCAGCGCGGCAGTTGCATGGTGGGCGGACGCCGGCCGCACAGCTCGGCGATATCGCGCAGCATCTGCTGCAGCATCACGTCGTCACCGCCCAGGATGTAGCGCTCGCCGGTGCGGCCGCGCTCCAGTGCCAGGAAATGGCCCTCGGCGACGTCGTCCACATGCGCCAGGTTCAGCCCGGTATCTACGAAGGCCGGGATCTTGCCGGTCGCCGCCTCGACGATGATGCGGCCGGTCGGCGTGGGCCGGACGTCGCGCGGCCCGATCGGCGTCGACGGGTTGACGATCACCGCGGGCAGGCCATGCTCGGCCACCAGCCGTTCGACCACGCGTTCGGCCAGCACCTTGCTGCGCTTGTAGGCGCCGATGGCCTCGTGCGGGTGCATCGGCGCGGTCTCGTCCACCGGCGCCTGCGCGCCGGCGACGCGCAGCGTGGCAACGCTGCTGGTATAGACCACGCGCTCGACGCCGGCGCGCTGCGCGGCTTCCATTACCGCCAGCGTGCCATCGACGTTGGTGCGCACGATCTCCTCCGGATCGGGCGCCCACAGCCGGTAATCGGCGGCAACGTGGAACAGGTAGCGCACGCCCTGCAGCGCGGCGGCCACGGCGGCGGCGTCGCGCATGTCGCCCTCGGCCACCGTCACCGGCAGGCCGGCCAGGTTGGTGCGCGGGCTCTGCGGGCGCACCAGCACGCGCACGCTGAAACCCTGCGCCAGGGCCTGCCGCACTATCGCCGACCCGAGGAAACCCGAGGCTCCTGTCACCAGCACGTCATCGTTTCTCGTCATAAAGCCGTTTTCCCGGTGTGGTACAAGCGCCGCAAAGGCGGCGGGCCGCGCTCGCCGTCCGGCCCGCCGGGTCGCGGGGCTGCCAGACAAAGCGCGCGTGTCGGGTATATAGTAACCATCGTGCGACGGAAATGTGATCCTGATGAATCTCCGGTGCGGCGCCGGCCTGTGGATCGCAAATCCGGCCATCCCAATTGCTGAAACCCGTTGCAAAGGGTCTGGGGGTCTACTTTATGCAGGTGATTCTGGCTCAGCCCCGCGGCTTCTGTGCCGGCGTGGTGCGCGCGATCGAGATCGTCGACCGCGCCCTCGTCAAGCACGGCGCGCCGGTGTTCGTGCGGCATGAGATTGTGCATAACAAGCACGTAGTAGAGGGGTTGAAAGAAAAAGGCGCGCGTTTTGTCGAAGAACTCGACGAAGTTCCGACCGGCGCCGTGACCATCTTCAGCGCGCACGGCGTTTCCCGCGCGGTCGTCGCCGATGCCAGCCAGCGCCAGCTGCATGCCATCGACGCCACCTGCCCGCTGGTGATCAAGGTCCATACCCAGGGCCGCCAGTACGCTGCCAGCGGCCGCACCGTGATCCTGATCGGCCATGCCGGCCATCCCGAGGTGGAAGGCACCATGGGCCAGATCCCGGGCAAGGTGATCCTGGTGCAGAACGAGGCCGAGGTCGAGCAGCTGGACCTGCCGCCCGAAACGCCGGTGGCCTACGTCACGCAGACCACGCTGAGCGTTGACGACACCCGCAATATCATCGCCGCGCTGGCCCGCCGCTTCAGCAACCTGGTCGGCCCCGATACGCGCGACATCTGCTACGCCACGCAAAACCGCCAGAGCGCCGTGCGCGACCTGTGCAAGCTGGCCGACGTCATCCTGGTGATCGGCGCGACCAACAGCTCCAACTCCAACCGCCTGCGCGAGATCGGCACCGAAAGCGGCGTGCCCAGCTACCTGATCGCCGACGGCAGCGAGCTGGACCCGGCCTGGGTGCGCGACGCCAACGTGGTCGGCATCACCGCCGGCGCCTCGGCGCCCGAGGAAATGGTCGAGGACGTGATCGCCGCATTGCGCAAGCTGGGCCCGGTCGAGGTCACCACCATGGCAGGGCGCGAGGAGCATGCCGAATTCCGCCTGCCCGCCGAACTGGCCGAGGTCAGGCCATCCGCCGCGCCGCGCAAGGCTGGCAAGGCCGCCGCCCGCGCCGAAGCCGACACCGCGCCTGCCGCTGCCGGCACCAGCGAGAATATCGCCGGCTGAACCCAACCAGAGGAAGCTGCCTTGGCCATCCCGCTCCTGCAGGTTGCCCGCGTGGGCGCCTACATCGTCGGCAAGCATCTGTCGCGGCAAAAACGGTATCCGCTCGCGCTGATGCTGGAGCCGCTGTTCCGCTGCAACCTGGCCTGCTCGGGCTGCGGCAAGATCGACTACCCCGATCCCATCCTGAACCAGCGCCTGTCGGTGCAGGAATGCCTGGACGCGGTCGACGAATGCGGCGCGCCGGTGGTCTCGATCGCCGGCGGCGAACCGCTGTTGCACAAGGACATGCCGGAGATCGTGCAGGGCATCATCGCCCGGCGCCGCTTTGTCTACCTGTGCACCAACGCGCTGCTGATGGAGAAGAAGCTGGACCAGTACCAGCCCAGCCCTTATTTCATCTGGTCGGTGCACCTGGACGGCGACCGCGAGATGCACGACCGCTCGGTGTGCCAGGAAGGCGTCTACGACCGCGCGGTGGCGGCGATCCGGCAGGCCAAGGAACGCGGCTTCCGCGTCAATATCAACTGCACGCTGTTCAACGATGCCGAGCCCGAGCGCGTGGCCAGTTTCTTCGACTCGGTCAAGGCGCTGGGGGTGGACGGCATCACCGTGTCGCCGGGCTATGCCTATGAGCGCGCGCCCGACCAGCAGCATTTCCTGAACCGCGGCAAGACCCGGCAGCTGTTCCGCGACATCCTCGGCCGCGGCCGCGCGGGCAAGAACTGGGCCTTCAGCCAGTCGACGCTGTTCCTGGACTTCCTGGCGGGCAACCAGACTTACCATTGCACGCCGTGGGGCAACCCGGCGCGCACGGTGTTCGGCTGGCAGCGGCCGTGCTACCTGGTCGGCGAGGGCTATGCCAAGACCTTCCGCGAGCTGATGGACGAGACCGACTGGGACGCCTACGGCACCGGCAACTACGAGAAGTGCGCCGACTGCATGGTGCACAGCGGCTACGAGGCCACCGCGGTGGCGGATACCTTCGCCCACCCGCTCAAGGCGCTGGGCGTGAGCCTGCGCGGCGTGCGCACCAGCGGGCCGATGGCGCCCGATATTGCGCTGGACCGGCAGCGGCCGGCGGAGTACGTATTCTCGCGCCACGTCGAGATCAAGCTCGAGGAAATCCAGCGCGCGAAGCCGCCCGCCAATCAGGGCCGGCAGGCGGCCAAGGCCGAAGGCGCCGCCACGCACTGATCCCGGAACCGTGCCATGCTCGCCGCCAGCCTGACCGGCGCTGCGCTGACCTGCGTGTCGGCGGGCTTGCGCTGGCCGCGGCGTCGGTGGCGCGCCGTCGAAGCGCGCGCGCCGGCTGCCGTCATTGCGCGTGGGCCTGCACGTGGTATTGGCTGACGGGCCCGCCACGCTGCCGCGCGCGCGGATCCCGGCGCTGGTCGATGCGCAGGGCCGCTTCGGCTCGACCATGGCGCTGGACGGCTGCCGCTTCTTCTTCCTGCCGCATGTGCGGCGCCAGCTGGCCGCCGAGATCCGCGCGCAGTTCGACGCCTTCGCCGCGACCGGGCTGCCGCTGGACCATGTCAACACGCACAAGCATTTCCACCTGCACCCGACCGTGCTGGCCCTGATCCTGCAACCGCCGCCACAACGAACTGGTGAGCGCCGTGTTGTGGCAGCTCGCGGGGCTGGTCACCGGCACGCTGGAAGTGTGGTTTGCGCTGATGCTGCTGGGCCACCCGGTGCCGTTCTGGCATGCGCTGGCGATCGAGGCGCTGACGCAGGCCGCGCGCAACGTCACGTTCTTCGTGCCAGTGGGGCTCGGCGTGCAGGAAGCGGTGGTGATGCTGCTGGGGCAGGCGCTGGGGATGGATGCGCAGGTCGGCTGGCGCTGGCGCTGGTCAAGCGCGCGCGCGAGGTGCTGTTCGGCGTGCCGGCGCTGCTGTCGTGGCAGTGGGCGGAGCTGCGGCGCTGGCGCCGCAGCCGCGCGCGCGAGGCGGGAAAAGCCTAGTCGGCGTTCTGCCGGGCGTTGTGCGTGGTCAGGTAGCTCACCAGTCCGTCCACGCCGGCGCGCGCGACGATATCGGCGAACTGCTTGCGATACACCTCGATCAGCCACGCGCCCATCATGTTGATGTCATAGATGCGCCAGCCGGCGGCGGTGCGCTGCAGCCGGTAGTCGATCTGCATCTCGTCGGCATTGTTGATCACGCGCGTCTGCACCACCACGTCGGAGGCGTCGCTGCCGGCTTTGGACGGCTGGTAGCGGAACTTGACGTTCTGCTCGCGCAGCTGCGCCAGCGATACGGCGTAGCTGCGCACCAGCAGCGTCTCGAACTGCTCGTAGAGCTGCTTCTGCTGCTCGGGCGTCGCGCTGCGCCAGGCGCTGCCGACCGCCAGCCGCGTGGTGCGCCGGAAATCGGCATAAGGCAGGAATTGCTTGCGCACGACCGCGGTGATCTTGGCGAGGTCGCCGGCGCGCGTGTCGGGGTTGGACTGGATCGTGCCGACCACGCCTTCGACCGCCGTCTGCACCAGCTTCTCGGGGCTGGCGCCGGGCTGGACCGCCTGGGCGTGCGCCGTTGCAACCATGACCACCGCCGCAAGCGGCACCAGGGGGAGCAAACCGTAACTCTTCATGATCTCGTGCAGGAAGGACAGGGTAGCCGCGCGTGTGGCGCATGGCTGTCAGGCGCGGTTGGCAAGTGTGCGGCCAGTATAAGCGGAACACTCCTGCGCTGCTCCGCCCCGTATGCCGCATATGCCACGCCGCCAGCCGATATACTCGCGGTTCGTGCTCCTTCCGGATCCGCCCATGCTGACTACGCTGCTGACACGCATCGTCCGGCTCGCCACGGCCTGGCCCTGGCGGGTCATCATGCTGGCGGCATTGCTGAGCGCTGCGAGCGGCGTCTACGTCGCGCGCAACTTCGCGATCAACACCGACATCGGCCGCCTGCTCGAATCGGACGCGCCGTGGGCACAGCGCAATGCCGCCATCAATGCCGCCTTCCCGCAGCGCAGCCAGCTGCTCCTGGCGGTGGTCCAGGCGCCAGCCGCGGAGCTGGCAGATGCCGCCGCCGATGCGCTGGCCGAGGCATTGCGCCGCCAGCCGGCGCGCTTCACCGCCGTCGTCCAGCCTGGCGGGGGAGCGTTCTTCGCGCGCAACGGGCTGCTGTTCGCCAGTTCCGACGAAGTCCGCCAGCTGTCGCAGCAACTCGTGCAGGCGCGCCCGCTGGTCAGCGCGCTGGCGCACGACCCCACGCTGCGTGGCCTCTCCGATACGCTCACCACCACGCTGACGCTGCCGTTGCAGTTGGGCCAGGTCAAGCTTGGCGACATGGCCAAGCTGCTCGGCAGCAGCGCACAGGCACTGGACCAGGTGCTGGCCGGCAGGCCCGCGGCGCTGTCGTGGGCCGGACTGGTCGAAGACAGCCTCAAGCCCGGCCCCGGCGGCCATGCCTACAGCTACGTCGCCGTGAGCCCGGTGCTCGACTACAGCGACCTGCAGGCCGGCGCCGCGGCCTCGCGCGCGATCCGGCAGGCGGCCGCCGACCTGCAGCTGGCGCAGCGCTACCAGGCGACGGTGCGGCTGACCGGCCCGCAGGCGCTCGCCGACGATGAATTTGCCTCGGTCAGCGACGGCGCCGCGCTCAACGGCGTGCTGACCGTACTGGTGGTGGTGCTGATCCTGTGGCTGGCGCTGCGTTCGGCGCGGCTGATCGTGGCCGTGCTGGCAAGCCTGTTCGCCGGGCTGGTGATCACTGCGGCGCTGGGACTGGCCATGGTGGGCGCGCTGAACATGATCTCGGTGGCGTTCGCGGTGCTGTTCGTCGGCCTCGGCGTGGACTTCGGCATCCAGTTCGGGGTGCGCTACCGCGCCGAGCGCCATGACCGCGACCACGCGGTCGAGGCGCTGGGAATGGCCGCGCACGCGGTCGGCGCGCCGCTTGCGCTGGCCGCGGCCGCGACCGCGGCGGCGTTCTTCTGCTTCCTGCCGACCGATTACCGCGGCGTGGCCGAGCTGGGCCTGATCGCCGGCGTCGGCATGATGATCGCGTTCGCCACCACCTTCACGTTGCTGCCGGCGCTGGTCTGCGTGCTGCGGCCCGGCGGCGAAGCCGAGGCGCCCGGCTTTGCCTGGCTGGCGCCGGCGGACCTGTTCTTCGAGCGCTACCGCAAGCCGGTGCTGCTGGTGACGCTGCTGGCCATCCTCGCCGGCGCGCCGCTGCTGCCGGGCCTGCGTTTCGATTTCGATCCGCTGCACCTGAAGGACCCGCAGTCCGAATCGATGGCGACGCTGCTGGCGCTGAAGGACGCGCCGCAGGCCGGCACCGAAAACGTGAGCGTGCTGGCGCCGTCGCTGCAGGCGGCGCGCGACAGCGCCGCCCGGCTCGCGGCCCTGCCCGAGGTGGCGCGCGCGGTCACGCTGCAGAGCTTTATCCCGGAAGACCAGCCGCCCAAGCTGCAGGCGATCGCGCAGGCGTCGGCCGCGCTGATGCCGGCGCTCACGCAGCCCACCGCCACGCCCGCGAACGACACCGCCCGCGTCAATGCGCTGCGCAACGCGGCGCGCCAGCTCGCCATCGCCGCCGACGAGCATCCCGGCCCCGGCGCGGCCGAAGCCGCGCACCTGTCGGCCACGCTGAAGAAACTCGCCGGCGCCAACGCGGCCACGCGCGACCGCGCCGAGCGCGCGATCGCGCTGCCGCTGCAGCTGGCGCTGGCCCGGCTCAGGCTCGCGCTCAGCCCGCGCCCGGTCAGCCGCGAGACACTGCCGCCTGAACTGGTGCGCGACTGGGTCACGCCCGATGGCCGCGCGCTGGTCAGCATCAGCCCGAAGCTGCCGCCGGCCGGCAGCGCGCAGCGAGAGGCCGCGCTGGACCGCTTTATCGCCGCGGTGCAGCGCGCCGAGCCTGCCGCCACCGGCGGGCCCATCGCCGTGCGCGGCTCGGCCAACACCATCATGACGGCATTCGGGCAGGCCGGCGCCTGGGCGGTGCTGTCGATCACGCTGCTGCTGTGGATCACGCTGCGCCGCTTCGGCGACGTGCTGCGCACGCTGGTGCCGCTGCTGGTGTCGGCCATCGTCACGCTGGAGCTGTGCGTGCTGTTCGGCATTGCGCTGAACTTTGCCAACGTGATCGCGCTGCCGCTGCTGCTGGGCATCGGCGTGGCCTTCAAGATCTATTACGTGATCGCCTGGCGGCACGGCAAGACCAAGCTGCTGCAATCGAGCCTGACGCATGCGGTGCTGTACAGCGCCGCCACCACCGCCACCGCCTTCGGCAGCCTGTGGCTGTCGCACCATCCCGGCACCGCCAGCATGGGCAAGCTGCTGGCGCTGGCACTGGTATGCACGCTGGTGGGCGCGGTGTTCTTCCAGCCGATCCTGATGGGCCGCCCGCGCGAAGAGGCGCAGCCCGGCCACGACAAAACCGCCGCGCCTTCGCCCTGAGCCGTCCCGACTTCCCGCACCTTTTTCGTACGATGCCTTTCCGCACCCGCCCGCGCGCGCCTGCCATTTCCCTTGCCGCCATTGCCGCCGCGGCCCTGCTCGCCGGCTGCGCCACCGGCCCGCAGGCCAACCCCGACGATCCGCTCGAACCGATGAACCGCGCCGTGTTCAAGGTCAACGACAAGCTCGACCAGTACGTGGCCAAGCCGGTCGCGCAGGGCTACAAGGCGGTCACGCCGGAGCCCGTTCGCACCGCCGTCACCAACTTCTTCTCGAATCTCGCCGACGTCGGCAACTTTGCCAACAACCTGCTGCAGGGCAAGGGCGTGGCGGCGGCCGAAAGCTTTATGCGGGTCGCGGTCAATTCCGTGCTCGGGCTGGGCGGGCTGATCGATATCGCCACGCCGGCCGGGCTGGAAAAGCGTTCGCAGGATTTCGGCCTGACGCTGGGCACGTGGGGCGTGCCGTCGGGGCCCTACCTGGTGCTGCCGTTGTTCGGTCCGAGTTCATTCCGCGACGGCGTGGGCCTGTATGTGAATTTCCAGTTCGATCCCATCACCTATGCCGAACCGGCGGTACGGAATTCGCTGTTTGCCGCCAACGTGGTCGACGTGCGCACCAACCTGCTGGGCGCGACCGACCTGCTGTCGCTGGCGGCGCTGGACAAGTATGCGTTCGTGCGTGACGCGTACCTGCAGCGCAGGCGCTACCTGCTGGGGGAAAACACGGCGCTGCCCGACTATGGCGACGAGGACGACGCGGACAACGCGGACAACGCGAGCGGCAAGGGCGACAACCAGGACAACAAGGACAGCAAGGACAGCAAGGACAGCAAGCCTGCCGCGCCGGCCGCTGCGCCGACGCCGACGCAGCCGGTGGCGCCGCGCTGAGGCGGCGCCTGCGCCCGGATCAGCTGCCGATACCGAGCAGCACCACCTCGAACGTCAGCGTCGCGTTCGGCGGAATCGTGCCCGGCACGCCGCGCGCGCCATAGGCGGTCGAGGCCGGGCAGGTCAATTTGGCCTTGCCGCCCACCTGCATCGCCTGCACGCCTTCGGTCCAGCACGGGATCACGCGGTTGAGCGGGAACGAAATCGGCTGGCCGCGCTTGTACGAGCTGTCGAACTCGGTGCCGTCGGCGAGCGTGCCGCGGTAGTGGACCTGTACCGTGTCGGTGTCCTTGGGCGAGGCGCCGGTGCCCTTGACCAGGTGCTGGATGGTCATGCCCGAAGGCAGCGCCTGCGGCGCCGCGGGGGCGGCGGGGGCGGCCGGGGTGGATGCAGCCGGCCCCGCCGCCATGGCAGAGGCAGCGGCGCAGGCCAGAGTCAGGGATCCGACAAAAAGCGCGAGAGTTTTCATGGAAAAGGCCATCGTGTTGTCGTGATTGGGATGCGGCAGTGTAACTTAGGCGGGCATCCCCTCGGCGTGCCAGCGCCCGATGGAGCACAGGCGGGTTGCGCCATGCGGCGTATGCGGCGTATGCGCCGGATTGCGACACAGGGCCCGTTGCATGCCCCGTTTTGCGGTCTACGATGATTCTGACAGTCCCGGCGCGGCCGGGCCGCACGGAGGATGCCATGGCATTGACGGACTCAAGGGATCTCGCGGTCACCACCCAAAACGCCCGCTCGGTCGAGCTGTACGAGACGGCATTGCGACTGCTGAACGGCTACTACGGCGACCCGCTCGGCGTCATCGACGCCGCGCTCGACGCCGATCCCGGCTTTGCCATGGGCCATGCCTTGCGCGCCGGCCTGATGCTGACCGCCGGCGACGGCACCGCCGAGCCCATGCTGCGCGACAGCGTGGAAGCCGGCGAGGCGCTGGGCGGGCTGAACGAGCGCGAGCAGCGCCACCTGGCCGCGGCGCGCGCGTGGCTGGACGGCGAGTTTGAGCGCTCGCTGCGGCTGTACGGCGATATCGTGGTCGACTATCCGCGCGACCTGCTGGCGATCCAGGTGGCGCACCTGGGCGACTTCCTGCTGGGGCAGTCGTCGATGCTGCGCGACCGCATCTCGCAGGTGCTCCCGCACTGGGACGAAGGCATGCCGGGCTACGGCTACCTGCTCGGCATGCATGCGTTCGGGCTGGAAGAAACCCAGCTCTACGGCCGCGCCGAGGAAAGCGGCCGGCGCGCGCTGGAACTGAACCCGCGCGACCCGTGGGCGGTGCACGCGGTGGCGCACGTGATGGAGATGCAGGGGCGGCTCGACGACGGCATCGCCTGGCTGAATGCACGCCGCGACGACTGGTCCGAGGACAACATGCTGGCCGTGCACAACTGGTGGCACCTGGCATTGTTCCAGCTCGAAGCGGGCAACACCGACGACGTGCTGGCACTGTACGACCACGAGATCAGCCGCCCGGCGCCGGCGATCGCGCTGGACCTGGTGGATGCCTCCGCGCTGCTGTGGCGGCTGCGCCTGCGTGGCGTCGACGTAGGCACGCGCTGGCAGCCCGTGGCGGACGACTGGCTGGGCCGCGGCGCGGCCGGATACTACGCCTTCAACGACGTCCACGCCGTGATGGCGAGCCTGGGCGCGCACCGGCCGGCGGCCGTCGACCAGTTGCGGGCCGCGCTCGAGCGCGCCGCGCTGGGCAACGGCACCAACGCCATGATGGCGCGTGACGTGGGACTCCCCGTTGCCGATGCGCTGATCGCGTTCGAGCAGGGCGACTACACCGGGGCGATCGACCTGCTGCTGCCGGTGCGGCTGATCGCCCATCGCTTCGGCGGCAGCCATGCGCAGCGCGACGTGATCGGCCTGACGCTGCTCGAGTCGGCACTGCGTGCCGGCCGCCGCAACCTGGCGATTGCGCTGACTGCCGAGCGTGCCGCGCTCAGGCCCGTGAGCCCGAGCCTGCACCGGCTGGTGCAGCGCGCGGACAGCTGCCGGCCATGATGTGGCCCCATAAAGCGGACCCGCGAGGCGGCCCAGCGCCGCCTATACTGCACCTGACCGCACCTGGCCGCACCCGAGCGCCCCCGACCCAGCACCTGACCGGAGACCGCCCCATGCCGAACCGCTTCCGCTCGCTGATGCTCGCCGCCAGCGCCACGCTGGCGCTGGCCGCTGTACCCGCCCTGGCCCACCACGGCTGGTCGACCTACGACGAGACCAAGCCCCTGACGCTGACCGGCAAGATCGTCGAGAGCCACTACGAGAACCCGCACGCGCATATCCGCATCGATGCGGGCGGCAAGCGCTGGCTGGCGATCCTTGCGCCGGTGTCGCGCATGGAAGCGCGCGGCGCCACCGCCGACAAGGTCGCCGTGGGCCGCGAGGTCACGCTGGTCGGCTACGCCAGCAAGGACAAGGCCGATGAGCTGCGCGCCGAGCGCATCACCGTGGACGGCAAGACCGTCGAGCTGCGCTGAGCCGCCACGCGCGCCATGGCGGCACTGCTGGCGCAATGGAGCGAATGGGCCGCCGGGCTGGCACGGCTGCCGTTCGCTGCCGCGTTGCGCTCCTCCCCGTGGGCCTACCCGGCGGTGGAAATCGTCCATCTCGCCGGCATGGCGCTGCTGTTCGGCTCCATCGTCGTGGTTGACATGCGCCTGGCCGGGCTCGGGCGCCGGCTGCCGGTCAGCCTGCTGCTGCGCCATGCACTGCCGTTCACGGTAGCGGCCTTTATCGCCGTCGCCGCCAGCGGCGTGCTGCTGTTCATGGCGCACGCGGACGAACTGGCCACCAATCCCGCCTTCCTCGCCAAGCTGTGCCTGGTCGCGCTGGCGCTGCTCAACGTCGCGTGGTTCCACACCGTGCCCTACCGGCGGCTGCATGACAGCCGGCTCGGCTGGGACGTTGAGCGCGCGCCGCCGGCCGGCGCGCGCATCAGTGCCATCGTGTCGGTGGTGATGTGGGTGCTGGTGATCTGTGCCGGACGCCTGATCGCCTACGTCTGAGGGACGCACCGCGCACCGGCTGAATCAGCCCGTTGCGGGGGACAGCGTGCCCAGCGCCGCGACCAGCGCCAGCACCGCCGTGCCCGCAGCCGCTTCCAGCGCCACGCTGCGCCGCAGCGCGCGCGCCGCCATGGCGGCCTGGCCCGTGCGCAAGGCCTGCGCCAGCCGAGGGGCGTGGCGGAAGCGGTTGGCCGCGGCCAGCGCCAGCATCGCCATGAACAACGCGAGCTTGGCGGCCAGCAAGCCGCCGTATGCGGTGGCCGAGAAGTCCGGCAGCGCAGCACCGACGACGAAGCCGTAGTTCAGTACGCCGGTCAGCACCAGCGTGACGACAATGCCGGTGCCGAGTCGGGCGAAGCCGTTGGCCGTGCGGCTGAGCAGCGACAGCGCGGCGGGATCGGATCCGGACCGTGCCCGCGACAGCAGCACGAAGGCGGCCAGCGCACCAGCCCACGCACCCGCGGCAAGCAAGTGCGCCGCATCGGCGGCCAGGTGCACGTAATGGCCAATCCCCTCGCTCATCGCGCCGTGGCCGGCCCAGGGCAGCGCTGCCAGCGCCACCGCCGACAGCGTCGCCAGCGATACGGCCTGCGCTACGGGCCGCGCGCGCAGCACCAGCATGGCGGGCAGGCACAGCACCAGCGCTGCCACGCGCACCGACCAGGCCAGGCCGTATGCCGTGCCGGTCAGGATCATGGCGAAGACCTCGCGGTCCAATGCGGCATACGACGCCGCGCCGCTCATCGTCCTGGCCATCACCGCCAGCCCGGCCAGCGACAGCACGATGCCGGCCAGCGCGAAACCGAGCGCCATGGCACGGCACTGCGCGGCGAAGCGCGCACCGTGCGCACCGTGCTCATCGCGCCGCAGCGAAGCCAGGCAGAACAGCGGCAGGCCGAACGCCAGGCCCAGGACGACATAGAGCGCCAGGCGCAGCACCACGGCGAGCCAGTCCATCGCTCGCGATCACTTGACAGTGAAAGAGAAATTGCCGGTGACGGGATGCGTGTCGGCCGACACGGCGCGCCATTCGACGCGGTAGCTGCCCGCGGGCAGCGGCTGCGCCGGCGTGATCACCATGGCCTTGGGGTCGCTGCTGGCGGACACCCTGACGGCCATCTTCATCGGCGCATGGCTGGCCATGCCGGGCATGCCGGTCATCACCAGGTTGGCGCCGGAAAACTGCGTGACGAGGTCTTCCGAGAAGGTCAGCTCGATCTTCTGCGGCGCGGCCACCTCGGCCTTGTCGGCGGGCGAGGACGTGACCAGCCTCGGATGCGCAAGGGCTGCGCTGCTGGCCAGCGCGGCGGCCGCGGCGGCAATGGTGGCGATCAGGGGGCGCTTGATTCGCATGGCTGTGCTCCGTATTGGTAGTAAGAAAGAAAAATGGCGGCCGCTCAGAACCACATGCGCACGCCGGCCACGAAGCGCGTCTCGCCGGCGCGGCCGCCGGAGGTACGGATCATGTCCGCCGTGTTGCCGAAGGCCTGGTAGCGCTCGACGCCGATATACGGCGCGAACTGCCGGCTGATCTCATAGCGCAGGCGCACGCCCGCGGTGCCGCTGGACAGGCCGCTGCCGATGCCGGTCTCGGGGTCGTTCTTGCCGTACAGGTTCGCTTCGATGCGCGGCTGCAGGATCAGGCGCTGCGTCAGCAGCAGCTCGTACTCGGCGGCAAGCCGCAACGCAGTGCGGCCGCTGGTGCCGAGGTAGGCGGTGGCGTCGACCTCGAACCAGTACGGCGCCAGCCCCTGGATGCCGAATGCCAGCCAGTTGCGCGCGGGCCGGCCGCTGCCGGCATCGTTGCGCAGGCCCAGCTGGGTATCCCAGTAGGTGGCCACCGCATGGCCCCACAGCAGTTCGGTGCGGGCGTCATGCATCTTCCCCTTGGCGGCCTCGCCTTCGGCCTTCAGCACGAGCTTGTCGTAGCTGTTGCCGAACCACGCCTGCGCCTCGTAGGCCGCGGCGTTTTCGCCGCTGGCGTGCGCCCACTCCAGTCGGTCGACCAGCACGGAAGCGAACAGGTGCTCGTCGGCCATCACCAGCTGGCGCTTGTCGCCCAGCGCGTACTTGCCGACGCCGAGCTGGTAGCCGCCGGAATACGCGTTCGGATCGCGCGCATCGGGCGGGGCGCTGCCGCCCTGCATCTTCATGTCGCCGTGATCCATCGCGCCGGATTGCTGCATCGGCTGCGTCGGCTGCGTCGGCTGCATCGGCTGCATGGGTTCCATGGGCTGCATCGGCTGCATCGGCTCCATGCCTTGCATCGGGGAAGTGTCCTGCGCCGGCACACCATGGCCCTGGTGGCCCGCGTGCGGATCCTGCGCCGACGCGGCGCCCATCGCGGCCAATGCCAGCACGGCGGCCGCGACGCGGGTGGCTGGCCTGGCCAGCGAACGGGAAGCCTTCTTCATCGCCGTCATCACGCCACCACCACTTCGCGGAACATGCCCGCATCCATATGCATCATCAGGTGGCAATGCCAGGCCCAGCGTCCCAGCGCATCGGCGGTGACGAGGAAGCTGATGCGCTGCGCCGGCTGCACGGGGATGGTGTGGCGCCGCGCCTGGAAGCTGCCGTCCGGCGCTTCCAGTTCGCTCCACATGCCGTGCAGGTGCATCGGGTGGGTCATCATGGTGTCGTTGTGCAGGATCACGCGCAGCCGTTCTCCGTACTTGAAATAGATCGGCGTCGACTTGCCGAATTCCACACCGTCGAACGACCACGTGTAGCGTTCCATGTTGCCGGTCAGGTGCAGTTCGACTTCGCGGCCCGGGCCGCGCGGATCCATCGGTCCGCCGATGGTGTGCTGGTCGGCCAGCGTCAGCACGCGCCGGCCGTTGTTGCGCAGGCCGATGCCGGGATCGTCGAGGTTGGTGCGTGCCGTGTCGACGCGCATGTCGGTGCCGGCGCCATACTCGGTGCGGGCGTGGCGCGCGACCTTGCTCGGCACCTTGAGCGACGCCTCGGCCGGCATCGCCGCCATGCCGTGCTGGCTGTGATCCATGCCGTGCATGCTGCCGTGGTCCATGCCATGCGCGCCGCCATGGCCCATGCCACCCATGCCACCCATGTCGCCCATCATGTCCGCCATGGTCAGCCACTCCGGCTTGTCCAGCGCGGGCACGGGTGCCGAAAGTCCTTCGCGCACGGCCAGCGTGCCGCGCGCATAGCCGGTGCGGTCGATCGCCTGCGCGAAGATGGTGTAGGCGTCGTCCTGCGGCGCGACCACGACGTCGCAGGTCTCGCCCGGGCCGAAGCGGAATTCGTCGACGGTGACCGGCTCCAGGTCCTGCCCGTCGGCCTGCACCACGCGCAGCTTCAGGCCGGGAATGCGCACGTCATAGAAGGTATTGCCCGAGCCGTTGATAAAGCGCAGCCGCACGGTTTCGCCGCGGCGGAACAGCCCGGTCCAGTTGCCGGCAGGCGTGACGCCATTGGTCAGGTAGGTCAGCGTTGCGCCGGACAGGTCCGCGAGATCGGTCGGGCTCATCCGCATCTGGTTCCACATGCGGCGCTTGTCCAGCGCCTGCTTCATCCCGTCGCGTGCCGCGTCGCGGAAAAAGTCGACGGCGGTCGGCTGGTTGTAGTTGTAGTAGTCGCTCTGCACCTTCAGCTTGGTCAGCACCCGCATCGGGTCTTCGTCGGTCCAGTCGGACAGCAGCACGGTGTGGTCGCGGTCGGCGTGTCCGTGCTCGCGGCCCGCTGCCGGGTCGATGACGATGCCGCCGTAGACCCCTGTCATCTCCTGGAAACCGGAGTGCGAGTGGTACCAGTAGCTGCCCTGCTGCGCCACCTTGAAGCGGTAGGTGAAGGTCTCGCCCGGGGCAATGCCGGCAAAGCTGATGCCCGGCACGCCGTCCATCCCGAACGGCAGGATGATGCCGTGCCAGTGGATCGAGGTCGCCTCGCGCAGCCGGTTGGTGACGCGGATGGTGACGGTGTCGCCCTCGCGCCAGCGCAGCGTCGGGCCCGGCAGCATGCCGTTGATGGTGGTCGCCACCATCGGCTTGCCGGTGAAGTTGACCATCGACTCGCCGATCACGAGGTCGAACTCGGTGCCGCGCAGCACCGGCGCGGTTCCCGCCGCGGCGGCAGCGGTGGCGCGGTGGGGCGTGCCGGCCAGCGCGCTGGCGCCGCCAAACCCCGCCAGCCCGGCGACCACGCCGCCGGCCACCAGTCCCTGGACGAAGCGGCGGCGTGGCAGGTCGGGAGGCGTGGGCAGCAAGAGGCCCGTAGGTCGGTGGCGTCGCATGGCTTCAAATTGTTGATCAAGGCAAGCCAAGCGTAGCTAGCGCCACCCTACCCTCGCCTGACCGGAACATGACAATCCGGTAATCTTCCGGTCATGTTCTCGCGCGCCGCGCGCGCGTACAGTTGCCGCAACCATTGATTGCAAGGAATCCAGGGCCAATGAAGCTTCTCGTAGTGGAAGACGAGTCCAAGACCGGGGAGTACCTGCGCCAGGGCCTGACGGAAGCGGGCTTTGTCGTCGACCTGGTGCACAACGGCCTGGACGGCCAGCACCTGGCCATGACCGAGCCCTACGACCTCGTCATCCTCGACGTGATGCTGCCGGACATGGACGGCTGGCGCATCGTACAGGCGCTGCGCGCCGCCGAAATCGCCGTGCCGGTGCTGTTCCTGACCGCGCGCGACAGCGTGGCGGACCGCGTCAAGGGCCTGGAACTGGGCGCCGACGATTACCTGGTCAAGCCCTTCGCTTTCTCCGAACTGCTGGCGCGCGTACGCACCCTGCTGCGGCGCGGCGCCGCGCATATGGCGCTCGACCGGATCCAGGTGGCCGACCTTGTGCTCGACCTGGGCCGCCGGCGCGCCACACGGGCCGGGCGCCGCATCACGCTGACCAGCAAGGAGTTCGCGCTGCTCGAACTGCTGGCGCGCCGCCGCGGCGAAGTGCTGCCGCGCTCGCTGATCGCCTCGCAGGTGTGGGACATGAACTTCGACAGCGACAGCAACGTGATCGACGTGGCCATCCGCCGCCTGCGCGCCAAGATCGACGACGGCTTCGAGCCCCGGCTGATCCAGACCGTGCGCGGCATGGGCTATGTGCTGGAGGCGCCGGACCCGGAGGATGCGGCATGAAGGCCCGGCTGTCGCTGACGGCGCGGCTCACGATCCTGTTTTCGCTGTCGTCGGCGGTGGTGCTGCTGGGGCTGGGCGTGCTGATCTGGCTGGCGATGGACAGCCATTTCGCCGACGAAGACTATGCCGTGCTGGACGACAACGTGCGCCTGGTCCGCAAGATCGCGGCCGAAGGCCCGATGGCGTCGCTGCCGCAGCGGCTGGGGCAGGCGCTGGAGCACCATCCCGGCTTCGTCGCCGAGGTGCGCAACGCGGATGGCCAACGCGTGTACGCCACGCATGGCTTCGATTTCGGCCCCGCGCAGGCCGTTGCCACGGCAGCGCAGCGCGATACCTTCGCCTGGGAGCAGCGCGGACAGGCCTACCGCGGCTTGCGCGCCGTGGCGCAGGTGCCGGGTGCCGGCGCGCTGCGCATCGTGGTCGGCATGGACACCGCGCTGCATGCGCACTTCATGCAGGCGTTCCGCAAGTCGCTGGCCTTCTACACCGCGCTGGCCGCGCTGGCCAGCGGGCTGCTGGGCTGGTGGGCGGCCCGCCGCGGGCTGGCGCCGCTGCGCACCATGGCATCGCGCGCACGCACGGTCACCGCGCACAAGCTCGACGAGCGCATGCCGGTGGAAGCGGTGCCGGTGGAAATGGCCGACCTGGCCGCCACGCTCAACGCCATGCTCGCGCGGCTGCAGGACGACTTCAGGCGCCTGTCGGAATTCTCCTCCGACCTGGCGCATGAGTTGCGCACGCCGATCACCAACCTGATGACGCAGACCGACGTGGTGCTGTCGCAGCCGCGCGATGCGGCCAAGTACCGCGAGGTGCTGGCGTCAAACGCCGAGGAGCTCCAGCGGCTCGCGCGCATGGTGTCCGACATGCTGTTCCTGGCCAAGATGGAACACGGCATCACGCTGCCCAGCGCCGAGCCCATCACGCTCGAGCAGGAAGTCGCGGCCCTGTTCGACTTCTACGATGCGCTGGCCGAGGACAAGGGCGTGCAGCTGCGGCAGCGCGGCAGCGGCCGCATCACCGGCGACCGGCTGATGGTGCGGCGCGCGCTCAGCAACCTGCTGTCCAACGCGCTGCGGCACGCGACCGCGGGCAAGCCGATCATGGTGACGATCGTGCCGCGCGCGCAGGCAGGCGCGGATGCGGTGGATATCGTGGTCGAAAACGAAGGCGAAACCATTCCGCCCGAATTCGTGCCGTCGCTGTTCGACCGTTTTTCGCGCGCCGACAAGTCGCGCGCGCGGCCAGAGTCGGACGGCACCGGGCTGGGCCTGGCGATCACGCAGGCGATCATGGCCGCGCATGGCGGCGCCATCGCCGCCGAGTCGATCGCGGGCAGGACGCGCTTCGTGCTGACGTTCCGCGCGCGGCGCGAACAGGACATCGTGCGGACGTGATTGCCGGCGGGCTGCATGGCATGTAAAAAAACCGCCCGAGCCAGTAAGGCCGTTGGGGGAGCTGGCAAGGGCGCAAAAACCGCCGGATGCGGCTCCAGCGGCGGTCCGATGCTACGCAATTCCGCCCTGATCGAATGGCAACAATTGTGTCGGCGGACCCACGCTTAACCCGCCGGCAATGCGATCCGGAATGTCGCGCCGGCGCCTGCCGCGCTCTGCACCGTGACCTTGCCGCCATGCCGCACGGCCACCGCGCGCACCAGCACCAGGCCCAGCCCCGTGCCGTCCGGCGCGCCCTGCCGGCCCTCGTGCAGGCGCACGAAGGGCTCGAACAGCCGCGCCTGGTCGGCCTCGTCGATGCCGGGGCCGTGGTCCTGCACCGCGATCACGAAATGCTGGTGCGCGTGCGTCAGCGTCACCGCCACCTCGGCACCGTGTGGGCTAAATTTGATCGCGTTGCTGACCACGTTGGCGATGGCCCGCACCAGCAGCGCGGGCTCGCCACGCAGCACGGCGGGCTCGTCGGGCAGGTCGACCTGCAGCGATACGCTGCGGGCATTGGCCAGCGCCCATAGCTGATCGGTGGCATCCAGCACCAGGCCGCCAAGCTCGACCTCGGTAAAGGCGAGCGACTGCGACTCGGCGCGCGCCACGCTGATGAAATCGTCGGCCAGCGTCATGGTGCGGCGCGCGTGGGCGGCGATGCGGTGCAGCACGGCGCTGTTGCTGTCGCCGGCGCTTCCGGCCTGCGCGGCGCGATGGTGGCCGTCGTCGGTGTCGGCGGCATCGTCGGTGTCTGCGGTGTCGGCGGCATTGCGGCGGGCGCGGCGCTCGTGCAGCTCGATCAGCGCCAGGATCGATGCCTGCGGCGAGCGCATGTCATGCGACAGGAAGCGCAGCATCTGCTCGCGCTGGCGCTCGGCCACGCGGATCGCCGTGATGTCGGTGACGCTGACGATCAGCCCCGCCACCGCGCCGGATTCTCCGTGCAGCGGCGCGCCGTGCACCAGGTAGCGGCGGTCGCCACGCCCGGCCACCTCGATGCCGCCCTCGGGCACGGGCTCCTGCCCCGGCCGGACCCCGGCATGGCGGTCATGCAGCGCGTGCCAGTACGCCAGCGCCGGCGCGGGCGCCGGGAACAGCGCCTCGATCACGTCGCGGATCGGCGGGCGCGGCTGGCCGCTATCGGTTGCCGCGGCCATGTTCCCGAGCACCGCCGGCGCCAGCGCCACGCAGCGGCGGTTGGCCAGCATCACGCCGCCCGCCAGGTCGCAGATGGCGGTGGCATCGGGCAGGCTTTCCACCCCGTCGGAGAGGAATCGGCGCATGCCGCGCAGCCTGGCGCTCATGCCATAGACGGCGCGCATGCGGCTGTCCAGCGTGGCGCCGGTGTAGTGCGGTGCCGGCATCAGTCCCGGCTCGCGCTCCAGCCGCGCCAGTTCGTCGGCCAGGAAGCGCAGCGCCGCTTCCTGGCGGCGCCACGCCCACAGCGGGTAGAACAGCAGGCAGCCCAGCGCCGCCGCGGCCGGGGCGAACCAGAACCGTGCTAACGCCAGCAGCGCCAGCGAGCCGCCCAGCAGGGCCGCCAGCAGCAGCCCGGTGGCGACCAGCGCGCCACGCGGCGGCAAACGCAGCGCGGCCAGCGCCGCCAGCAGCACCGCCAGCAGCGTTCCCGCGAGCTGCCAGCCGCGCGGCACCGCCAGGATGGCGTCGCCGTCGGTCAGCGCCTGCAGCGTATTGGCCAGGATCTCGACGCCGCTCATGCCGCGGCCGTCGCGCGACACCGGGGTGGGCAGCACATCGCCCATGCCGGTGGCCATGGCGCCGACCAGCACCGCCTTGCCGGCAAAGCGCGCGGGATCGACGCGGCCTTCCAGCACGTCGCGCGCCGACACGCGCGCAAAGGTGCCGGGCGGGCCGGCGTAGGGAATGCGCAGGCGGCCGCTGCGCTGCCAGCCGTTGCTTTCGGCGACGCGAGCGGCTTCGTGGCGGTAGCTGTCGAGCGCGCGCGGTGCGCGTCCCGGTTCTGCCAGCATGCCGGCCATCACCGCCGCAAGGTGCGGCACGCCGGCGCCCTCGACCGGCTGCGGCCCTTCGCGCAGCCAGACCTGGCGCGCCACGCCGTCGGTATCGACCACCATGTTGATATGGCCGACCGCGGCGCCCAGCCCCGCCAGCGGATAGCGCACCAGCATGCCGCCGGTGCCGCCGGTGCTCGGTTCGGCCACCACCGGCAGCACCACATTGCCCGCCTGCGCCAGGCTGCGCGCCAGCAGCGCGTCGTCCTGCGGATAGCGGGTGTCGCGCTCGGACAGGATCACGTCGACGCCGATCACGCGCGGGCCGCCGCCGGCAATGCGCTCGACCAGTTGCCCCAGCACCGCGCGGCGCCAGGGCCAGCGGCCGATGGCGGTGATGCTGGCGTCGTCGATGGCGACGATGACGATGTCGTCGCGGGCGGGATGGTGCTGGGCGGCGATGGCGGTGTCGTAGGCGGCCAGGTCGGCGCGTTCGGTCCAGCCCTGGCGCGCGGCCAGCAGCACCAGCGCCAGCACCGCCGCGACCAGCACGCACCATTCTGCCAGCGTGCGGCGGCCGAAGGCGCGCCCCGGCGCGATCGGCGCGTCCGGCTCCGGCGCCGCGGCGGGCTCAGTGGAGGCGGATGCGGCCACCGCCACCCGTCCCGCCACCCGCGCCGCCACCTGTCCCACCACCCGCGCCGATGGCACCGCCATTGCCGTCCATCAGGTAGGTGAAGACCTCGATGCGCTGCGGCGTGGAGAAGGCCGCCGGGTCGGGCGCGGTCCCCGGCGCTGCGCGGGCGACCCTCACGTAGTAGACGCCGGGCGCCGGACGCGGCAGCTCGATGGCGTTGGTTTCGCTGTGCTGGTCCACCAGCAGCGTGGCAAAGCCGGCATCGGCCGACAACTGGACCCGGTAGCCGGTGCCCGCACCACGGTCGGCGGGCCAGCCGATCTGCAGCGTCTTGCCGTCGTCCTGCATCGACGGCACCGGGCCCGGCGGCTCGACGCGATAGGCGACCGGCGCCGACCAGGGACCGGGCCGGCCCGCGGCGTCGACGCTGCGCACGCGCCACCAGTACTGGCCCGGCGCCTGCGGCTGCGCGCTGGCCGGCTCGGCGGCGGGATGCAGTGCCACCTCGCTGGCGAAGCCGGCATCCGCGGCCACGGCCAGTTCATAGCTGCCGGCGCCGGGCACCGCCGCCCAGGCGAACGCCACCGTCTCGCCATAGCGCACCGCATCGGCGGCTGGCTGCAGCGTGAACGGCGCCGGCGGGTTCAGCCGCACGGCCACCGGCGCCTGCGCGGCAAGGCCGGTCAGCCGGTTGGCGTCGATGGCGCTGACGGCAAGATAGAGCGTGCCTTCCGGCAGGCCCTCCGGACGCGCGCGGGTGTCGGTGGTGGTGCCGCTCCAGGCCAGTTCCGTCAGCGCCGCGTCGCGCGCCACCGTGACACGGTACGCGCTGGCGCCGGGCACCGGCTGCCAGGCGGCGTCGAAGGCCGGGCCCAGCACGGTATCGGCCGGGGGCAGCAACACCGGCGCCGGCAACAGCGCCACCGGCTGCGACAGCCGGCCACGATCGGACACGCCGACGCCGTAGCCGGCGCTCACTTGCGCCGCCGCCGTCATGGCGCGACCGGCGGGTAGGGGCCTGGCCTGGCGCGCCGCGCTGATGCCCACGCGGCCTTCCAGCACCTCGCTGCGGCTGCCGGCGGCGTCGGCCGCAACCCGGTAGCTGGTGCCGCGCACGCCCGTGACCATCATCGGCGTATGCAGCTCGAAGCGGCCCACGCCGCTGCCCTCGGGCGCCACGCGGGTATCGGCGCCGCCCTGGTCGATGCGGATCACGGTATCGGTCAGGCCGCTGCGCGCGAACGTACGCAGCCGGCGCACGGCCACCGTGGTATTTGGCGGCAACGTGATGCGGCTGCGATCGGGCAGTTCCAGCGTGACCGAGCCGGCCGCCGGGGTCTCGATCCGTGCCGATTCGTCCAGCGACATGCCCACCTGCACCGCACGGCCGTTGGCGCGCACTTCGCCGTTGACATAGACCACGCGCGCCGACGCGGCCTGCTCGGGGATCTGGCTCAGCGGGATGCGCAGCCGCGAACCGGGCACCAGCCGGTAGGGATCCGCCACGCCGTTGAGCCGCTGCAGCGTGCGCCAGCCATCGGACGAGGCCATGTAGCGCTCGGCCAGCCCGATCAGGGTATCGCCCGGCTCCACCAGGTACAGGAAATCGGCGCCCTCCGCGCCCGCCGGCCCGCCCTGGGCCGGACCCGCCACGCCGGCCAACCAGGCCAGCGCAGCCGCGCCAATCCACTTACGCATCCGCCGCGGCCTCGTCAGCTTCCGCTTCGCCAGCGGAAATTTCCTCAAAGCGATAGCCGTGCGAATACACCGACGTCAGCCGCACGCCGTTTTCGGGGCGCAACGCCAGCTTCAGCCGCAGCCGCGAGATATGGGTATCGAGCGTGCGCGAGCCGGCGCCCATGGCGCGGCCCCAGACCGCCTGCTCCACCACCTCGCGCGCCAGCAGGCGCCCGGTATTGCGGAACAGGAACAGGGCCAGCTCATACTCGCGCGGCGACAGCTGCACGGGCTGGCCGCCGATGGTAATGGCGCGGGTATGGGGATCGACGGTGTAGTTACCGCGCCGGATCAGCTCGACTTCCTGCGCGGCCTCGGGATAGGCGCGGCGCAGCAGCGAGCGCACGCGCGCGACCAGCTCGCCGGCGCGGATGGGCTTGAGCATGTAGTCGTCGGCGCCGACGCTCAGGCCGGCGACGATGTCGGCCTCGCCGGTACGGCTGGTGACAAACAGGATCGGCGGCATGTTGCCGGACTTCTGGCGCACCCAGCTGACCAGTTCATAGCCGCTGGTGCCGGGCAACTGCCAGTCGACCATCAGCAGGTCAAACGCCCGTTCGCGCAGCGCGCGCAGGAAATCGGCGCCATTGGCGAACGATTCGCACTCGAAACCGGCCTCGCCCAAAATCTGCCGGATCAGTTCGGCCTGATCCGGATCGTCCTCCACCGAGGCAATTCTCATCCACTCCCCCTGCCTACTGCGACTGCCACTGCGACTGCGCGCCGGGCAATACTGACGGCTGCTCTGATATCCACCCTGGCGGGCGCGGCCCATGGTCAATCGCGCGGCAAGCGTGGCCGAAGCAAGCCGGAAGTCGCAATGTTACCTAACAGCGACACCCGCCGTCGAGGCTACCGACGAGGGGCATGCCGCAACATGCCGGGATCGGTCATCGATCCGAGGCGAAAAACCGGCCAATCGCAACGATCGCGGGCGAGCGGGGGCGGCGGACTGGCGGCATGCAGGGGTTCACCCTATATACGTTGCGCGAGAATCGTTCTGCGAAATGGAGCGCTGCGGCATTTCTCCCGCCGGATTTGCCCCAAACTATTGCCGCCCACACCCGAACGGGCAAAAACATCCCCCGAATGTGGTAATGCATTTGAAACAAAGCGAAACAAATGCACCGAAACACGGACCTTCCGCACCAGGAGCCCGCATTCGGCGCGCATTCAAGGTGCACCCATCTGAAATTCAGTCCAAACCGCGCAGGCAAGCACACTCAGGGAATTCACTGAATCGAATGCGAAGTAGAAGACGTTAATATCTCCTATCGGAACCTCTCATCATGATTAGGCGCTTCGCCTGATTGACACATCGGGAAAATTCGGCAGAATGATTCCCACTTGTGCAGCGCCCTTTGGGGTGTGTCATTTGGTGTGTTGTTCCGTGACGTTTTCGGTTGTCACGACAGCGACATATCGAGGTCATACGGATGCAGCAGCGGAACCAAAACAATCCGTTGCCTGCGTTGCACACGGTGTATAACGAGCGTTTTTCGCTCATTTTGAAATCCAAGGTTGAGATAGATATGGAAACCGGTACCGTTAAGTGGTTCAACGACGCCAAGGGCTTCGGCTTCATCACGCCGGACGCAGGCGGCAACGATCTGTTCGCGCACTTCTCCGCAATCGAAGGCTCGGGCTTCAAGTCGTTGAAGGAAGGCCAGAAGGTGCGCTACGTCAAGGCCATGGGCCAGAAGGGCGAGCAAGCCACCAAGATTCAGGCCGTCTGATACCGGTTTAGGACCGGCCCGGTCCGGCGGCGTCTCGCGACGCCGCGCCGGCCAGCAAGCCCCGCAGCTCCGGCGCGGGGCTTTTCTTTTGCGCGCCGGCAATGCGCTGCCGCCTCCCTGCCGCCGGCCAGGGCGCCGCGATGCCAGGGTTGATGTTGCTATAATCGCCCGACCCACAACCACCGCCCGCGCATGGGCGCGCACACCGTTGCGTGCGAAGCGCGGGAAGGTATGCAGCGTGTCGAGGAGTTACGTGGCCGGTACTCAGATCGCAACGCAAGACACCCCCGCCGCCGTGGCCGGCTCCAGCGCGGGAGCCGCCGCCTCTGCCGGCAGTTCCTTCCATGCCGCACTGCGCATCCTGCCGGCGCACCAGCGCCAGGCCATGTTCGAGATCTACGCGTTTTGCCGCGCGGTCGACGACATCGCCGACGGCAACGCTCCGCATGCGGAGCGCCTGGCAGGGCTCGATGCCTGGCGCAGCGACATCGCCGCCTGCTACGCGGGCAGCCCGCCCGCGGCGCTGCAGCCGCTGGCCGTGCAGATCCGCGCCTTCGACCTGCAGCAGCAGGATTTCCTCGCCGTCATCGACGGCATGACCATGGACGTGGTGCAGGACATCCGCGCCCCCGACGCCGCCACCCTCGACCTGTATTGCGACCGCGTGGCGAGCGCGGTGGGGCGGCTGGCGGTGCGCGTGTTCGGCCTGGAAACGTCATGCGGCATCGCGCTGGCGCACCACCTGGGGCGCGCGCTGCAGCTGACCAACATCCTGCGCGACATCGACGAGGATGCCGCCATCGGCCGTCTCTACCTGCCGGTCGAGGCGCTGGCCGCCGCCGGCATCGATGCCGCGGGCGCCACGCCGCAGGCGGTGGTCGCGCACGCGGCAATCGGCCAGGCTTGCGCGGCGCTGGCCCTGGAAGCGCAGGCGCACTACGACCAGGCCGACGCCATCATGGCGCGCTGCCCGGCACGGCTGGTGCGCTCGCCGCGCATCATGGCCGACGTCTACCACCGCATCCTCGCGCGCCTGCGCATGCAGGGCTGGCGGGCACCGCGCCAGCGCGTGCGCCTGCCGCGCGCGCAGTTGCTCTGGATCATGCTGCGCCACGCCATTGGCTGAGCGCCGCATGCCGTTGCCGGCGATGTAAGCCGATGCAAGCCGAGGCCGGGCGCGGATCATCCCGCCCGCGCCGGCACAAGGAGTCCGCATGTCGATCAACGAGACCGCCTTGGGCACGACAGCCCCGCCTGTCCGGGTCGCCGCCGATCCGGCGTTCGCCCCTGCTTTCGCCCAGCGATCTGCCGCACAGGAGCTCGACCACGGCATCGGCCTCGCGGTCGATGCGCTGCTGCACCAGCAGCGCCCCGATGGCCACTGGGTCTACGAGCTGGAAGCCGACGCCACCATCCCGGCCGAATACGTGCTGCTGGTGCATTACCTGGGCGAGGCGCCCGACCTGGCGCTCGAAGCGCGCATCGCGCGCTACCTGCGCCGCATCCAGAACGCCGATGGCGGCTGGCCGCTGTTCCATGACGGCAAGGCGGACATCAGCGCCAGCGTCAAGGCCTACTTCGCGCTGAAGATGGCGGGCGACGATCCGCAGGCGCCGCACATGGCGCGCGCGCGCCAGGCCATCCATGCCATGGGCGGCGCCGAGGCCAGCAACGTGTTTACGCGCACGCTGCTGGCGCTGTACGGCGTGATGCCGTGGTCGGCGGTGCCGATGATGCCCGTGGAAATCATGCTGCTGCCGCGCTGGTTCCCGTTCCACCTGTCCAAGGTCTCTTACTGGGCGCGCACGGTGATCGTGCCGCTGCTGGTGCTGAACAGCCTGCGCCCGCGCGCGCGCAACCCGCGCGGGATCGGCATCGACGAACTCTTCTCCAACCCGCGCCGCAGCGTCGGCCTCGCGCCGCGCGCGCCGCACCAGCACGCCGGCTGGTACAACCTGTTCCGCGGGCTCGACGCGCTGCTGCGCGTGGCCGAGCCGGCGTTCCCGGGCGTGCTGCGCCGGTGCGCCATCGCCGCGGCGCAAAGGTTCGTGCGCGAGCGGCTGAATGGCGAGGACGGGCTCGGCGCGATCTTTCCGGCGATGGCCAACAGCGTGATGATGTTCGACGTGCTGGGCGTGCCGGCCGACGATCCCGCGCGCGCGGTGGCCCGGCACTCGGTCGAGCGGCTGCTGGTCGAGCATGGCGACGAGGCCTACTGCCAGCCCTGCCTGTCGCCGGTGTGGGACACCGCGCTGGCCGCGCAAGCGCTGCTCGAGACCGGAGAGGCGCGCGCGGCCGCGGCCGTGGGGCGCGCGCTGGACTGGCTCAAGCCGCTGCAGGTGCTGGACGTGCGCGGCGACTGGAGCGTGCGCCGCCCGCGGGTGCGCCCGGGTGGATGGGCCTTCCAGTACGCCAACGCGCATTACCCGGATGTCGACGACACCGCCGTGGTGGCGGCGGCGATGGACCGCTACATGCGCGAACACGCCGCGCCCGGCCGCTACGACGAAGCCGTGGCGCGCGCGGCCGAATGGATCGTCGGCATGCAGAGCGGCAACGGCGGCTGGGGTGCGTTCGAGCCCGAGAACACGCACCTGTACCTGAACAACATCCCCTTCGCCGACCACGGCGCGCTGCTGGACCCCCCCACCGCGGATGTCTCGGCGCGCTGCCTGTCGATGCTGTGCCAGACCGGCGCCACGCCCGCCAGCAGCGAGCCCGCCGCGCGCGCGCTGCGCTACCTGCTGGCCGAGCAGCTGCCGGATGGCAGCTGGTTCGGCCGCTGGGGCACCAACTACATCTATGGCACCTGGAGCGCGCTGTGCGCGCTGAATGCGGCCGGCCTGGGGCCCGACGCGCCCGCGGTGCGGCGCGCCGCCGACTGGCTGGCCGGCATCCAGAACGACGACGGCGGCTGGGGCGAAGACGGCGCCAGCTACCGGCTCGACTACCGCGGCTATGAGTCCGCGCCCAGCGTGGCATCGCAGACTGCCTGGGCCTTGCTGGCGCTGATGGCGGCCGGCGCCGTGCAACACCCGGCGGTCGCGCGCGGCATCGGCTACCTGCTGCGCACGCAGCGCCCGCCGCAGGAAGGCGGGCTCTGGCACGAGCCGCGCTTCACCGCCGTGGGTTTCCCGCGCGTGTTCTACCTGCGCTACCACGGATACGCGCGCTATTTCCCGCTGTGGGCGCTGGCGCGCTACCGCAACCTGCGGCGCGGCGGTGACGGTGGCGGTGAGGGTGTCGCTGAGGGCCGCGTGGCGTGGGGCCTGTGAACGCGCCCTTCGTCATGGTCGTCACCGGCATGGATTTCGAGGCCGGCATCGCCGCCGGCCCGCATTGCCGCGTGGTGCACGGGCTGCGCGGCGTCGCGCTGGAGCAGGAGGTGTCGGCCATGGCCAGCCGCGCGTGCCGGGGCATCGTCAGCTTCGGCGTCGCCGGCGGGCTGGACCCGGCGCTGGCGCCCGGCGACCTGGTCATTGCCGATGAGATCCGCGCGCCCGGCGAACGCTACGACACCGCGCCGGACTGGACCCATGCGCTGCACGCGGCGCTGCCGCATGCCCGGGTCGGCCCCATCGCCGGCACGGAAGAGCCGGTGCTCGACGTCGCCGCAAAACACGCGCTGCGGCAGGCCAGCGGCGCGCTGTGCGTCGACATGGAATCGCATCTCGCCGCGCGCATGGCCGCCGCCTGCCGGCTGCCGTTCGCGGCTTGCCGCGTGGTCATCGACCCGGCCAGCCGCGCCGTGCCGGCCGCGGCGGCGGCGGGGATGGGGGAAGGCGGCAAGACCGATGTGGCGGCGGTGCTGGGCGGGCTGCTGCGCGCGCCGTGGCAATTGCCGGCGCTGCTGCGGCTGGCGGGCGATGCCGCCGCGGCGCGTGGCGCGCTGCGGGCGGCCAGGCTGGCGGTGGGCGACGGCTTTGCGTTGCGCGACGTGCTGCAGCAGTAGGCGCGCCGGTCGAGCCGAACGTCGTCCGGATTTCCTCAGCCGAACTTCCTCACCGCATCCAGCGCCAGCCCGCTGCCGATGCTGCCGAATCGGTCGCCTTCGACGCAGCGCGCTTGCGGCAGCAGTGCCGCCAGCCGCTGGCGCAGCAACGGCACGCTGCTGGAACCGCCAGTGAAGAAGATGGTATCGACGCCGTTGCCGTCCACGCCCGCGTCAACCAGCAGTTGCTGGACCGTCTTCTCGGTCCTGGCGACCAGCTTGTCGATCGACGCATCGAATTCGTCGCGCGTGATCGTCAGCATCAGCCCCTGCTCCAGCCGGTGCAGGTCGACCTCGGTGCTGGCCGCATCCGACAGCGCAATCTTGGCGCCTTCCACCTGGATCGCCAGCCAGTGGCCGGCACGCTCGCGGATCAGCCGCACCAGGCGGTCGAGGCTGACGGTGTCGGCAGCATCGCGGTAGTTGTCCATCACCACCGACCAGGCCTTGCGCGTGTAGACGTAGTTGATGGTGTGCCAGCTGGCCAGGTCGAAGTACTGGCTCGACGGCATCGCCTTGCCGTTGCGCAGCTGGCTGCCCAGCCCAAGCAGCGGCATGGCGCGCGCCAGGCTGAGCGCGCGGTCGAAGTCGGTGCCGCCGATATGCACGCCACCGTTGGCAAGGATGTCTCCCCTGCGGTCGGTCTTGCGGGCGCGTTCGGGCGACAGGCGCACCAGCGAGAAGTCCGAGGTGCCACCGCCGATATCGGCCACCAGCACCAGCTCCTCGCGCGAAATGCCGGCTTCGTAGTCGAACGCCGCGGCGATCGGCTCGTACTGGAACGCGATCTCGGCAAAGCCGGCGTCGCGCGCGATCTCGGCCAGCGTCTCTTCGGCGAGCCGGTCGGCGGCCGGGTCCTCGTCAATGAAGAACACCGGGCGGCCCAGCACCGCGTGGGTAAAGGTGGTGCCGCCGGCCTGCTCGGCGCGGGCCTTCAGCTCGCGGATGAAATGCGCCAGCAGCTTGCGGAACGGCATGGCCTGCCCCATCACCTCGGTGCTGTCGTCCATCATCGAGGTGCCGAGCAGGCTCTTGAGCGAGCGCATCAGCCGCCCTTCATAGCCGGCCAGGTAGTCGCCGAGCGCGGCGCGGCCATAGCTGACCAGCGGATCCTCGGCGTGAAAGAAGATCACCGACGGCAGCGTCACCTTGCCGTCTTCCAGCGGCAGCAGCGCCGCGGGGCGGTCGGGCCGGCTCCAGCCGACGGTTGAGTTGGACGTGCCGAAGTCCAGGCCGCATGCGTTTGACATCATTGATTCCAGATTTTCCTGCAAGACACCACATCAGTTGCCGCTGGACGCGAGTCCGGGCGGGGGCGCCATTGTAGGGCAGGCGCGCGGCGGCCCCGCGATTTCAGGCGACGGGGTCGGCGGCAGGCTCCAGCATCGGCGGGGCGTGGCCCGGCACCGGCGGGGCGTGGCCCGGCACCGGCGCGGCCATCGACGAGGCCAGCACATAGCGGTCACGCCCGTGCTCCTTGGCGCAGTACAGCGCGCGGTCGGCATCGGCGAACAGCGCGCGCCACAGGCCTTCCTTGCTGCCCGGGCCGCCGCGCAGCTGGGCCACGCCGATGCTGACGCTGGCAAAGCCCTGCGCGCCCGGCAGCGCGATCGCGCGCACCTTGCGCAGGATGCGGTTGGCCAGCGCCGACGCCTGCTGCTCGTCGGTGTGCGGGCACAGGATGCAGAACTCCTCGCCGCCATAGCGCCCGGCCACGTCGGAGGCGCGGCGCGAGTTGTCCAGCGCGTGCGCCACTTCGCGCAGCACCGCATCGCCGGCATGGTGGCCGAAGGTATCGTTGACCTGCTTGAAGTAGTCGATGTCGATCACCAGGCAGGACAGCGGCAGCCCGTCGCGCTGCCAGCGCGCCACCAGCTGCAGCGCCGACATCTCCAGCGCGCCGCGGTTGAGCAGGCCGGTCAGCGCATCGACGCGCGCGCCGCTCTCGTTGTGCGCGACGATCTGCTCCATTGCCATCACGGTGAAGCCGAACAGGCCCAGCAGCGTGGCGATCAGCGGCGCCAGCATCCAGGCCGAGCCGGCGGGGCCGGCGAAGAACAGGATCATCGGCTGCACATCGGCGCCGGCCAGCCGCATCGCATGGTCAAAGCCGGCCAGCTGCGTGGCCAGTTGCACCAGGCTGGCAACCAGCACCAGCGGGGCTCCGATGCTGCGCCGCCCGCGCCCGGCGCGCGCCAGCGTGGCAAAGGTGGCCAGCGACAACAGCGCCAGCACGCCGTAGACCACGCGCAGCACCAGCTGAGGCCCGCCGGGCAGGCCACCAACGGCCACCAGGGTGGCCAGCACGATGGTGGCGGCACTGACCAGCGCGCCCGGGTACGCCGGCACGCCGTAATAGACGCGCACCCCGCGGTAGATCAGCAGCCAGCCGATGACGAAGGCACCCGCCCCTAACGTGCCAAGGTGGATGGTGCCTGTGGCCGCGCTCAACGCCAGCGCCAGGCCCGCGCCGGATGCCAGCACGTGCCCCGATGCCCACAGGCGTCCCGCCTCGCTCGCGCGCAGCGCGAACACCAGCCCCGCCGCGATCACCAGCGTGCTGCAGAAAAACACCATCATCACGACCGCAATGGTCTGCTGGTCCAGGTGCACGGGAATCCTCAAGGAGGCGGTCCGCCTTGCCGTCAATCGATGGGCGGGACTGGGGCCAAGGGACAGTCAAGACACGCCGCGGCAGGCCGGCGGCGCTCGGCAAACGAGCATGATAGCCCGCGTGCGCTGGCAGTTGGCACCCCCGTCTAGCCGGGGGCGTGCATGACGGGCCGGTTGTGGTGCCGGCGCCGCTGCACGGCGTCGCATGGATAGATCCCACTGGCGTTTTTATGCAACACCCAGACCGCGTTGAAGGATGCCTCTAACGGCAACCACTCGCGCGCAAGCGGCTTGCGCGCCCCACCAGCCTCAGCATGCGCCACATTGCCACCACGCAATCGCCACTCGCTCGCGTGCAAGCGGAATTGAGGTCAAAGTTGGTTGCATTTGGTTAAGCAGGCACTGCACCGGCTGGATAAAATCATGCGTTGCCTACCGCGCCGACCGCGCAAGAATCTCGCGTCAATACTGCATCAATGACCCGCCCTGCTATTCCCGACCCTGGTATGACCGTTCCCGCCCTCTCGCTTGGCGCCATCCTGGATGACCTGCGCAGCGCACCGCGCCCGCTGACATCCGCGGAGTACGCATACCTGGCGCACCTGCGGCAACGCATCGTCACCGGCGATGCCGACTTGTGGACCACGCTGGAGACCGCCGGCGTGCCGTGCCGCGAACGCCGCCTGTCGCCCGAGGTGATGCAGGCGCTGACGGCGATCGGCCATTTGCCGATGCACTGAAGCGCACCGGCATCGCCATCTGTGACCATCTGACCGGGACCATTCCCCACCTTAACTCGGAAGCTTCCCCGCCCTACCCCCGTGCGTGCGCCGCTACGATCGATTAACTTCGATCCGCCGGCAACAGGCCGCGCACCCGGGGTGCATCGCCTCCCCGCCGCGCAACGGTGCCCCAGCGCGCCGCCAGTGCCCGTCCCGGCAAGGGCACATCCATGGCATACCTTGTCAACAACAGGCGCGTCAGCTTCCTGTCGTTGCGCGCCTTCGTCGCACTGATGCAGCACCGCGACACCGCCCGCGCCGCGCAAGCGCTGGGCATACAGACCCAGAGACTCCTTTACCAGATCCGCAGCCTCGAGGCCGTGCTCGGCACGCCGCTGTTCAGCGTGGGCAGCCCCAACTGGCTGCCCACGCCCACCGGCGTCAAGGCCCTGCCCAAGGTCATGGCGATGCTGCACATCTGGGAACAGATTGCGCCGCGCCCGTGCGCCGGCCGCACCGGCCCGCCGCCGGAGTTCAGTGACGCCGCGCGCCGCGGCCCGGCGTTCTGGGTCCGGCACGCGACGATGTAGCGCGGCGCGGCTCAGGCCAGGCGTTCGCAGCTATAGGCCTCGGTGCGATAGGGAAACGCGACTTCCTGCCGTCCGGCGAGCGCCGGATGGCCATCGATGACAGCCTGCAGCGCGGCGCGCACGCGCTCCTGCTCCGTGCCGGGCAGCGAGGCAATGAAGCTCACCGACATCACCCGGTCGACGATCACTTGCTGCGGCGGGCCCGCGTGCGTGTATGGCAGGCTGTGCAGCGCCATGGGGCCGAAGCCCTCGGCGGGAAAGACCCGCTTCCAGTCGCCCTTGTAGAAGCGCGGCGCGTCGCCCTCGTAGGGCGTCATGATGGCGGTCAGCTGCGCGACCCAGTCCACGCTTTCATCGCGTACGTTCCAGACCAGCCCCAGCCGGCCGCCCGGCCGCAGCACGCGGCGGATCCCGGCGATGGCGCGGTCGTTGGCAAACCAGTGGAACGCCTGCGCGCAGACCACTGCGTCTGCGCTGGCATCGGGCAAGGGAATCGCTTCGGCGCTGCCCGCGAGCGCCCGCACGGCCGGCAGCGCACCGGCGAGCTGCGCGCGCATCTGCGCCACCGGCTCGACAGCGATCACCGCTGCACCGGTGTCGGCCAGCCGGCGCGTAAATTTGCCGGTACCGGCACCCAGGTCCAGCACGGTGCGGCCCGGGCCCAGCCCGAGCGTGGCGCGCAGCCAGCCATCGATGGCTTCAGGATATTCGGGGCGTCCGCGCGCGTAGGCATCGGCCTGGCTGGCGAATCCCTGTGCGGCGGCCTGGTGGATGGCGGTCATGGCGGCTCCGGTTGGCTTTACGGTGCCGTAGGCTACGCCCGAAGTCCCCGCGCGGCTAGTGCTGCATGCCCCAGCGTCGTACGGTCAGCCGCTCCAGCGTGGTGAAGACCAGCCCCTCCACCAGCAGGCCGATCAGGATCACCGCCGCCAGGCCCGCGAACACGCGGTCCGTATAAAGCTCGTTGCGGTTCTGGAAAATGAACCAGCCCAGGCCGCCCTCGCCCGACGACGCGCCGAACACCAGCTCGGCCGCGATCAGCGTGCGCCAGGCAAAGGCCCAGCCGATCTTCAGCCCCGACAGGATCGCCGGCAGCGCGGCGGGCACCAGCACCAGCGCGACATAGCGCGGCCCGCGCAGGCCATAGTTGCGCCCGGCCATGCGCAATGTCTGCGGCACCGCCTGGAAGCCGGCGTACATGTTCAGCGCCAGCGGCCACAGCACCGAGTGGACCAGCACGAACACCAGGCTCCTGGTGCCCAGCCCGAACCACAGCAGCGCCAGCGGCAGCAGCGCGATCGCCGGCAGCGGATTGAACATGGCGGTGAGCGTGTCCAGCACATCGCGGCCGAAGCGCGTCGATACCGCCAGCGACGTGAGCACGAACGCCAGCACGATGCCCGCGGCATAGCCGCGCAGCAGCACCGATAGCGACACCGCCGCCTTGCCCGGCAGTTCGCCGCTGGCCACATCCTGGACGAAGGCGCGCAGGGTCGCCAGGAACGTCGGCAGCAGCAGGTCGTTGTCCTGCACGCGTGCCACGATTTCCCACACCAGTGCCAGCGCCAGAAGGATCACGGCCTTGCGCAGCCAGCCGTACTGCCACAGCCGTTGCTGCCACGGGAGCGCGCGCGCCAGCGGCGCTTCGGTGAAGGGTTCGATGTCGCGCTCGTATGCCGGGCGCACCAGCGGCCGGAAGTCGGGACGGAGTTCGGGCGACTCGGGGAGCGCCAGGGTGGATTGCGTCATGATGCTTCTTTCCCTTTCCGCAGTAAGGCTCGCTAGCGGCCCGCGGCGCTGCGCGCGCGCAGCGGCTGCGCGTCGGCGGCAGGCTCGCCGAACAGCATGGTGTGGATGCGTTGCGCGGCGGCCTGGAATTCCGTGCCACCCTGGCTGGCCAGGCTGAACTGGTGGCTGTTCAGTTCGGCGCGTACGCGGCCCGGGTGCGGCGACAGCAGCAGGATGCGGCTGCCCACCACCAGCGCCTCTTCGATCGAATGCGTGACGAACAGCAGCGTGAAACCCGCGTCGTCCCACAGCGCCAGCAGTTCTTCCTGCATGCGCCGGCGCGTCAGCGCGTCGAGCGCGGCAAAGGGCTCGTCCATCAGCAGCACCTTGGGCCGCATCGCCAGCGCCCGCGCGATCGCCACGCGCTGCTTCATGCCGCCCGACAGCGTATGCGGGTAGGCATCGGCGAAATCAGCGAGGCCGACCTTCTCCAGGCTGTCCAGCGCGCGCTCGCGCGCTTCGGCGCGCGACAGGCCGCGCGCCTGCCGCAGCGGGAATATCACGTTCTGCACCACGGTCTTCCACGGCGGCAGCTGGTCGAACTCCTGGAACACGACGATGCGGTCCGGCCCGGGCTGCTGCACGCGCTGGCCTTCCAGGCGGATCTCACCCTCGGCGGGCGCGACGAAGCCGGCCACCGCCTTGAGCAGCGTCGACTTGCCGCAGCCGGACGGCCCCAGCAGCACGAAGCGGTCGCCCGCATGCACGTCGAAGCTGACCCGGTGCGTGGCGCGCACGATGCGCTCGGGCGTGCGGTACTCGAGCGACACGCCGTCAATCTGAAGCAACGGCGGTAGCAGCGGCGCGGCGCGGTCGGCCACCACGCGCAGGCTGTGCGTGGCCATGATCAGCTTCCCTGCGCGGTGACCGGGTCCTGGAAGAAATAATCCTGCCAGGACTTGGGCTGGTTGCGGATCGCGCCCACGCGGTGCATGAACGAGGCCAGCGCAAAGGTGTTCTGCGGCGCCACCTTGAACTGCACCTGCGGGTTCTTCAGCACGCGCACCAGCAGCGCGCGGTCGGTCTTTGCCTTGGCCTGGCGCAGGTAGATATCGGCGGCGGCCTCGGGATTGGCGGTGGCGTAGGCAGCCGCTTCAGCCAGCGCATCGACGAACGCGCGGTAGGTCTTCGGATTGTCGTTGCGGAACTTCTCGGTCGCGTACAGCACCGTCGACGAGCTCGGCCCGCCCAGCACGTCATACGAATTCAGCACGATGCGTGCGTTCGGATTGCCGGCCAGTTCCTGCTCCTGGAACGGCGGGTTGCCGAAATGACCGGTGATTTCCGTGCCGCCCGAGATGATC
Organism: Cupriavidus sp. L7L; assembly: GCF_004353535.1. Classification (NCBI taxonomy): domain Bacteria; kingdom Pseudomonadati; phylum Pseudomonadota; class Betaproteobacteria; order Burkholderiales; family Burkholderiaceae; genus Cupriavidus; species Cupriavidus sp. L7L. The sequence goes on from NZ_SMNY01000022.1 coordinate 281,478, forward strand.
GCGGCAGCGGCGTCGGGATGCGGCACCGCCACGGTCCACTTGTCGAGCCGGTTGTACTCCTTGTCGCCCCATTGCTTCGCCGCTGCCAGCTGCAGCACGCGCGACTGCACCGACACGCCCACCGCCGGCAAGGCGATGCGGTCCTTTTCGGTGAAATCGGCAATGGTCTTCACCTTGGGGTTGTTGCTCACAAGGTAGTACGGGAAATTGCCCAGCGACGCCACGCCGCGCACGTTCTGCTTGCCATGGGTGCGGTCCCACAGCGTCAGCAGCGGACCGACGCCGGCACCGGCGATATCGATCGCGCCGGACAGCAGCGCATCGTTGACCGCGGCGCCACCGGAAAGCTGGGTCCATTCGACCTTGACGTCGATGCCCTGCTGCCTGCCGTGCTTCTCGATCAGCTGCTGGTCGCGCGCCACGTTGAGCAGCAGGTAGACCACGCCGAACTGCTCGGCGATGCGCAGCTTGCCTTCGGCGTGCGCGGCACCGGAAATCGCCAGGCAGGCGCTCAGCGCGAGCAGGCCCAGCTTGCGGGAAAACCGTTGGAACATGAATGGACTCCGGGAAATCAGGGAAGGGACGCACGCGACATGCGTGCGTCCGGGATGCATGGCGAAGCGATCGCCGCGTCAGCGCGGCACGTCGCCTTCGATGGTGGTGCGGTACATCACGCGCCGCAGGTGGTCCGGACAGCCCGCGGCCAGATGCAGCAGCGAGCGGTTGTCCCAGAACACCAGGTCATGCGGCTGCCATTGGTGGCGGTACACGTGCTCAGGCCTGACGCTGTGCGCGAACAGCTGCTTGAGCAGGTCGCGGCTTTCGTCCTCGGGCAGGCCCGCGATGCGCGTGGTGAAGTGCTCGCTGACGAAGAGCGCCTTCCTGCCGGTTTCGGGATGGGTGCGCACCACCGGCTGCAATACCGGCCTGACCTGCGCGATCTGCTCGGGCATCAGGTTGGGACGCCACGGGCTGCGCTGCTGCAGTTCGGCATAGCGCGCCAGGTAGGTGTGCTCGGCGTACAGGCCGTCGACAGTGCGCTGAAGTTCCGCGGGCAAGGTATCCCATGCCAGGTGCATGTTGGCGAACAGCGTATCGCCGCCTTCGGCGGGCAGCTCGCGCGCATGCAACAGCGAACCCAGGCTCGGCTTCTCCTTGTACGACAGGTCCGAATGCCAGAAGTGGCCGGCATCGCCGAGTCCGATCGGCTTGCCGTTCTCGACCACGTTGGACACCACCAGCACTTCGAGATGGCCGGGTAGCTGGAACTGGTGCAGCACGTGGATCTGCAGCGGCCCGAAGCGGCGGCTGAAGCTGATCTGCTGCGCCGGGGTGATCCGCTGGTCGCGGAACACCACTACGTGGTAGTCGAGGTGGGCGCGATGGATGCGCGCGAAATCGCTGTCGGACAGTGGGCGGGACAGGTCGAGGCCGAGCACCTCCGCGCCCAGCGGCGCGTCCAGCGCGCGGATCTCGAAATCCTGGCCGGCATCGATCGCGGCGGAAGCGGCGGAATGCAGTGCGCTCTGCTGGCGCGAAACTATGGTGTAGGCGGTTGCGGTCGTCATGGCAGCTCCGGCAATTCGGGGGAAGCCTGTGCGGCAACGGGTGCCGCGTGCAAGCTTGCACTGTAGAGAGACGGGGCAAGCAGGGTCAACGAATCAAATCGCTGGGGCTTATCCGCTTATCGCATATCCATGTCTGCACATTGCCCTGCGCGCGCGAAAGAGCGCATCCCATATACGCCGACCCGATATCCAATGCCGGAATCATTCGTTCAGGTCCGCGCGCGGCGCCGCTTATCGTTGAGCCGTCCTCCACTTCGAGAAGGTCTGCACGATGAAGACCCCGCGCCCCCGTTCCGCCGCCGGATTCCGGGGGGCCGATGCACTGCCATCCCGATTGAGCCGCCGCGCATCGGCGCCGAAGTGCGCGGCGTCGCCCTGCATGGCGACCTGCCTGCCGAGACCTTCGCCGCCATCCGCGCCGCGCTGCTGCAGCACAAGGTGCTGTTCTTCCGCGACCAGGTCCACCTCGACGACAGCGCACAGCAGCGCTTTGCCGCGCTGTTCGGCGAACTGGTGCCGCACCCGACCGTGCCCTCGCGCGACGGCACGCAACTGCTCGAACTCGATTCCGAGCACGGCGGCCGCGCCAACTCCCGGCATACCGACGTGACCTTCGACCTGGCCTACCCTGCGGTGTCGGTGCTGCGCGCGGTGACCGTTCCCGCGTTCGGCGGCGACACCGTGTGGGCCAACACCGCCGCGGCGTACCAGGACCCAGCGGCCGGCACGCTCGCGCCGGCCGCATATCCAAATGCAATAAGGTTCCTTGCCTCGCTGGGTGCCGTCCGTGACCATAGCGCCCGAACGCCTGGGCGGTGCAGCGGCCGGCTGGTACCATCGCTCGGCCCGGCGGCGCGCATTTGCGTGCGCGGCGCCGCCAGGCATGTCCGGCACACAACCCAGAGAAGAACATGAGACTCGAAACTTTGGCCGTCCATGGCGGCTACTCGCCCGATCCGACCACCCGCGCGGTGGCGGTGCCGATCTACCAGACGGTGGCCTACGCCTTCGACAATGCGCAGCATGGCGCCGACCTGTTCGACCTGAAGGTCGCGGGCAACATCTACAGCCGCATCATGAACCCGACCAACGACGTGCTCGAGCAGCGCCTGGCCGCGCTCGAGGGCGGCGTGGGCGCGCTTGCGCTGGCATCGGGCATGGCCGCGGTCACCTACGCGATCCAGACCATCGCGGAGGCCGGCGACAACATCGTTTCGTCGAGCCAGCTGTACGGCGGCACTTACAACCTGCTGGCGCACACGCTGCCGCAGTCTGGCATCGAGACCCGCTTCGCCGACGGCCGCAACCCGTCGAGCTTCGGCGACCTGATCGACGAGCGCACCAAGGCCGTGTTCGTCGAGTCGGTTGGCAACCCGCTCGGCAACGTGGTCGACATCGAGGCGATCGCGCGCGTGGCGCACAACCACGGCGTGCCGCTGATCGTCGACAACACCGTGCCCTCGCCCTACCTGTGCCGGCCGTTCGAGCATGGCGCCGATATCGTCGTGCATTCGCTGACCAAGTACCTGGGCGGGCACGGCAACAGCGTCGGCGGCGCCATCGTCGACAGCGGCAAGTTCCCGTGGGCCCAGCACAAGGCGCGCTTCCGGCGCCTGAACGAGCCGGACGTGTCGTACCACGGCGTGGTCTACACCGAGGCGCTGGGGCCGGCGGCCTATATCGGCCGCGCGCGCGTGGTGCCGCTGCGCAATACCGGCGCGGCGCTGTCGCCGTTCAACGCCTTCCTGATCCTGCAAGGCATCGAGACGCTTGCGCTGCGGCTGGACCGCATCACCGAAAACGCGCTGGCGATCGCACGCCACCTGCAGCAGCACCCGAAGGTGGAATGGGTCAACTTTGCCGGCCTGCCCGACCATGCGGACCACACGCTGGTGCAGAAGTACCTGGGCGGCCGCGGTCCCGGCATCCTGTCGTTCGGCCTGAAGCAGGGCGGCCGCGAAGGCGGGGCGCGCTTCCTGGATGCGCTGCAGCTGTTCACGCGGCTGGTCAATATCGGCGATGCCAAGTCGCTGGCCACGCATCCGGCATCGACCACGCATCGCCAGCTCAACCCCGAGGAGCTGAAGGCGGCTGGCGTCAGCGAGGATATGGTACGGCTGTCGGTGGGCATCGAGCATATCGATGACCTGATCGAGGACCTGGAGCGCGCGCTGGCGGCAGCGTAAGCGCAGGTTTGCTCCCCTCTCCCGCCTGCGGGAGAGGGGGGAGCGTTCACTGCCGGCGTTGGTTTTCTTCCATCGCCGTTCCCTGCGCCAGCTTCTTCCCCCGCGCCTCCAGCAGGAAGTACCCCACCGTCCCTACTGCCAGCGGTATCAGGTAATACAACGCCCGATACGCGATCAACGCCGCCAGCAACAACCCATGCGGCACCTGTCCGCCCAGCATCGTCAGGAACACCGTCTCGACAACCCCAAGGGCGCCCGGCACGCGGATCACCACGCCCGCCAGTCCGGAGGCAAGGTACACGCCGAGCACCGTGTAATAGTCCGCATGCGTATGCAGGAAGGCATGCAGGATGGCCGCCACCGCCGCCCAGTTGCCCGCCGACACCAGGATCTGCAACAGCGCGAAGCGCGGTGACGGCACATAGATATCATGGTCGCGCACAGTACGGTGCCGACCCTGCCACGCCGCACATGCCGCTATGTAGCCAGCCGGCGCGGCCAGCATCACTACGCCAATCAGCCGCGTCGCCGCCGGCGGGATACCCCACCCGGGCGGCAGCACTACCAGCTGCCCGGCCAGGATGATGCCCGCCAGCAGCGCGTAGCCGAGCCAGTTGCTGCTGACCGCCACCGCGAACACGCTCCAGATCTGCGGCGGGCTCAGGCCCGCGTGCGAATACAGCCGGTAGCGCACGCCCGCGCCGCCGAGCGTCGCGCCCAGGTTCAGGCTCATGGTGTAGCTGACATAGGCGATCGCCATCACCCGATGCACCGGCAGCGGGTGGCCGGCGTAGCGGCACCCCAGCACGTCGAACTGGCTGTACAGCAGACCCGTAAGCACCACGAACCCCGCGGCTGGCAACAGCGTGCGGCGGTCGAAGCCGCGCAGCGCGGCTAGCACCGCGTCCCAGTCGATGGTGCCAAGCTTGCGCGCGATCAGCGCAAGCACTGCCGCGATGAACAGGATGCCGATCGCGCGCCGCCACATCGGCCAGCGCGCGTGGTGCCGGATTGCCGAAAGCGCCTGCGCGACCATCACTCGGCCTCCCGTTCCAGCACGAATACGCGGCGGCGCCCGCGCGGGTCGCCGGCTTGCGGCGTCACCAGCCGCGGCGTATGCGCGGGCAGCCAGCCGGCCCACGCCGGGAAGCGGCGCAGGAAGTGGAACATCAGCGTGGCGCCGGCCGCGTCCAGCAGCGAGCGCTCGTGCCGGCGCGGCGGCACCTCGCGGCAGCGTTCGGCGATCAGCGCCTGCAGCCTGCCGCGCAGCCGCTGCGCGAAGGCGGTGTCGCGGATCACCAGGTTGGCTTCGAGATTCAGCGACAGGCTGAGCGGGTCGAGGTTGCTCGAACCCACCGTGGCCCATTGCTCGTCGACGACGGCGACCTTGCCGTGGAACGGCCGCTCGACGTACTCGAGGATCTGCACCCCCGAGTCCTGCAGGTGGCAATACAGCAGGCCACCGGCACGCGCGACCCATGGCATGTCGGGCTTGCCCTGCAGCAGCAGGCGCACCTGTATGCCGCGCCCAGCGGCTTCGCACAGCGCGTGCAGCAGCCGGTAGCCCGGCAGGAAATAAGCGTTGGCGATGACCACCTCGCGCCGCGCGGCGCGGATCGCATCGAGGTAGGCAAACTCGATGTCGTTGCGATGGCGATGGTTGTCGCGCGTGACCAGACGCACCGGACCTGGCGGCGCCGTGTTGCAGCCCGGCGGCGGCGGTGCCAGCCTGCCCTGCAGGCATGCGCCGGGGATGGCCCGCGCGAGGAAGTCATGCACCTGCCGCGCCGCGGGGCCGGCGATTTCCACGGCATAGTCCTGCTTGGCCCGTGGCCCGTAGCCATACAGGTGCTGCGCCGAGAAATTGATGCCGCCGACAAAGGCCACCTCGCCGTCGATCGCGACCAGCTTGCGGTGCATGCGCCGGAAGATATGCGTGCGCACGCCCAGCAGGCGGCGGCAGGGCGAGAATGTGCAGAAGTGCACGCCCGCCTTGACCAGCTCTGTAATGAATGCAGGGGGCAGGTCATGCGAGCCGAAGCCGTCGACCGTGACGGCCACGCGCACGCCGCGCCGCGCGGCAGCCAGCAGCGCGGCGTGCAATTTCGTTCCTGCCTCGTCGTCGAACAGGATAAAAGTTTCCACCAGCACGCTTTCGCGCGCTTGCGCGATCGCCTCGAATACGCGCGGGAAGTACTCTTCTCCGTTCTCCAGCAGGCGGATGCTGTCGGGGGCGGACGGCAACGGTGTCATGGCCCGAGAGGCGCCGCAAACACCATGCCAGCGCCGGGGTGTTGCCGGGGGCGCCCGGGCCGCTCAGCCAGGGCCGCGCCGCCGGCGGACCACCAGGGCCGTCAGCAGCACGCCCGCCATCAGCCCCGCCGTGCCCACCCCGGCCATGGTGAGCGGCGGCATGCCGGGATTGGGCGGCGCACCCGCCTGCTGTGCCAGCGCGCGCCAGTCGGCGGCTGTGATCTGCGTCATGCTGATGGCGTTGTCCAGGCCGTACACGCAGACTTCGCCGCCGGGCAGCTTGCAGAAGCGCTCACGCGGGCAGGCCTTGAGGATCTCCTGCGGCGCGCCTTCGCCGCAGCGCGCGCCGGCACTGCGCAGGACCTGCAGCGTGACATCGGGATGCCGGGTCAGTTGTTCGGGCATGGCGGCCTCCGTGCAAGGATGGGCTGGCGGTCTTTCAGCGTAGCGCACGGCGCTGCCTGCAGGCAGCCTATATGCGCTTCAGGCATATCGGCATGATTAAGTACTCGTTCGCCAGATGACTTGCCTTCCATACAATGGGCTCTCCAACGAACGATCAATGAACAAACAGGGGAGCGTTTTGATGCGATACGGGAAATTCGGCTTCGCGGTAGCCGCGGCAGTACTGGCGCTGGGCGTGGTGCAGGGCGCAAGCGCCGCCGATCCGGACAAGAAGGAAATCCGCTTCGGCGCCACCGCCGGCCCGTACGCCGACCAGATCCGCTACGGCGTGAAGCCGGTGCTGGAGAAGCGCGGCTACAAGGTCACCATCATCGAGTTCAGCGACTACGTGCAGCCCAACCTGGCGCTGGCCGACGGCGCCATCGACGCCAACGCCTTCCAGCACGTGGCCTACCTGAAGAAGTTCTCGGCTGACCGCAAGCTGCAGCTGACCGACATCATCCAGGTCCCGACCGCGCCGATCGGCATCTACAGCCACAAGCACAAGACGCTGGCGGAGGTGAAGCCGGGCAATACCGTCTCGCTGCCGAATGACCCCACCAACCTGGCGCGCGCCATCGCCATCCTGCAGCAGGTGGGCTGGGTCACGCTCAAGCCGGGCACCGACCCGATCCGCGCCAGCGAGCGCGACATCGATGCCAATCCGCACAAGCTCAAGCTGGTCCAGCTGGAGGCCGCGCAACTGCCGCGTTCGCTCGACGATGTCGACTACGCCTTTGTCAACGGCAACTTCGCGCTGGCCGCGGGGCTGAAGCTGACCACTGCGCTGGCGCTGGAGAAGATTCCCGACTACTACATGAACCTGGTGGCGGTGAAGACTGCGGACGTCAACAAGCCGTTCGTCAAGGACATCAAGGAGGCCTACCAGTCGGCCGAGTTCAAGGCGGTGACGCAGCAGCGCTTCGCGGGCTTCGTGCCGCCGCCGTACCAGCGCTGATCCGGCTCGGATCATCTGCGCAGGGCTCCCGCACGGGAGCTCTTTTTCGTTGGCGGTGCCCGGCTCCCGCTCCGCCTTGTGCACGGCAAGACAATTGCCGCCGCCATTGCGCCGCAAATACCCTACACTCGACTACACATGCCGCGCGCGCCCACAAAGCACGCCCGGGATCACAACACGACACGCGCATCGAGAGACCTGCCATGTCCATGGTTGCGAGCTTCGAGATCGGCTATACGCGTTATCTCGCCCCGCCGGGCGAACCCCCTTCCCCCACTTCCCCGCCCCCGCCCTTTGCCAGCGACCCTGAGGCGCTGCTGCCTCTGTACCAGGCCATGGTGCTGACGCGCCAGTTCGACCTGAAGGCGATCGCGCTGCAGCGCACCGGCAAGATCGGCACCTTCGCCTCGGCCCTCGGGCAGGAAGCCATCGGCGTCGGCGTGGCCTTTGCGATGCGGCCCGAAGACGTGCTGGTGCCCTCGTACCGCGACCACGCGGCGCAGTTTGTGCGGGGCGTCACGATGACCGAGAGCCTGCTGTACTGGGGCGGCGACGAACGCGGCAGTGGATTTGCGGCGGCGCCGCATGACTTTGCCAACTGCGTGCCGATCGGCACCCAGGTGTGCCATGCCGCGGGCGCGGCCTATGCCTTCCAGCTGCGCAACGAGCCACGGGTGGCGGTGTGCCTGCTCGGCGACGGCGGCACCTCCAAGGGCGACTTCTACGAAGGCATGAACATGGCCGGCGTGTGGCGCGCGCCGATGGTGATCGTGATCAACAACAACCAGTGGGCGATCTCGATGCCGCGCAGCGGGCAGACCGCGGCGCAGACGCTGGCGCAGAAGGCGATCGCGGCGGGCATCCCGGGGGAGCAAATCGATGGCAACGACGTGGTCGCGGTGCGGCACCGCGTGGGCGAGGCCATCGAGCGCGCCCGCACGGGCGGCGGCCCCGCGCTGATCGAGGCCATCACCTACCGGCTGGGCGACCACACCACCGCGGACGATGCCTCGCGCTACCGCGACGAGGCCAGCGTCAAGGCGCACTGGCAGGAAGAGCCGCTGCTGCGCCTGCGCACGCATCTGCTGTCGCTGAACGCATGGGACGCGGCGCGCGAAGAGGCATTGGTCAAGGACTGCTCGCAGCAGGTTGCGCAAGCGGTCGAAGCCTACCTGGCGCTGCCGCCGCCGGACGCCGCGGCGATGTTCGACTGCCTGTACGCCACCATGCCGCCGGCGCTGCAGGCGCAACTGGAGACCGCGCGGCGCTATCCCGCGCAGCACGGCTGACGCTTTCATCGTCCCCCTGGCCTTCAACGACCAAAGCGAGCGAACCATGGCGGAAATCAATCTGGTCGAAGCAGTCCACCTGGCCCTGGGCCATGCGCTGGAGAACGATCCCGACGTACTGCTGCTGGGCGAGGACATCGGCGTCAACGGCGGCGTGTTCCGCGCCACCGCGGGACTGCAGGCGCGCTTCGGCGCGGCGCGGGTCATGGATACGCCGCTGGCCGAGGGCGGCATCGTCGGCGCGGCGATCGGCATGGCGGCGATGGGACTCAGGCCCGTGGCCGAGATCCAGTTCACCGGCTTTATTTACCCCGCCATCGACCACATCATCAACCACGCCGCGCGCATGCGGCACCGCACGCGCGGGCGGCTGAGCTGCCCGCTGGTGGTGCGCTCGCCATGCGGCGCGGGCATCCACGCGCCCGAGCATCATTCGGAAAGCCCGGAAGCGATGTTCGCCCACATGCCGGGGCTGCGCGTGGTGGTGCCGTCGTCGCCCGCGCGCGCCTACGGCTTGCTGCTGGCCGCAATCGCCGATCCCGACCCCGTGATCTTCCTCGAGCCCACGCGGCTGTACCGGCTATTCCGCCAGGAGGTCGCCGACGACGGCGCGGCGCTGCCGCTCGATACCTGCTTCACGCTGCGCGAAGGCAGCGACATCACGCTGGTGACCTGGGGCGCGATGGTGCAGGAAACGCTGACCGCCGCCGACGAACTGGCCGCCGAAGGCGTGAGTGCGACCGTGATCGATGTCGCCACGCTCAAGCCGCTCGACATGCCGACCATCCTCGAAGCGGTGGCGCGCACCGGGCGCTGCGTGATCGTGCACGAGGCGCCGCGCACCGCGGGCTTCGGCGCCGAGATCGCGGCGGAACTGGCGGATGCCGGGCTGTATTCGCTGGCGGCGCCGGTGCAGCGCGTGGCCGGCTTCGATACCGTGGTGCCGCTGGCGCGGCTGGAATACACCTACCTGCCCAGCGCTGCGCGCATCGCCGACGCGGCCCGCAAGGCCATGGCCGCCTGACTGACACCAGGCAACACCGAGCGACACCAAGCCGAGGAAGCGCCGATGAGAGTCTTCAAGCTGCCCGACCTGGGCGAGGGCCTGCAAGAGGCCGAGATCGTGACCTGGCATGTCAAGGTGGGCGATGCGGTGGCTGCGGACCAGCCGCTGCTGTCGGTGGAGACCGCCAAGGCCATCGTCGAGATTCCCTCGCCCTATGCGGGCACCATCGCCCGGCTGCACGCGCAGCCGGGCGATATCGTCCACCTGGGCGCGCCGCTGGTCGGCTTCGAGGGCGCCGGCGAGGATGCCGATGCCGGCACCGTAGTCGGCTCCGTGCAGGTCGGCACGCGCGTGGCCAGCGAAGCGGCGCCGCCGGGCGCGGCCGCGCCTGCCTCCGGCATGGCCGCGCGCGTCAAGGCCACACCCGCGGTACGCGCGCTGGCGCGGCGCCTCGGCGTCGACCCGGCGATGGCCACCGCGTCGGGGCCGGAGGGCACCGTCACCGCCGCCGACGTCGAACGCATGGCCGCCACGCTGGCCGAACTCGGTGCGCCCGAGGAACTGCGCGGCGTGCGCCGCGCGATGGCGCAGAACATGGCGCGCGCGCAGAACGAGGTCGCCGCGGCCACGGTGATGGACGACGCCGATATCCACGCCTGGCAGGCGGGCGCCGACGTCACCATCCGCCTGGTGCGCGCGCTGGTGGCCGGTTGCCGTGCCGAGCCGGGCCTGAATGCCTGGTACGAGGGCCAGACCGGGCGCCGCCACGTGCTGAAGAAGATCGACGTGGGCATTGCCGCGGACCTGCCCGAAGGGCTGTTCGTGCCGGTGCTGCGCGACGTGGGCAGCCGCGACGCGGCCGACCTGCGCCGCGGGCTCGACCGCATGCGCGCGGACATCCGCGCGCGCACCATCGCGCCGGAGGAGATGCGCGGCAATACCATCACGCTGTCCAACTTCGGCATGATCGCGGGGCGCTACGCGGCGCCGATCGTGGTGCCGCCGACGGTGGCGATCCTTGGGGCGGGACGGGTGCGGGACGAGGTAGTCGCGGCCGCCGGCGTGCCGGCGGTGCATCGGGTGATGCCGCTCAGCCTGACGTTCGATCACCGCGTGGTGACGGGGGGCGAGGCGGCGCGGTTTCTGGCGGCGGTGATTGCGGACCTGGAGATGCCGGCTTAGCGGAACACCGGGGAAAGCGCCTGCAAAGGCCGCCGCCCGTCGTGAACGCCCCCCTCTCCCGCGAAGTGGGAGAAGGGTGGGGGAGAGGGGGGCAAACCAGCGGCTCGGCAAAGTTTGCGCTGTATATAATGCGAGCGATCCAGCCGGACCGCCCGACACACCCCTCATGGAAACCAAGACCGCCCGCCTCACCATCCTGATCGATCCGGTCAAGAAGAAGGCCTTCGAAACCCTGTGCGCCGCGCAGGACCTGACGCCGTCGCAGGTGGTGCGCCAGCTGATCCGCGATTACCTGGCCCAGCACGGCGTGGAATACGCCACCAAGGCACGGCCCGCCGGCAGCGGCCGGCAAAAGAAGTAGCTCAGTGCGGGGCGCCCGTGTCCTCGCGCTCCCGTTCCGCACCCTCCTCTCCCGCCAGCACGCCGCAACGCCGCACCGCCTGCGCCAGCGCATCCGCGTAGTTTTGCTGCCCCAGCGCCGCAAGCACCCCGGCCCGCTCCAGCTTTTGCCGCACGCGCGCATTGGCCTCGGCCAGCACCACGGCCACGCCGCGCCGGCGCAGCGTGCGGATCACGGCTTCCAGCGTCTGCAAGCCGGTCATGTCGATGAACGGCACCCGGCCCAGGCGGATCAGCAGCACGCGCGGCTCGGTATGGGTGTGCACCAGCGCCTGCTCGCAGGCCTCGACCGCGCCGAAGAAGAACGGGCCGTCGATGGCGTAGACCAGCACGCCCGCCGGCATCCGGGCCGCGACGGAATCGGCCGCGTCCGCTTCGGCGCTTAGCTCGCGCTCGATGCCGGTTACGTCCTGGCGCGTCACTTCCACCGACGCCGACATGCGCCGCAGGAACTGCAGCATGGCCAGGATCACGCCGATGTTGACCGCGACCACCAGGTCGGTCAGCACGGTCAGCGTAAAGGTGATCAGCAGGATCGCCACGTCGGCGCGCGGCGCCTGCCGCACCATGCGTGCGAACTGGCGCGCCTCGCTCATGTTCCACGCCACCACGAACAGGATCGCGGCCAGCGTCGCCAGCGGCACGCTCGCGGCCAGCGGCGCCAGGAACAGCAGCACCAGCACCAGCGTCAGCGCATGGGCGATGCCGGCCAGCGGGCTGCTGCCGCCGTTGCGGATATTGGTGGCGGTGCGCGCGATGGCGCCGGTGGCGGCAAACCCGCCGAACAGCGGCGCCAGGACATTGGCGATGCCCTGCCCCACCAGTTCCTGGTTGGAATCGTGCCGGGTGCCGGCCATGCCGTCGGCCACCACCGCGGACAGCAGCGATTCGATCGCGCCCAGCATGGCGATGGTGAAGGCCGGCCCTGCCAGCTCGATCACGCGCGCCAGCGAGATCTCCGGCAGCGCCGGAACCGGCAATCCGCGCGGCAGGCCGCCGAAGGCGCTGCCGATGGTGGCCACGCCGTCGAAGCGGAACAGCGCCTGCACTGCCGTGGCCACCACCAGCGCCACCAGCGGGCCGGGAACGCGGTGCAGCCAGCGCAAGCGCGGCGCGCCCAGCACCAGCAGCAGGCTCCCCAGCGCCAGCGCGGTCGTGGCCGCATGCCACTGCGGCAGCGCCTGCAGCAGGTGCCACAGCTTTTCATGGAAGTGGGTGCCGGCTACCGGCGGCAGCCCGAAGAAATCACGCCATTGCCCGACGAAGATGATCACGCCGATGCCCGCGGTAAAGCCCACGATCACCGGCGCGGGAATGTAGCGGATCACGCCGCCAAGCCGCGCCAGGCCCAGCGCCAGCAGGATCAGCCCGGCCATCAGCGTGGCAAGTTGCAGCCCGCCGATCCCATGGCGCGCCGTGATGGCGGACAGCACCACGATGAACGCGCCGGTGGGCCCGGCAATCTGCAGGCGGCTGCCGCCGAACATCGACACCGCCAGCCCGGCGACGATGGCCGTATACAGCCCTTGCTCGGGCTTGGCGCCGGATGCGATCGCAAACGCCATCGCCAGCGGCAGCGCCACCACCCCGACGATCACGCCCGACACCAGGTTGGGCAGCCAGTTGGCGCGGCGGAACAGCCCGGCCTGCCATGCTTCGCGCAGCGCGATCATGCGGAGAATCCTTGCAGTGGGTCAACGTCGGAGGGAGGGCGCAGGTGCATGGAATGATAACAACATGCTAATGCCGTGACATGCACCCAGGGACTTGCGGCTTGCGCCGGACGCGGGGCATCGCGCCATCGAGGGCCGGAGTTGGCCGGCGCTGCACGCGACCTGTCGCTATCACGGGCCAATTCCTATACTGGAGTGGCTCGTCCGGACGGTCCGGGCGGAACGGCCCGGCGGACGCGGCTATTCACTGCAATCGGAGGCCATCATGTTCAAGCACCTCCTAGTCCCCACCGACGGCTCCGCACGCGCCGAGGCGACGGTAGCCCGGGCCATGACCTTCGCCAGCCGCATCGGCGCCCGCGCGACCGGCTTGCATGTGATTCCCGAGTATCACGTATTGACGTACCGGCTGACCAGCCAGCAGGACACCAGGGACTCGTTCGCGGCCGAGGCCGCACGCCATGCCGATACCTTCCTGGCCGCCGTCACGCGTGCTGCCGGCCAGGCCGGAGTGCCGTGCGACACCGTCACCGCCACCGACGACCACCCGTGGCAGGCCATCATCCAATGCGCCGAGCAGCGCGGCTGCGACCTGATCGTGATGTCGTCGCACGGGCGGCGCGGGTTGCAGGCGTTGCTGATCGGCAGCGAAACGCAAAAAGTCCTGACGCACAGCACGATCCCGGTGCTGGTCCTGCGCTAGGCGCCATGCATCGCGCGCGTTGCGGGCCGGCACGCCGGCAACGCGCTTTTTCCACCCCATGCCAACTGCAAGGAGCGCAACCATGGCGATTCGACTGGGTGAACAAGCCCCGGACTTCACCGCAGACACCACGGAAGGCAAGCTCAGCTTCCACGAATGGATCGGCGACAGCTGGGCGATCCTGTTCTCGCACCCCAAGGACTTCACGCCGGTATGCACCACCGAACTGGGTTACATGGCGCGGCTCAAGCCCGAATTCGACAAGCGCAACACCAAGATCATCGGCCTGAGCATCGATCCCGTCAGCGACCACCAGCGCTGGGCCAAGGACATCGAGGAAACCCAGGGCGCCGCCATCAACTATCCGATGATCGGCGACGCCGACCTGACGGTGGCCAAGCTCTACGACATGATCCACCCCGAAGCCAGCGGCGCCGGGCCGCGCACGGCGGTGGACAACGCCACCATCCGCTCGGTGTTCATCATCGGCCCGGACAAGAAGGTCAAGGCGATGCTGGTGTATCCGATGACCGCGGGGCGCAATTTCGATGAAGTGCTACGGCTGCTGGACTCGCTGCAACTTAACGCCAAGCACACCGTAGCCACGCCGGTGAACTGGAAGCCGGGCGAGGATGTCATCATCCCGACATCGGTCTCGGACGAAGATGCGAAGAAGAAATACCCGCAAGGGTTCAAGACGCTGAAGCCCTACCTGCGCACGGTGGAGCAGCCCAAGTAGCGCAATCGCGGGGTCCCGGCAGCGACCGGGCCAGGCCAGGCAAGGGAGAGAGAGCGAGCAAGGGAGCGCGGCAGGGCGTGGAGGTCACGCAGGACCGCCGGCAGGCGTCCCGGGCAGTTCGGCCGGGACGCCTGACTTGTCCACAGGATCTATCCACAGCTTCAGTGGATATCTCCCCTCTTGACAACCGCCAAGGGCGCGCCGGCCTTGGCTCGTACTGGAGTGCCCGTTTTATAGGCAAACCGTAAACATACGGGAATGCTTGCAGCCTGATTGATTTTGTGCCTTGTACTGCCTAAGGCCAACCCGGTTGTGGCCCCAGGCACCTAACTCAGCGCCCGCTCAGCGCGTCAGCACCTGGCGGATGGTATCGGCCAGTTCCTTGGCGACGAACTTCGCCACGTAGGCATCCGCGCCCACCTTGCGCACATGCTCCTCGCTGGCCTCGCCAGATAGTGACGAATGAATCACCACCGGCAGCTGCTTGAGCCGGCTGTCGGCCTTGATCTTGCGGGTCAGCGTGAAACCGTCCATTTCGGGCATTTCCAGGTCTGTCAGCACCAGCGCCACTTCGTCCTGCACCGACTTGCCGTGACTGGCGGCCTCGCCGGCGATGCGGTCGAGCAGTTCCCACGCTTCCTTGCCCGACTTGGTCATCAGCACCGGTGCGCCCAGCGCCTTCAGTCCCTGCTCGATCAGGCCACGCGCCAGCGCGGAATCGTCGGCGGCAATTACCTTAAGGCCCGGGCGCAGGTTCAGCTGCGGACCCACCGAGCCCGGCTCGACGTCCGGCTGCCGCGCCGGCAGCACATCGCGCAGGATCTGCTCCACGTCCAGCACCTGCACCAGGCGCGCCTGGTCCGTGCCGGCATCCAGCTTGGCGATGCTGGTCACGTGGCCGGTGCGCACGCTGGCCTCGGCCGAGTGCACCTGGTTCCACTCCAGGCGCACGATTTCTTCCACCGCCTCGACCGCGAAGCCTTGCGTCGAACGTGCGTACTCGGTCACCAGCAGGATGCCGAGCCCGTTGCGCGGCTTGCATCCCACCAGCCTGGGCAGGTCGATCACGGGGATCACCTGCCCGCGGATATCGGCCATGCCCAGGATCGACGGGTCGGCCCCGACCACGGTCGTGACCTGCGGCATCACCAGGATCTCGCGCACCTTGAACACATTGATGCCGAACAGTTCGGACTGCCCGCTGTGCTCGGCGTCGCCCAGCCGAAACAGCAGCAGTTCGAACTGGTTGTTGTTGGTGAGGTTAGTCCGTTCGTCGATGTCCCTCATGGAACTGCTCATGCGTCGCTCCCGTGCCGTGCGTTGGATGATCTGTGGCCGCCGTGTATGCCTTGCCGTGCCGCCGCGGCGGCTGGCGGACGGCAGGTTTCTTGACTGGATATCGGCGCGGGGACTGGAGAGTTGAGGGAGATCGCCCGGGGGAGCATGTTCGGATTTCGTCGTTGGATATCCGGATTGCTTCGTTCCTCGGCGGGCGTGTCGACTACGAGTTCCTCTACTTCCGCGGCGACGCCTTCCAGTACCGGCTGCGCGCCGAGCGCCACAAGGCCGAGCTGCCTACTTCGCAACCAGCGCCAGCCACGCCCGCACCGAAGCGCACCCGCAAACCTGCCAGCAAGGGAAATCCCAACGCATGAACACCCTGACCCACGAATACGACATTGTCGTCGTCGGCGGCGGCACCGCCGGCCCGATGGCCGCGATCAAGGCCAAGGAGCGCAACCCCGCTGCGCGTGCTGTTGCTCGACAAGGCGCACGTCAAGCGCAGCGGCGCGATTTCCATGGGCATGGACGGCCTGAACAACGCCGTGATCCCCGGCCACGCCACGCCCGAGCAATACACCCGCGAGATCACCGATGCCAATGGCGCCGCCTGCGGCGTGATGGGTTTCGATGCTCCAGGTCGAGCAGCGCCTGCACCTCGCGCTGGCGCTCGCCAGCCTCGATATCGTGGGTGACAAAGACTACGGTGGTGCGCATCTGCGTCCAGACGTCGAGCAGCAGCGACTGCTGCCATCGGCGCGATTGCGCCGCGCCTGTCCGACCCCGACCCCGCCGTGCGCCGCGTGGCGGTGCTGCGACTGGCCGACCTTGAAGACGAAGCCGGCGTCCCGCTGCTGCTGCAGCGGCTGCAATCCGATCCCGCCGCGGCGGTGCGCACCGAGGCCGCGCGCACGCTGGCCAGCTGGGAGACGGATACCGTCGTGCGCGCGCTGGCTGCCGCGCTGGCCGATGTCGACCGCGAGGTGGCAGAGGCGGCAGCACTGGCACTGGCGGAACTGAAGGACGCAGACTCCGGCGCGGCCGTGCTGCCCTGGGTCACGCATCAGGATCCCTTTGTCCGCGCGTCAGCCTGGCGCGGCCTGCGCGAATTGCGCTACGCGCCGGGCTTCGCTGCCGCGATGGCGGCGCTGGCCGACGCCGCCGCGCCGGTGCGGCGCGAAGCGGTGACCGTGCTGGGCTGGCTCAGGCGCAGCGAAGCGCTGCCGGCGCTGGCGCAGGTCGCCACCAGCGATGCCGACACCGAAGTCCGGCGCGCCGCGGCCGGCGCGCTCGGCGACAGCGCGTGGCAGGTGCGCGAGGAAGCGGCGCAGACGCTCGGCAAGCTCAGATTTGCGGAAGCCGTGCGCCCGTTGATCAGAGCGCTGGAAGACGCCTACTGGCAGGTCCGCCTGCAGGCCGCGCGCGCATTGGGCAAGCTCGGGGACAGGCCTAGAGCACTCGCGCCTGCGTGCGGCGTGCCGTTGTGCTGCATGCCGGAGCAAGCCTGGGGGAGAAGCGCAGGCAGCAACCGCGCGCGTCGTCGGCATGGAGGATATGGGCTATGGCATCCAGATCGTGTTCGACGACGGGCACGATCGCGGGATCTATCCGTGGGTCTACTTGCAGACGCTATAGACCCACGCGTGCAAAGACGAAGGCACCGCCCCTGGTGAACGGTCCCCTCTCCCGCGCAGTGGGAGAGGGGAGCAAACCAGCAGCACCTGCGAGCAGTCGCTAGCCCCCCGCCAGCGCCTGCAGGATATGCACCTCATCGGTCTCCCGCAGCGGCGCATCCAGCCGCATCAACTGCGTCCGGTTAACGAAGAC
The DNA here is from genome assembly GCF_004353535.1 of Cupriavidus sp. L7L. NCBI lineage: Bacteria > Pseudomonadati > Pseudomonadota > Betaproteobacteria > Burkholderiales > Burkholderiaceae > Cupriavidus > Cupriavidus sp. L7L. Next base: position 298,986 of record NZ_SMNY01000022.1, read on the forward strand.
GCGGATATACGGCCTCAACTTTCCCTGCTCATCGACAATGCGGAACCGCATGCCCGGAAACTGCCGGTCAAGGTCGTCCAGCAGCGCGCCGATGTTCGCGCCGTGGGCTTCCACATACTCGCGCTGCCCGGTGTAGGAGAACAGCGGCGTGGCAATGCGTACTTGCATGGCTGCCCTCCGACTCAGGCCGGCCGCGCCACGCTGACGGCGTAGACCTGCGGCAGGTGGCTGGCGATGCAGCGCCAGTGCTCGCCTTCGTCAACACTCGCCCAGATCTCGCCGCCGGTGGTGCCGAAGTACACGCCCACCGGCCCGTGGCGGTCGGTGGCCATGGCCTGCCGCTTGACCGTAAACCAGCCCTGCTCTGGCGGCAGGCCGCGGTCCTGTCGCTGCCAGGTCTCGCCGCCGTCGCGGGTGACATAGGCCGCAGGGTGGCCGCCGGGACTGACGCGCGGCCAGACATCGCTGCCGTCCATCGGGAACACCCACACCGTGCGCGCATCGCGCGGATGCGCGACGATCGGGAAGCCGATGTCGCCCACCTCGGCCGGCATTGCCTCGCCGATGCGCTTCCACACGCCTTCGCGCCGGTCCATGCGATAGATGCCGCAATGGTTCTGCTGGTAGAGGATGTCGGGATTGGCCGGGTGCTGCAGCACGCAGTGCGGATCCTGGCCGTATTCCGGGTTGGGGTCGGGCAGGAAGAGGGCCAGGCTGCCTCGGTTCAGCGGTTTCCAGTCGGCCCCCGCGTCGGTGCTCTCGAACACGCCGCCGCTGGACATGCCGATATAGAGATGACGCTTGTCGCGCGGATCGACCAGCACGGAATGCATCTTGGGCCCGTCGGGGGTGCCGTCCTGCTCGCCGCCGGTCCAGTTGCGCCACATCGGGTGGTTGTTGAAGCCCGGCACGGACTCCCACGTGGCGCCATGGTCGGTGCTGCGGAACAATCCCTGCGGCGAGGTGCCGGCGTACCAGGCGCCGGGTTCGCTGGCGTGGCCGGGAGTCAGCCAGAAAACATGGTCGACCACGCGGCCGGTCTCGCCTTCAGGCGCCTTGTCGAAAGCGGGCGGGCGCGTGGCCTCGGTCCAGTTGCGTCCGCCGTCGGCGGAGCGGAATACCGTCGGGCCAAGGTGGCCGGTGCGCGCGGCCATCAGCATCCGCGACGGCTCGCGGGGGTCCTGCACGATGTGGTGGATGGTGTGGCCAAGGAAGGTGGGACCTGCCACCTGCCAGTGGCCGCGGGCGGCATCGCTGGTCAGGGTCCAGGCACCCTTGGTGGTGGCAACCAGCAGCGTGATCGGGCCGGTTTCGGGGGACGTCGTCATCATGGCTCCTGCGGGAAGGCCGTTGAACGATGCATCCGAGTCTAGTACATGTAGACAGTGTTCACAATTGAGATTGCACGAGTGCGATCGGCCCAAACAGCGCCATAGCCGCATCCAGCGAGTCGGTAGACAGCAGATAAAAGCGGATATCGGCACGTTAGCTGGACATCGGCGCACAAATATGGCATAAGCATGGTTCCCCCGAATCCGACGCACCGCGCCCCATGTCTCGCATCGTCCGCATCGCCGCATTGAACCGCCCGGCCCTGCCGGCGGCGGCGTTCGCCGTGACTTCGCAGCAACCGGGCTACGCCATTGACCACGCCGCCCACGGCGTGGTCCGCAGCGCCGTGCTTTTCCTGGCCGTGCGGGCAGCTCGGGACACTACCCTTCAGCAGACCTGAGCTTTCCCGCACGGCACATGGCGCGGATCGCCATCCGGCATCCGCTTGATCATGCAGCCAGGAGAAAGCCAGCCATGCCTCAGCTCTACCGCCAGACCCTTCTTGCCATGGTGGCGCTTGCCGCCCTTTACCTGCTCCTCGAAGCCTGAGGCGCAGCCATGGTCCCGTTTCCTTCACTAGGCCCGATGTTGGGCCCGATGCTGGCCCCGACTCCGGTCCTGACCCGTCCCCTGGCATTGCGCATCGACGTGGAACTGGCCCCGGGCGAGATCGAGCGCGAATTGGACGCGCTCCACGAGCGCATCCACCGGCCCGGCGACCGCCTGCACGACATGCCCGCGCTGCCGGCGGGCACGCCGGCGCTGCGGCTGCGCTACCGCGAAGCCGACGGCGAGTACTACGTGTATGTGGAAGACCTGATGCAGCGGCGCCTGGCCGGCTATACCGTGTTCAACCGGCTGATCGAGGTGGGCCGGCGCGCCGACCCATGGGTGCGTGCGCCGCATACGAAGTTTGCCCCCGCTTATCAGCGCCGCGGCCTGGCCAGGGCGCTGTACCGCTGGGCGCTGGACGGCGGGCTGTGCCTGCTGAGCGGCGCCCGCCAGTCGGCAGGCGCGCACGCGCTATGGCAGGTGCTGGCCGCGGATTACGCCGGCGGCTATGTCGACCTGCGCCAGAAGACACTGACATGGCAGGGCGAGACGGTCAGCCCGCAGCAATGCGATGGCCTTCACACGCGCCGGCTGCTGCTGGGCCGCGGCTGGACCCTGCAGCAATTCATGGCACGTACCGGCATGTACTGAGCGCGGGCCGCGCCACGGAAGCGTCTTTACAGGTGCATCAGCGGCGCGACTGCGCGGGCGTTGTCGAGATAGAGCGTCCAGCCGCGGGCGAAGTAGTCGCGAACACGAGCCGACAGCGAGCGGCCGCTGCCCATGCGGGCGTAATCATCGGTCTCGCGCGCCGGTTCGGCGGCAACACGGGCATTGGACCTGGCCTCGGGCCTGGCTTGGCGGGGTTGGCGATAAAGCGTATCAGCGAGCACTTGCATGGCAATATTTCCTTTTCCGGATCGGAGAAATGTTCAGTGCCTCGCAATGCATATCTGACCGGGTTTTGGCCAGCCGCGCGAGGCAGCTCAGGGTTATCCCTAGTATAGCGAAGTACCTCGTTCGGCATCCGGGTCATTACCTATAGGCCGTATATGGCTGGCGTGATAATTCCCTGCGCCCAAAGCGCCACCTGGCGGAAGCCTCGGCCTCAAAGATAATCATTCGCCACACTCGGTATTCCGCACCGCGCATGCCGTGCATTCCGCTGCGGTTATGACGAGTCCCTCGCACTCACCTAGCCTTCAGCCTTGCCCAGATCAAGCCCGCACTAGAAGGCAACGACAAGCCGGCACACCGATAACAGCGGGTTGGCGAGGCCCTCCAGGCCTGCAGCCCAAAACAGCCAGAACCACGTGAGACAAGCCTGACGACGCGCCGTACGACGGACGTTGCAGCGCCCTGCAAGGAGACAGTTCATCATGATCGAGCAGCCCTATCCGTCGTCAGCGACGGAAGCCGATGCGGCACGCCCCAACGTCCCCGAGGTCCGGAACCGGCTCGACGCCTATTTCGAGATCACCGCGCGCGGCAGCACCCAGCGCAAGGAAGTGGTGGCGGGCATCACCACCTTCATGGCAATGGTCTACGCGGTCTTCGTCGTGCCCGGCATGCTGGGCAAGGCCGGCTTCGACACCAGCGCGGTCTTTGTCGCGGTGTGCCTGACCACCGCCTTCGGCTCGCTGCTGATGGGCCTGTGGGCCAAGCTGCCGATCGCGATCGGCTGCGCCATTTCCTTGACCGCGTTCATGGCCTTCGGCCTGGTGCTCGGCCAGGGCCTGTCGCCGGCGGTCGCGCTCGGCGCAGTGTTCCTGATGGGCCTGATCTTCACCGCGATCTCGGTGACCGGGGTGCGTTCCTGGATCCTGCGCAACCTGCCGGCAGGCGTCGCGCATGGCACGGGCATCGGCATCGGCCTGTTCCTGCTGCTGATCGCTTCCAATGAAGTCGGCCTGGTGGTCAAGAACACCCACGCCGGCCTGCCGGTGGCGCTGGGCAAGATTACCTCCTTCCCGGTGGTGATGTCGGTGCTCGGCCTGGCCGCGATCTTCGGCCTCGAGCGGCGCAAGGTGCCGGGCGGCATCCTGCTGGTGATCATCGCGATCTCGGCGCTGGGCCTCATCTTCGATCCGGCGGTGAAGTTCACCGGCGTGTTCGCACTGCCGTCGCTGAGCGCACCGGGCCATGCTTCGCTGATCGGCGCCATGGACCTGCGCGGCGCGCTGACCGCTGCGGTGCTGCCAAGCGTACTGGCGCTGGTGATGACCGCCGTCTTCGACGCCACCGGCACCATCCGCGCCGTCGCCGGGCAAGCCGGGCAGCTCAACGCCGCCGGCCATATCCACAACGGCGGCCGCGCGCTGACGGCGGACTCGGTCAGCTCGATCTTCTCCGGCTTCTTTGGCGGCGCACCGGCCGCGGCCTATATCGAATCGACCGTCGGCGTGGCCGCGGGCGCCAAGACCGGCCTGACCGCCGTGGTGGTGGGCCTGCTGTTCGTGGCGGTGATGTTCTTCTCGCCGCTGGCGGCACTGGTGCCGTCGTACGCCACGGCGCCGGCGCTGATGTACGTCGGCCTGCTGATGCTGTCCAGCGTCAGCCGCCTGCATATGGATGACCTGGTCGATGCGCTGGCCGGCCTGGTCTGCGCGGTGTTTATCGTGCTGACCTGCAATATCGTCACCGGCATCATGCTGGGCTTCTGCACCCTGGTGGTCGGCCGCGTGATCGCCGGCGAATGGCGCAAGCTCAATGTCGGCACCGTCGCCATCGCAGTGGTACTGGCTGCCTTCTATGCCGGCGGCTGGGCGATCTGATCCTGCTTGATACATCCCGCATCCCGGGCAACTGGCCCGGGCTGTCTACGACAAGTTGTCTCCTCCACCGCGATCCAGGTGGATTTCAAGCCCGGGCTTCCTGCTTTCCCGGGCTGTTTTTTTTGGTGCGCGCCTTACTGCGCGCCCTGCATTGCCGCCGTATCCATGTACACCAGTTCCCAGACATGGCCATCCAGATCCTGGAAGCCATGCCCGTACATAAATCCCAGGTCCATCGGCGGCTTGTAGGTATTGCCGCCCGCGGTCACCGCGGCATTCACCATTTCATCCACGCGCGCTCGGCTTTCCATCGACAGGCACACCAGCACTTCGGTGAATTTGCGCGCATCGCAGATGTCATTCGGTGAAAAGCTGCGGAATTTGACTTCGGTCAGCAGCATCACGAAAATGTTCTCGCCAACGATCATGCAGGTGGCGGTGTCATCGGTAAATTGCGGATTGAAGGTAAAGCCAAGACTGGTAAAGAACGCGATCGACTCTTGCAGGTCGCGTACTGGCAAATTGACAAAGATCTGCTGGTTCATGACGTCTCCGGAAAGCGTTGTACAACGCAGAGAACCAGTCTAGGTGCAAAATCCGGCAGCGCCAGCTTTTTCCTTTCCCGGAAATTGGAGCGGCGGCATTGCCATTCGCCGCACTAGGAGCACCGCAATGGCGCGCATCGGTGCGCTGTAAAAGAGTGAGGCTGTGCGCAAACACAATCAATCCGTGCAATCCCCGTTATTTTTTGTAAAATTTTTATGTCTACCGACACCTGAGGTTCTAGTAACATGCAGCGGCTTAATTGCAGAAAGGGGAAATGAATGGCGACATACAAGCAACTCCTGGCAGAGAAAGAAGCGCTGGAAGCCAAGCTGAATGAAGTGCGTGCGACGGAAGTCGCCGATGTGATCGACAAAATCCGCGAACTGATGACCGAATATGGCCTGACCGCGGAAGACATCATGCCCCGGCGCAGGCGCGGCCGCCCCGCGGGTTCCGCCGGCAAGGCGGCCGCCTCGGGTTCGACGCTGCCCCCCAAGTACATGGATCCCAAGACCGGCAAGACCTGGTCCGGCCGCGGCCGCGCCCCGGCATGGCTGGGCAAGCGCCCCGAGCGCTTCCTGATCGAGCAGTAATCCCGTCTGTCGGCCAGGCGGGGGCCTGCCCGGCGCGCTATCGTTCCGGCGCCGCCCAGGGCGCCGTCACAGCGCCTGGCACACATACTCCTTGCGCAGCGCGCGGAAGCCCTTCTGCGTCGGTTCCGCCGTCAGGCGCGCGCCGCCGGCTTCCAGCGGCTGCATCCGCAATACCTGCGCCGAGCACTGGCTCGCGCTCTCGTCACGCTGATACCGGATTTCATAGAGGCCGCCCGGCGCGGGCACGAACGACACCCCGGCCGCGCAGCGCTGCTCCGGCAACGGCGGCTCGGCGATGGACGTCACGGCCACGTAGATGCGCCGGCCTGCCTCGACCAGCCGTTCGCGCGTGCGTTCCGGCGGCTCGGGCGAGCGCCCCGGCAGGCCCAGTTCGCGATCCCGTCCCATTGCCGACAACTGCTTGCCCGTGCCGGCCAGGATCAGCGGCCGTGCCGGCACCGGGCACCTGGCCGGGTCGACCACCGCGAAAGAGGTGATTTCTTCGGTATTGGTCAGCAGCCGCACGCTGGCCGTGGGGGCGCCCGATGGCACCCGGTATTGCGCCACGCAGCCGCATAGTGCCGCGGTGGCGGCCAATGTGGCGAGGCAGGTCAGGCGGGAGGGGACTGCGGACGACCGGTCATGGCGCATGGCGGCAGGCAGTTTGGCATCGCGGTTACGCCAGCCGGGCGATCGCTGGCAGCGGGAAAGCGGCAACATCGGTGGAGATAGGCCACGAACCATGCGCGATACCGGCATGCACGGCATCCGGCGGTGACACCGTCGCGGCTTGCGCAGTGTTGCCCTGCTCCCAAAACCGTGCAGCATACCGGTTTCCGGCAGATTGCGGCAGCCGCACAAACCCATGTTGAAAACCCCGGCGTGATATCCACAGAATCTGTGGATATCCTGCCTTCACCCTCCCCGGAAGCCTTGGTCTGTGCGGCAACGCACCGGACCGCACAAATTTTAGGCAACGCGCTGCATCGATCGCGCATCGACCCTCGTCAGCGCGTCGAAGCCTCCCCCGGTGTTGCGCCCCCTTGCCCAGCCCGCCGGTTGCGCTGCCTTGACCACACATCCTCCCCCCGCGTGCCCTTGAAGGCGCCGCCACCACCGCGTAATCTCAGTCTTACCGGGGGCTAGCACAGGTGCCTTGCGCCAATTTGCCAGCCAATAACAATGCCACTACAAGAGCCAATCCAGGCCAGGCCGTTTCCTCGCGACCTGCTGCACGCGCTGCGTGAAGGCGGTTACGATGTGTCGGCGCTCGTGCCTGCTCCTGAATCCGATCCCGAGTCTTCTTCCACCCCGTACACGCCCGAGGCCGGGCCCCAGCAGGCGAGCCACCTGCTGTGCGCGGTCTACCAGGCCACCGGCGATCCCGCCATCGGCCTGTGGCTGGGCAGCCGCATGCAGCCCGACCTGCTCGGCCTGGCAGGCATGCCGGCCATGGCGGGCCCGTCGTTGGGCACAGCGCTGCGGCGTATTGCGCGCTACCAGAAGCTGATGATGGGCGACCGCATCGAACTGCGCCGGCAGGGCGAAGAGGCCTGGGTCTGTATCCGCCCGAGCGAGCCGGAGGCGCCTGACACCCGCCCCCGCATCGACATGGAGTTGTGCTCGCTGCTGGCCTTCGGGCGCCAGTTCACGCGCAAGCCGCTGCATCCGCTGCGGGTCTCGCTGCGCATCGGCCAGCCCGACTGGCACCTGCGCTATACCGAAGCCTTCGATTGCCCGGTGCGCTTTGGCGAACCGGAAGACGCGATCGTGTTCGGCCGGCGCGACCTGTCGCTGCGCCTGGTCGCGCGCGCCCACAGCCGTCCGGCTGCGCCCGCCGCCATGCGCGACGCGCAGCGCGCGGCGGCATCGCTCGACGACGTGCGAGCCGCCCTGCACCAGCTGGCCGGCGAGCGCGCGCTGAGCCTGGCCGCGGTGGCGCGCCACCTCGACATCAGCGAACGCACGCTGCAGCGCCGGCTGATGGCGGCAGGCACGGGCTTCCGCGCGTTGTGCGAAGATGTGCGTCGCGAACTGGCCGGCCGATACCTGACCGAGGGCAATATGTCGCTGGGAGAAATCGCTTTCCGGCTCGGCTTTGACGATGCCAATTCGTTCTTCCGCGCCTTCCGCCGCTGGACCGGCATGACACCGGGCGACTACCGGCGCTCGGCGGCGCACCCGCAGGGTTAGGGCAAGCGGCCCGATTCCCCCTCCCCGGCCGGCTTCATGCGCCGGCCGGCGCTCCCCACGGCGGATTCTCGCCGTACTCCTGCGCGAGGGAGGTCGAATGCAGCGCGATGCCGAAGCCGGCCAGCGCCGCGTCCGCCAGCAGCTCGCCGGTATTGGCCTCGATGCGCCCACGCACCCGCACCGCGATTTCCCCGCCCTGGCCGTCGCCCAGTCTCCAGACGTCCTGCCGGCCCTGGCTGCCCACCAGCACCAGGCAATCGTGCCGGGCCAGGTCATGCGGCGTGCGCGGCGTGCCGCCCGGGATGCCGCTACAGGCATTCTTCCACGGTACCGCAGCAGCCTGTCAGGCAATACTCGGGAACCAGAGTATTCGCATCACTCAACCCGGCTTGCCGTCCACCCGTGGGCGCGCAAGCCGCGGCGCATAGGTCAGTGCATATAGACCAAACCCCGCCACCCAGCACGCCCCCGCGCCCCAGATCCAGTGCAGGTAGCCGGCCGGCCATGCCATCGGACCGAACACGCGCAATACCGCGGCCATGGCAATCAGCCAGTACGCCACCGTTTCGGTGCGGCCGGCCACCAGCATGCGCCCGGTATGGCCCAGAGCGGTGCGCGTGATCATGGCGATGATGGCCACGCCGAGCACGCCCACCGTGAACGCATGGGTCGCCAGCCCGGCCATCACCAGCCCCAGCGCGCCCAGTGCCTGCAGCAGCAAAGCTAGCGGCAGCCACGCATAGGCGAGATGCAGCACCCACAGCAGTGGCCGGTTGCCCACCGCATAGCCGCGCCATCCCGCCACGCGCACCGCCAGCACGCCGGCAGCGAGCAGCGACAGCGCCGCGGCCAGCCATGCCGGCAAGGGCAGCAGTCCCGAGGCCAGCCCCAGCACCGTTGCCGGGATCACCATCCGATCGACCTGCTGGTACTGCCGCAGACGGAAACCGGGAATCGCGTTGGTGGTAAACATCGGGATCACGCGGCCGCCGATCACCACCACGAACAGCGTCACCAGCGCCACGCCGGCGCGACAGGCATGCAGCGCCGCGACGTCGTGCCCGCCGGCCTGCATCCACAATGCAGCGATATTGGCCACGGCGAGCAGCCACAGCGCCAGTGCGAGCGGGTAGTTGCGCCGGTTGCCGGCCCTGGCCAGGGTGCGCGTGAACGCCAGCGCCGCCTGCGGCAGGAATGCGCCTTCGATGGCGAAGGCAACGGTGCCCGGCGCGATCCACATGCCAACGCGTCCCGCCAGCCACAACAGGAACAGCAGGGCCAGCGCGGCACCGGTCGGCGTGGGCTGACCGGTCCAGGCGCGTCCCGCGGTGAACAGGAAACCCACCACGATCGCCGCGGCAAAGCCGAACACCATCTCGTGCGCGTGCCAGAACATCCCTGGCAGCACCGGCGCCGGCCCGACCGACTGCATGCCCGCGAGCATTGCCGACCATGCCGCGATCGCCAGCGCGCCAAAGGCCGCGCCGCCCAGGTAGAACGGCCGGAACCCCAGCGCGAACAAGGCGAAGCCACGCGGCGGCGGCCCGGCAGGTTTTTTGCCGGAAGGCGAAGGCCGGGAAGGAAGGATCGGGATGGTTTCCATGGCGGGCGGAAGGGTCCGTATATCTGGTGAATCCGGCAGTGCCGGGGCGGCAGGCGTCAGATTCTTGATCTGGCTTGCCGCAAGCACGCAAACGGGTGCCATGCGTGCTGCGATCACGATAGCACCAGCGCCGCGCCACCAACCTCCGCCGGTGGAACTACCTCCAACGACAGATCGCTCCATGTGGCGTGCTGTGCTGCCGGCGAATAGGCAGCACCAGTGGCCGCCCCTACTCTGGCATCACCCCCGCCAAAGTTGACACAGGAGCATGGCCATGGCCACCCAAACACGCGCGCCGGAACCCGTTCCAGCCGGCGCGGCACTCACGCTGGCGTCCAGTACTTTCGCCTTCACCATCTGCTTTGCCGTCTGGATGCTGTTCGCCGTCCTGGGCATCCCGCTCAAGCAGGAACTCGGTCTCAACGACACTGAATTCGGCCTGCTGGCCGCCACGCCGGTGCTGAGCGGCTCGCTGATCCGCGTGCCGCTGGGCATCTGGACCGACCGCTTCGGCGGCCGCATCGTCTTCTTCGTGCTGATGCTGGCCACGGTGGTCCCGATCTGGCTGATCTCCTACGCGCACAGCCTGTGGCAACTGCTGGTGCTGGGCCTGTTCGTCGGCCTGGCGGGCGGGTCGTTCTCGGTCGGCACGCCCTACGTGGCGCGCTGGTTCCCGCGCTCGCGCCAGGGCCTGGCGATGGGCATCTTCGGCGCCGGCAACTCGGGCGCGGCACTGACCAAGTTCGTCGCGCCGGCGATGATCCTGGCGGCCGGCACCTGGACCATCGTGCCGCGCGTCTATTCGGTGGCGATGCTCGTCACCGCGCTGCTGTTCTGGGTGTTCTCGCGCAGCAACCCGGCGCACATGGTCAAGTCCAGCGTGGGCTGGCGCGAGCAGCTGGCGGTGATGCGCGACCCGCGCGTGTGGCGCTATTCGCAGTACTACTCGGTGGTGTTCGGCGGCTATGTCGGCCTGTCGCTGTGGATGACCAAGTACTACATCGGCGAATACGGCTTCGACATCAAGACCGCCGCCTTCCTGGCCGCCTGCTTCTCGCTGCCGGGCGGCGTGCTGCGCGCCATCGGCGGCTGGATCTCCGACCGCTACGGCGCACACCGCACCACCTGGTGGGTGATGTGGGTGAGCTGGGTCGGCTTCTTCCTGCTCAGCTATCCGCAGACCGACTTCATCATCCAGACCACCGGCGGCCCGCAGGGCTTCCGCATCGCGCTGACGCCCACGGTATTCACCTTCCTGCTGTTCGTGGTCGGCATCGCCTTCGCCATCGGCAAGGCCTCGGTATTCAAGTTCATCTCCAACGATTTCACGCACAACATCGGCGCGGTCTCCGGCGTGGTCGGCCTGGCCGGCGGCCTGGGCGGCTTCATCCTGCCGATCCTGTTCGGCATGCTGGCCGACCTGACCGGCATCCGCAGCAGCTGCTTCATGCTGATGTACGGCACGGTGTGCGTGAGCCTGGTGTGGATGCACTACAGCCACCGCGCTGAACGCCAGCGCAAGGCACAGGCTGTCGGCCTGACACAGGCGGCCTGATTGCTCACCTCACAAGCGCGCCTCCGCGCTCTCTCAACCAAGGCATACCAATCATGACCTCATCCGTACTCACCCGCTGGGAGCCCGAGAACGTGGCGTTCTGGCAAAGCGAGGGCGAGCGCATCGCCTATCGCAACCTGTGGATCTCGATCCCCGCGCTGATGCTGGCGTTCGTGGTCTGGATGCTATGGAGCGTGGTCGCGGTCAACCTCGACCGCGCCGGCTTCCAGTTCACCAAGAACCAGCTGTTCTGGCTGACCGCGCTGCCGGCGCTGTCGGGCGCCACGCTGCGCATCTTCTATTCCTTCCTGGTGCCGGTGTTCGGCGGGCGCCGCTTCACCGCGATCTCCACCGCGCTGCTGCTGGTCCCGGCGCTGGGCATGGGCTTCGCGCTGCGCGACCCGTCCACCGGCTATCCCACGCTGCTGGTACTGGCGCTTCTGTGCGGGCTGGGCGGTGCCAACTTCAGCTCGTCGATGGCCAATATCAGCTTCTTCTTCCCCAAGGCGAAGAAAGGCCTGGCTACCGGGCTGAATGCCGGCATCGGCAACCTGGGCGTGTCGGTGGTGCAGTTCGTCACGCCACTGGTGGTGTCGCTGGCGGTGTTCGGTGCGCTCGGCGGCGAGCCGCAGCAATTCCAGGCCAACGGCGCCACGCAGGACCTGTGGCTGCAGAACGCGGGCTTTATCTGGGTGCCGTTCATCGTGGTGTCGGCGCTGGCCGCGTGGTTCGGCATGCATGACATCGCCGATGCCAAGGCGTCGTTCGCCGAGCAGGCCGTGATCTTCAAGCGCAAGCACAACTGGCTGATGTGCTGGCTGTACGTGGGCACCTTCGGCTCGTTCATCGGCTTCTCGGCCGGGCTGGCGCTCTTGACCAAGTCGCAGTTCCCGGGCGTGAACCCCACCGCCTATGCCTTCCTCGGGCCCCTGGTCGGCGCGCTGACGCGTCCCGTGGGCGGCTGGATCTCCGACAAGCTCGGCGGTGCGCGCGTCACGCTGTGGACCTTCATCGGCATGATCGTGGCGGTGTTCGCCGTGCTGGCGGCGCTGCCGCATGACGGCGCCGGCGGCAACTTCACGTACTTCCTCGCGGCCTTCATCGCGCTGTTCGCGCTGACCGGCATCGGCAATGGTTCGACCTTCCGCATGATCCCGGTGATCTTCCTGACCGAGCGCCAGCGCGCCGCGAAGGGCAAGGGCGACGCCGCGCAGCGCCAGGCGCTGCAGGACGCCGGCAAGGAATCCGCAGCGGTGCTGGGCTTTTCCGGCGCGATCGGTGCGTACGGCGGCTTCTTCATCCCAAAGAGCTTCGGCACCTCGCTGGAACTGACCGGTGCCCCCGACACCGCGCTGTACTGCTTCATCGCCTTCTATGTCAGCTGCGTGCTGGTGGCCTGGTGGTACTACGCGCGCCGCAACGCGCCCATGCCCTGCTGACCGCCTTGCCGGCCGGACTAGTTCTTCGGAACTAGTCCCGCGGCTGGCACCTCCCCCGATCGCCATGCGGCGGCTGTTCCACCAGCGAATTGGCTGCCGCGCCGCTCCCCCATAAGCTCAAGGTGTCCCTGCAAACGCTCCGGCAAGCCCCGGAGCCCCGCAGAAAAGCCTCGCGGAGAACAAGCAAATGAGTCATTTCCTGGATCGACTGAAGTTCATGTCGCGCGTCAAGTCCACCTATGCGGACGGCCACGGCGCGGTGGTGAACGAAGACCGCAAGTGGGAAGACGGCTACCGCAGCCGCTGGCAGCACGACAAGATCGTGCGCTCCACCCACGGCGTGAACTGCACCGGCTCCTGCTCCTGGAAGGTCTACGTCAAGAACGGCCTGATCACCTGGGAAACGCAGCAGACCGACTATCCGCGCACGCGCCCCGACCTGCCCAACCACGAGCCCCGCGGCTGTCCGCGCGGCGCGTCGTACAGCTGGTACGTCTACTCCGCGCAGCGCGTCAAGTACCCGATGATCCGCGGCCGCCTGATGGAGATGTGGCGCGAGGCCCGCAAGACCATGGACCCGGTCGCCGCCTGGGAATCGATCAGCCAGGACCCGAAGAAGGCGGCGCGCTACAAGAGCGTGCGCGGCCAGGGCGGCTTCGTGCGCGCCGACTGGAACACCGCCACGGAGATGATCGTCGCGGCCAACGCCTTCACCGTGAAGAAGTTCGGCCCGGACCGAGTGATCGGCTTCTCGCCGATCCCGGCCATGTCGATGGTCTCGTACGCCGCCGGCGCGCGGTACCTGAGCCTGCTCGGCGGCGCCTGCCTGTCGTTCTACGACTGGTACTGCGACCTGCCGCCGGCCAGCCCGCAGATCTGGGGCGAACAGACCGACGTGCCCGAATCGGCGGACTGGTACAACTCGACCTACCTGATGGTGTGGGGCTCCAATGTGCCGCAGACGCGCACGCCCGACGCGCACTTCTATACCGAGGTCCGCTACAAGGGCACCAAGACCGTCGCCGTCTCGTCCGACTTCGGCGAGATGGTCAAGTTCGGCGATATCTGGCTGGCGCCGAAGCAGGGCACCGATGCCGCGCTGGCGATGGCCATGGGCCACGTGGTGCTGAAGGAGTTCCACGCCAACGGCAAGTCCGCCTACTTCCGCGACTACATCAGGCAGTACACCGACATGCCGATGCTGGTGCTGCTGCGCGAAAACCAGGACAACGCAGGCACGCTGGTGCCCGACCACTTCCTGCGCGCCTCGCACCTGGCCGACAACCTCGGCGAAGCCAATCATCCCGAGTGGAAGACGCTGCAGATCGACGACACCACCGGCGAGATCGTCGCGCCCAACGGCTCGATCGGCTTCCGCTGGGGCGAGGCCGCCCACAACGGCGGCGAGAAGGTAGGCCGCTGGAACCTGGAAATGAAGGACGGGGGCAGCGGCCGCCCGGTCGAGCCGCGCCTGTCGCTTATCAGCCAGCACGATGAGGTAGTGGAAGTCGGCTTCCCCTACTTCGGCGGCGAACACGACGAACTGCTGCGCCGCCGCGTGCCGGCGCGCCGCATCACGCTGGCCGACGGCAGCACCGCGCTGGTGGCGACCGTGTACGACCTGCAGATGGCCAACTACGGTGTCGACCAGGGCCTGGGCGGCCCCAACGTGGCATCGTCGTATGAAGACGACGTGCCCTACACCCCGGCCTGGCAGGAAAAGCACACCTCCGTGCCGGCCCGCCTGGTGACCCAGGTGGCGCGCGAGTTCGCCGACAACGCCGACCGCACGCAGGGCAAGAGCATGGTGATCGTCGGTGCCGCGCTGAACCACTGGTACCACAACGACATGATCTACCGCGGCATCGTCAACCTGCTGATGATGTGCGGCTGCATCGGCAAGAGCGGCGGCGGCTGGGCCCACTACGTGGGGCAGGAGAAGCTGCGCCCGCAGTTCGGCTGGGCCCCGCTGGCGTTCGGCCTGGACTGGTCGCGCCCGCCGCGCCAGATGAACGGCACCTCGTTCTTCTACAACCACACCAGCCAGTGGCGCCACGAGAAGCTGGCCGTCGACGAGATCCTGTCGCCGACCGCCGACCGCAAGCGCTATGACGGCCTGTCGCTGCTGGACCTGAACGCCAGGTCCGAGCGCATGGGCTGGCTGCCGTCGGCGCCGCAGCTCGGCAGCAATCCGCTCGACGTGGTCGACGCCGCCGAGCAAGCCGGCAAGGATCCGGTGGCCTACACCGTCGAGCAACTGAAGTCTGGCGCGCTGCAGTTCGCCTGCGACGATCCCGACAATCCCGCCAACTTCCCGCGCAACATGTTCGTGTGGCGCTCCAATATCCTGGGCAGTTCGGGCAAGGGCCATGAGTATTTCCTGAAGTACCTGCTCGGCACGCAGAACGCCGTGTTCGGGGATGAAAACGATGCGATCACGCCGAGCGAAGTCAACGTGCGCCCGGCCGCCGAAGGCAAGCTCGACCTGCTGACCGTGCTGGACTTCCGCATGAGCACCACCTGCCTGTACGGTGACATCGTGCTGCCGACGGCAACCTGGTACGAGAAGGACGACCTCAACACGTCCGACATGCACCCCTTCATCCACCCGCTGTCCGAGGCCGTGCAGCCGCTGTGGGAAAGCAAGACCGACTGGGAAATCTACAAGGCCATCGCCAAGAAGTTCAGCGAGATCGCCGGCCCGTACCTGGGCACCCGCAAGGACTTGGTGTGCACGCCGCTGCTGCACGACACCCCGGGCGAACTGGGGCAGCCGTTCGAGCCGAAGGACTGGAAGGCCGGCGAGTGCGACCTGATCCCGGGCAAGACCGCGCCGTCGATGACGGTGGTCGAGCGCAACTACGCGGACATCTACAAGAAATTCACCTCGATCGGCCCGCTGCTCGACAAGCTCGGCAATGGCGGCAAGGGCATCAACTGGAACACCCAGCATGAGGTGAAGGAAATCGGCGAGCTGAGCCATACGGTGACGGAACCCGGCGTGAGCCAGGGCCGCCCGAAGCTCGAAACGGCGATCGACGCCGCCGAGATGATCCTGACCTTCGCGCCCGAAACCAACGGCCACGTCGCCGTCAAGGCGTGGGAAGCGCTGTCGAAGATCACCGGCCGCGATCACACCCACCTGGCCGAAGGGCGCGAGCACGACAAGATCCGCTTCCGCGACGTGCAGGCGCAGCCGCGCAAGATCATTTCCGCGCCGACGTGGTCAGGGCTGGAATCGGAAGAGGTCAGCTACAACGCCGGCTACACCAACGTGCACGAACTGATCCCCTGGCGCACACTCACCGGCCGCCAGCAGTTCTACCAGGACCACCGGTGGATGCTGGACTTCGGCGAAGGCGCCTGCGTGTACAAGCCGGCCATCGACACCAAGACCGTGGCGCCGATGCTGGGCAAGAAGCCCAACGGCAACCCGGAGCTGGTGCTGAACTGGATCACGCCGCACCAGAAGTGGGGGATCCACTCCACGTATTCGGACAACCTGCGCATGCTGACGCTGTCGCGGGGCGGCCCGCACGTGTGGATCTCGGAAGCCGAGGCCAAGGCCAACGGCATCCGCGACAACGACTGGGTCGAGGTGTTCAACGTCAACGGCACGCTGACCGCGCGCGTGGTGGTGTCGCAGCGCGTGCCCAAGGGCATGTGCCTGATGTACCACGCCCAGGAAAAGATCGTGAACGTGCCTGGCGCCGAGACCAGCGGCATGCGCGGCGGCATCCATAACTCGGTCACGCGCGCCGTGACCAAGCCCACGCACATGATCGGCGGCTACGCGCAGCTGGCCTACGGCTTCAACTACTACGGCACCGTGGGCAGCAACCGCGATGAGTTCGTGATCCTGCGCAAGATGAAGAAGGTCGACTGGCTCGAAGGGCCGCTCGTGGAAAAGACAGAGAAGGAAGGAGCAACGCAATGAAGATCCGCGCCCAGGTGGCCATGGTGCTGAACCTCGACAAGTGCATCGGCTGCCATACCTGCTCCGTAACCTGCAAGAACGTCTGGACCAGCCGCGACGGCGTCGAGTACGCGTGGTTCAACAACGTCGAGACCAAGCCCGGCATCGGCTATCCCAAGGAATGGGAGAACCAGGACAAGTGGCAGGGCGGCTGGAAGCGCAATGCCGACGGCACGCTGGAGCCGCGCCAGGGCGGCAAGCTGAAGATCCTGGCGAACCTGTTCGCCAATCCCAACCTGCCGCAGATCGACGAATACTACGAGCCCTTCACCTACGACTACGAGCACCTGCAGAAGGCGCCGCTGTCGCAGACCCCGCCCACCGCGCGCCCGGTCTCGGTGCTGACCGGGCGCAAGATGGAAAAGATCGAGTGGGGTCCGAACTGGGAAGACGACCTCGGCGGCGAGTTCAGCTCGCGCGGCCGCGACAAGCTCTTCGACGACGTGCAGAAGGAGATGTACTCGACCTTCGAGAACACCTTCATGATGTACCTGCCGCGCCTGTGCGAGCACTGCCTGAACCCGGCCTGCGTGGCCTCTTGCCCGTCGGGCTCGATCTACAAGCGCGAGGATGATGGCATCGTACTGGTCGACCAGGACAAGTGCCGCGGCTGGCGCATGTGCATCTCGGGCTGCCCGTACAAGAAGATCTACTTCAACTGGCAGAGCGGCAAGGCCGAGAAATGCCTGTTCTGCTATCCGCGCATCGAGGCTGGCCAGCCCACGGTCTGCTCCGAGACCTGCGTCGGCCGCATCCGCTACCTCGGCGTGATGCTGTACGACGCCGACCGCATCGAGCACGCCGCGTCGGTGGCCGATGAACGCGACCTGTACCAGTCGCAGCTCGACGTGTTCCTCGATCCGCACGACCCGGCGGTGCAGGCCGAGGCGCTGCGCCAGGGCATCCCGCAAAGCTGGCTCGATGCCGCGCGCAAGTCGCCGGTGTACAAGATGGCGTGCGAATGGAAGGTCGCCTTCCCGCTGCACCCCGAGTACCGCACGCTGCCGATGGTCTGGTACATCCCGCCGCTGTCGCCGATCCAGTCGGCGGCCGAAGCGGGCCACATGGGCATGAACGGCATCATCCCCGACGTCAAGAGCCTGCGCATCCCGGTCAAGTACCTGGCCAACCTGCTGACCGCCGGCGACGTGATGCCGGTGCTGTCGGCGCTGGACCGCATGCTGGCAATGCGCGCCTACAAGCGCTCGCAGGTGGTGGACGGCGTGCAGGACCTGGACGTGCTCAGGCAAGTGGGGCTGACACCAGCGCAGGTCGAGGACATGTACAAGACCATGGCGATCGCCAACTACGAGGACCGCTTCGTGATCCCGTCCTCGCACAAGGAAATGGTCGAGGACAGCTTCAACGACAAGGCCAGCTGCGGCTTCACCTTCGGCAACGGCTGCTCGGGCGGCACCTCGGATGGCGCGCTGTTCGGCAAGAAGCCGCAGGGCAGCGTGCATTTCGTCGATATGCCCAGGTCGCGCAAGAAGGCCGTGATGAGCTGAGCGCCCGCGAACGAACCGGAGAACAACATGCCCCTCTATCCCATCCTCAGCGCGCTGCTCGGCTATCCCGAGCAGGAACTGATCGACGCGCTGCCCGAGATCGACACCGCCCTGGCCGAATGGCCGCAGGCCCGCCACCTGCTGGCGCCGGTGACCGACATGCTGCGCGGCGAAGCGCTGATCACGCTGCAGGAGAACTATGTCGCCACCTTCGACCGCAACCCGTCGCACTCGCTGCACCTGTTCGAGCATGTGCACGGCGAAAGCCGCGACCGCGGCCAGGCCATGGTCGACCTGATCGACGAATACCGGCGCGACGGCTTCGAGCCGGCCGCGTCGGAGTTGCCGGACTACGTGCCGCTGTTCCTGGAGTTCCTCGGGGCGCTGAGCGCCGACGGCAAGGAGGCACGCGCCGAGCACCTGCTGGGCGAGGCGATCCACGTGCTGGCCGCGATTGGCGACCGGCTCGCGCGCAACCAGAGCCCGTATGCCGGCGTGTTCGCTGTGCTGCGCACGCTGACCGACGTGCAGCCGCAACCGCAGCAGGAGCCGCCGGTGCGGGACATGGACGAGGCGCTGGAGACCTTCGGTCCGGGCGCCGATGGCGCGGAGCCACTGCTGGCGCCACAGACTGGGCCGCAGGCGGTGAAATTCTATCCGCGTGGCACGGCGCCGGTTCCCGCGCATTGCTGACCACACCTGGCAAGGCAACCCGAACACAGACATTGGGCTAATACCATGGCAACGCTTCACCAATTCCTCTACGGCATCTACCCCTACATCGCTGCCGCCATCTTCCTGTTCGGCAGCCTGGCCCGCTTCGAGCGCGAGCAGTACACCTGGAAGACCGACAGCTCGCAGGTGCTCTACCGCGGCAACCTGCGCATGGGCAACATCCTGTTCCACGTCGGCATCCTGGGCCTGTTCGTCGGCCACCTGGTGGGCCTGCTGACGCCGGTGGCGGTATGGGACGCGCTGGGCGTCTCGCACGGTTTCAAGCAAGGCGTGGCCATGGCGGCCGGCGGCGTGATGGGCACCATGTGCCTGGCCGGGCTGCTGATCCTGCTGCACCGCCGCCTGACCAACGCGCGCGTGTCCGCCGTGACCCGCACCGGGGACAAGGTGCTGCTGCTGTGGCTGCTGGTGACGCTGCTGCTGGGCCTGTCCACCATCTTCGAATCGGCCGGCCACATGGACGGCCACATGATGGTGCAGCTGATGACCTGGGCCCAGCACCTCGTCACGCTGCGCGGCGACGCCGCCAGCTATATCGCCGACGCGCCGCTGCTGTTCAAGGCGCACCTGTTCATGGGCATCACGCTGTTCGCGATCTTCCCGTTCACGCGGCTGGTGCATGTGTGGAGCGGCTTTGCCTCGGTCGGCTACGTCGGCCGCGCCTGGCAGCTGGTACGCGGACGCTGAACCAACGGAGAACCGACATGCCTGTCACCGTCAACGGCGTGGAACTGCGCGACGCCGATATCGAACGCGAGCTGGACCACCATCATGACGCGGCCAATCCCGCGAAGATGGCGACGATCGCGGCCATCCTGCGCCTGCTGGTGCGCGAAGAGGCCGGACGCATCGGCCTGAGCGTGCCCGGCCAGGACGACGACGCGCTCGCCATGGCGCTGCTGGAGCGCGAGGCCGGCATCCCCGAGCCTGACGAAGCCAGCTGCCGCCGCCACTACGACAGCCGTCCGGAGCGCTTCCGCGACGGCGAATGGGTCGAGGCCGACCACATCCTGTTCCAGGTGACGCCGCGCGTGCCGCTGGATGCGCTGCGCGAGATCGCGGCGCAGACGCTGGCGCTGGTGCGCGGCGATCCGTCGAGCTTCGCGCAGCATGCCCGCGCGCTGTCGAACTGCCCGAGCGGCAACAACGGCGGCCGCCTGGGCCGCGTGTTCCGCGGCGAAACCGCGCCGGAGTTCGAGCGCGCGCTCTTTGCCGCGCAGCATGACGGCGTCTTGCCGCAACTGGTCGAGACCCGCTTCGGGCTGCATATCGTGCGCATCCTGGAGCGCTGCCCCGGCACCCGCCTGCCCTTCGATGCCGTGCGCGGCGACATCGCCTGTGCGCTGGCCACGGCGGCGCGCGACCGCGCCTGGAAGCAGTACGCCAGCCTGCTGATCGGCCGCGCCCGCATCGAAGGCATCGAACTGGAAGGCGCCGACAGCCCGCTGCTGCAGTAGCGCCGCCATCCTGACCAACGGAAACCGCCATGCATCAGATCGAACATCTACTGAAGGGCTTCGAGCGGTTCCAGCAACGCTATTTCGACGATGCGCCGAGCCTGTTCGACGCGCTGCGCACCGGGCAGCAGCCGCCCACGCTGCTGATCGGCTGCTGCGACTCGCGCGTGGACCCGGCCCTGCTGCTCGGTTGCGACCCCGGCGATCTCTTCACCGTGCGCAATATCGGCAACCTGGTGCCGCCCTGCACCGGGCGTCATGAAGGCAGCCTGCACGGCGTGTCCGCCGCGATCCAGTTTGCCGTCGAGCAGCTGCAGGTCGACCGCATCATCGTGATGGGCCATGGCGGCTGCGGCGGCATCCGCGCGCTGCTGGCGCAGCCGGCCGACGCCGGCGACCATCCGCCCGAAGAAGGCGACGAAGCCGACTACCTCGGCGCCTGGGTGCGCATCGCCGCACCGGCGCGCCGGCAGGTGGAGCAAACGCTCGCCGACGCCAGCCCGGCGCAGCGCCAGCGCGCCTGCGAACAGGCGGCGATCCTGGTCTCGCTGCGCAACCTGCAGACCTTCCCGTTCGTGCGGCGCGCGCTGGAAGCCGGAAGGCTGACGCTGCACGGCTGGTACTTCGACTTGCAGGCCGGTGCCCTGCTGGCCTATTCGCAACGCGCCGATGCCTTCCTGCCGCTGGTATGCCCTTTGCCCATTACCGCCGCACAAACCGAATCCGTCACGACATGAATCCCTTTATCTTTGGCATCACCGGCACCTCGGGCAGCGGCAAGACCACGCTGATTACCGCATTGCTGCCGTGGTTTCGCACGCAAGGCCTGACCGTCAACGTGATCAAGCACAGCCACCATCCGCTGGAGCTCGAGCCTCCCGGCAAGGACAGCGCGCGCTTTCGCACGGCCGGTGCCACGGAAGTGATGGTGGCCTCGCCCTATCGCTACGCCATCGTGCGAGAGCTGGCCAATGAAGCCGAGCCGACGCTTGCCGAACAGGTGGCGCGGCTGCGGCCGGCGGACATCACGCTGGTCGAAGGCTTCCGCCGGGAAGATATTCCGCGCATCGAGGTGTATCGCCCGGCGCATGGGCGTGCGCCCTACTATCCCTGCGATCCGTCGATCGTCGCGGTGGCGACCGATGCGCGGCTCGACACATTGCTGCCGTGCCTGCCGCTGGACGATACCGGGCAGGTCGGCCGGTTCATCCTCGCCATGCGCGGCCGGAACCATCTGGATCCGCTCGACTCCGGCGCTTTCCCCACAGCGATGGACATGGTCGCCGCCTGACGGCAGCCTCCGGCGGACCCGACAGCCCCGGCGGCATGTGCGGAATGCTGCGTCTGTGCGTCGCCGGAATGCCCGCGCCAGTGCCCGCGCCGCCACCCGCCTCGACAATTTCCGCACGCCGCCTATCTTAAGGGTGTCAGTACTGGCGCCGCCGGTGCTGCCGACTGCCCGTCCGCGGCAGGCGGCAGTCGCCGTTTGCCCGGACGCAGGCATCAAGCGAATGAACGAGGACTCACCCCCGCGGCAGAACTATGAGGATGCCTTGCTCGGCATCGTGGGGGAGATGTCTACCGCCATGCGGCCGCAGGCCGAAGCCGGTGCAGCCGCCGCCCCCTCGTTGGACAGCGCGCTCGAAGCCGAACTGGGCTTCGACAGCCTGACGCGCGCCGAACTCCTGACCCGCATCGAACAGCGCTTCGGCGTCAGCCTGCCGGAACAGGTGCTGGCCCAGGCCGACACCCCGCGCGCGCTGCTGCGCGCCGTGCTCGCTGCCAGGGACCTGCCGCCCGGCGCTGAAGATGCACCCGCACGGCTGGCCAGCCCGGCACCGGCAGATGCTGCGGCACAAGCGCCGGAAGGCGCCGCCACCATGACGGACGTGCTGCGCTGGCACCTGCACCGCCACCCGGACCGTACCCACATCATCCTGCACAGCGGCGAGGGCGAGGATACGCCGATCACTTTTGCGCAACTGCACCGGCGCGCCTGTGCAGTCGCAGCCGGCCTGGCCGCGCGCGGCGTGCGCGCCGGTACGACCGTGGCACTGATGCTGCCAACCAGCGCGGAGTACTTCTACTGCTTTACCGGCATCCTGATGGCAGGCGGGATCCCGGTGCCGCTCTACCCGCCGGCGCGGCTGGCGCAGATCGGTGACCACCTGCAGCGCCACGCCGGCATCCTGGCCAACGCGCAGGCGCCGATCCTGATCACGGTGGCCGAAGCGCGGCCGCTCGCCACCCTGCTCAAGGCCAGCACCGGCACGCTGCAAAGCGTGCTGACGCCACAAGAAGTTGAGGACACCGACGCGGCGCCGGTCCATGCGATGCTGCGCGCGCACGATATCGCGCTGCTGCAATACACCTCCGGCAGCACCGGTTCGCCCAAGGGCGTGGTGCTGACGCACACCAACCTGCTGGCCAACCTGCGCGCCATGGGCTTGGCGCTGTCGGTCGACTCGCGCGACGTCTTTGTCAGCTGGCTGCCGCTGTATCACGACATGGGCCTGATCGGCGCCTGGATGGGCAGCCTGTACTTCGCCTTCCCGCTGGTGGTGATGTCGCCGCTCACGTTCCTGGCACGGCCCGAGCGCTGGCTGTGGGCGATCCACAAGTACCGGGGCACGCTGTCTGGCGGGCCCAACTTTGCGTATGAACTGTGCCTGCACAGGCTGGCCCAGGCGGACCTGTCGGGCCTGGACCTGTCGAGCTGGCGTTTCGCCTTCAACGGTGCCGAGCCGGTGAGCCTGCAGACCATGCGCAAGTTCACGGCGCGCTTCGCCCGGCATGGACTGCGCGCGCAAGCGGCAGCGCCGGTCTACGGGCTGGCCGAAGCATCGGTGGGCCTGACCTTCCCGCCGCCGGGACGCGATCTGACGGCCGACCTCATCGACCGCGCCGCATTCGCACGCACGTCGCGGGCCGTTCCCGCCGGAGCGGACGGGCCAGACGTGGCAGGCGAACGGGACGCCATGGAGATCCCGTCGTGCGGGCGGCCGCTGCCCGGCCACGATATCCGCATCGTCGACGCCAGCGGCTGCGAACTGCCCGAGCGGCGTGAGGGCCTGCTGCAGTTCCGCGGGCCTTCGGCCACCAGCGGCTATTTCCGCAACCCCGCACAGACGCGCCAGCTCTTCGATCGCGGCTGGCTCAACACCGGCGACTACGCCTATATCGCCGACGGCGAGCTCTTCATCACCGGACGCGCCAAGGAAACCATCGTCCGCGGCGGCCGCAATCTCTATCCCTACGAAGTGGAGCAGGCCATCGGGGCCATCCCCGGCATCCGCAAGGGCTGCGTCGCGGTGTTCGGCAGCCCCGATCCGGCCAGCGGCACCGAGCACATCGTGGTGATGGCGGAATCTGCGGCAACGGACGAAGCAGCGCGCAGCGCGCTGCAACGGCAGGCGCTGAAGACCGCGCTCGATGTGCTCGGCATGCCGCCGGACCATGTCGTGCTGGTGCCACCGCACACCATCCTGAAGACGTCGAGCGGCAAGATCCGCCGCGCCGCTTGCCGGGAGCGATTCGAGCATGGCGGCACCGGCCCGGGCGACGCCGCGCCATGGCTGCAGATCGCGCGCTTCGGCTGGCAGGCGCTGCTGCCGCAGTTGCGGCGCGGCCGGCATGCCGCCGCCGGGCTGTCCTATTCGCTGTACGCGTGGCTGCTGTTCGCCGCGATGGCGCCAGTGACGTGCCTGGCTTCGGTGGCGATGCACCGGCCTGCCATGGGCTGGACGCTCAGCCACCACGCCGCCCGGCTGCTGCTGCGGCTGGCCGGGGTGCCATGGTTCGTGCAGGGGCTGGAGCACCTGCCGCGCAATCGCGCCTGCGTGCTGGTATCGAACCATGCCAGCTACCTGGACGGCATGGTGCTGATCGCCGCACTGCCCATGCCCGTGTGCGTGGTGGCCAAGCGCGAGCTGCAAGGACAACGCATCCCGGGCGCCTACCTGTCCAGCATCGGGGCCGACTTCATCGACCGTTTCGACAACGTGCGCGAATCCGAGGCGATCGAGCGACTGGTCACAACCGTGCGCGCCGGGCGCTCTGCCCTGCTGTTCCCGGAAGGCACCTTCGGCCGCGAGCCGGGGCTGCAACGTTTTCGCTCGGGCGCCTTTGTCGCCGCCGCCCGTGCCGGCGCCCCGGTGGTTCCGATTGCGCTGCGGGGCACCCGCTCGGTGCTGCGCGACGGCCAGTGGCTGCCGCGCCGGGGCCCGATCAGTGTCGTCATCGGCCGGCCCCTGCCGCCCGAGGGGCAGGACTGGCCGGCGGCAATGCGGCTGCGCAACGCGGCCCGCGCCGAGATCCTGCACTACTGCGGCGAACCCGATGCACTGCGTATCAAGGCGCAGCCTGCGCGGCCCCACCTCGCGCGGCAGCTGCCATGATCCCTGCTGGCCGGACCGGGCGCGAGCCGCCGACCGTCACATCGACCGTCTCACCGGCCGTCTCACCCGCCGTTTCACCCGCCGTTTCACCCGCCGTTTCACCATAAGGCAATGGAAACCTTTGCCACCGCCCCGATGTGGGCCGGATTTTTTGTCCTGGTGCTGGGCACGCTGCTCGTGGACATCTTTGTCCTTGGCGGCCGGCATGCGCACCGCGTCTCCTCGCGCGAAGCGCTGGGCTGGACCCTGACCTGGATGACCCTGGCCGCGCTGTTCGGCCTCGGGCTCTGGTGGGTGGTGGCCGAGGACGCCGGCCACGACGCCGCCAATCGCAAGGTGCTGGAGTTCTACACCGGCTACCTGATCGAGCTGTCGCTGTCGGTCGACAACATGTTCGTGTTCGCGATGATCTTCAGCTACTTCGCGGTGCCGCCGGAACTGCAGCGCCGGGTGCTGCTGCTTGGCGTGCTCGGCGCGATCCTGATGCGCGCCGCGATGATCCTGGTGGGCGTATGGCTGATCAGCCAGTTCGCCTGGATTCTCTACGTGTTCGGCGTGTTCCTCATCATCACCGGCATCAAGATGCTGTTCATGTCCAGGCATGCGCCCGACCTCTCGCGCAATCCCATCGTGCGCTTCCTGTGCGCGCATATGCGGATCACCCCGCAGTATCACGGCGAACGCTTCTTCGTGCGCATCGACGGCCTGCGCTATGCCACCCCGATGTTCGTGGTGGTGCTGATGGTGGAGGCCACCGACCTGGTGTTCGCCGTCGACAGCATCCCGGCGATCTTCGCCGTGACCACCGATCCCTTCATCGTCTTCACGTCGAACATCTTCGCGATCATGGGGCTGCGCGCGCTGTATTTCCTGCTCGCCAACCTGGCGGCGCATTTCCAGTACCTGAAGTACGGCCTTGCCGTCGTGCTCGCCTTCATCGGCGCCAAGATGCTGGTCGAGCCGTGGTTCCACGTACCGGTGCACTGGTCCCTGGGCGCGGTCGCGATGACGCTGTTCGTCTCCGTCCTGCTCAGCCAGGCCAGGACCAGGCGAGCCGCCGCGGCGGGCGATGAGCCGGGCCGCGGCGGCGCACCGCGCGAACGCGAGGCCGGTAACCGGCGCACATGAGGAGCAAGCCATGAACAAGATCCTGCTGGCGACCGACGGGTCGTCCTATAGCGACGCGGCTGCGCGCTACCTGGCGCAAAGCCCGTTGCTGACCCGCGACTTCGTCGTGCACGTGGTGCATTGCGAGCCGGATGTGCCCGGCGACATCAAATCTTTCATCGATCGCCGCACGCTCGACGACTGGCATCGCGAACAGAACGAGAAGGCGATGGGCTCGGTGGCCACCATTCTCGGCGAAGCCGGGATCCCGTTCGAGCGCCATGGCTTCACTGGCTTCGCGCCGACCCGCATCGTGGAGTATGCGAGCCAGATCGGTGCGAGCCTGATCGTGATGGGCTCGCATGGCCGGGGCGGATTCCTGGATGCCATCGTGGGGTCGGTGGCAAGGCGGGTCCTTGCCCATGCGCACTGTCCTGTGCTGCTGATCAAGGATTAGCAGCGCGTCGTTCCCACTAGGCACGGCCCCATAGCCATAAGGGCGGCGAGCGCTTCCACGCGATGGCGCCGCCGCTGGGAGCGCGCGCGCCTGCCGCGCACGCAACCGCGTCTTCTCCACAGGCAAAAAACCGCTGCATGACATCCTGCCCCGTTTGATGCCAGTCAATCCCCTTCTCGCAGTGTGTCCGCATCATCACTGCAAGCGCCTGGTGCCAGTTCGCGCCCCACAAGCACCGCGACAACAGCTTTCCACAACCCGCTGAACCACGGCACCATGAAAGCAAGAAAATGGCTTTACCCCGCATTCGCGGCACTGCCGCTCTCGCTCTGGCTGGGTCTTCCCCAGGCAGCCACCAACACCGCCAAGGCCGCACCGAAGGCTGAAGCAAAGGCTGACAGGAAGGCGGCTATCCCCACCCTCACCGCCGCCGAGTTCGATCATGCCAGGCAGATCTACTTCGAGCGCTGCGCCGGCTGCCACGGCGTGCTGCGCAAGGGCGCGACCGGCAAGCCGCTGACGCCCGACATCACCCGCGCGCGCGGCTCCGAATACCTGAAGACCTTCATCAAGTACGGCAGCCCGGCCGGCATGCCGAACTGGGGCACTTCCGGCGATCTCTCCGACCAGGAAGTCGACCTGATGGCCCGCTACATCCAGCTCGATCCGCCGACGCCGCCGGAGTTTTCACTGGCCGACATCGAGAAGAGCCGCAAGGACATCCTGCCGGTCGCGCAACGGCCGACGAAGAAGATGAACCAGTACAACCTGGACAACCTCTTCTCGGTCACGCTGCGCGACGCCGGCGAAGTCGCGCTGATCGACGGCGACAGCAAGCAGATCATCAACATCGTCAAGACCGGCTATGCGGTGCACATCTCGCGCATGTCAGCGTCGGGCCGCTACCTGTACGTGATCGGGCGCGATGCGCGGCTGGACCTGATCGACCTGTGGCTGCCCAAGCCCGACATCGTCGCCGAGGTCAAGATCGGCATGGAGGCGCGTTCGGTCGAGACCTCCAAGTACAAGGGCTATGAAGACAAGTACGCGGTGGCGGGCTCCTACTGGCCGCCGCAGTACGTGATCATGGAAGGCGATACGCTCAAGCCGCTGAAGGTGGTGTCCACGCGCGGCATGACCGTCGACAACGAATACCACCCGGAGCCGCGCGTTGCCTCGATCGTCGCCAGCCATTACCACCCCGAGTTCGTGATCAATGCCAAGGAGACCGGCAAGATCCTGATGGTCAACTACTCGGACCTGTCCAACCTGAAGACCACCACCATCGATTCGGCCAAGTTCCTGCATGACGGTGGCTTCGACTCCACCGGGCGCTACTTCCTGGTCGCGGCCAACGCATCCGACAAGATCGCCGTGGTCGACACCAAGGAAGACAAGCTCGCCGCACTGATCGAGGTGGGCAAGACCCCGCACCCGGGACGCGGCGCCAATTTCTCGCATCCGAAGTTCGGCCCGGTCTGGGCCACCAGCCACCTGGGCGACGAGACCATCAGCCTGATCGGCACCGATCCCGCCGGCCATCCGGCACAGGCCTGGAAGGTCGTGCAGACGCTCAAGGGCCAGGGCGGCGGCTCGCTGTTCATCAAGACGCATCCCAAGTCCTCGAACCTCTGGGTCGATACGCCGCTGAATCCCGATGCCAAGCTGAACCAGTCCGTGGCGGTGTTCGATACGCGCAACCTGGAAGACGGCTTCAAGGTGCTGCCGATCGCCGATTGGGCCGGCCTGAAGGGTGCGGGCGCCAAGCGCGTGGTGCAGGCCGAGTACAACAAGGCCGGCGACGAGGTCTGGTTCTCGGTCTGGGGCACCAAGGACGGCGAGTCCGCGCTGGTGGTGGTCGATGACAAGACCCGCACGCTCAAGACGGTGATCAAGGACAAGCGCCTGGTCACGCCAACCGGCAAGTTCAACGCCTACAACACACAACACGACGTCTACTAATACCCGCGGCACCGCACCGCTCTCTCGGTGCGGTGCCCGGTTCCATTCCCCCAACGGAGAAATCAAGATGAAGCACCCCGTCCACCTGACTGCGCACCTTCCTGCGCGCCTGCCCGCGCTGCTCGCAGCCGCCGCCTGTGTCCTGTCATTCGGCGCCGCCGTACCCGGCGTGGCCCATGCCAGCCAGCAGCTTGCTTCCAGCAAAGCTTGCCTGTCCTGCCACGGCGTCGACAAGAAGCTGATCGGACCGGCCTTCAAGGACGTCAAGGCCAAGTACGCAGGCAAGAAAGACGGGCAGCCGCATATGGTCCAGTCGATCCTGAAGGGCAGCAACGGCCAGTGGGGCGCGATGCCGATGCCGGCCAACGCGGTCAGCGAGGCCGAGGCCAATACGCTGGCCAAATGGATCCTGTCGCTCTGATACCCCGGGGGTGGCGTGGCGCCACGGTGACGGTTCTGGCCGCGGTGCTGCTGACCGCGCCGGCAGCGGCGTCAGCGCAGCCCACGCCCACCCGGCAGGCGCAACTGGCGCACTGGCTGCGCGACGACTGCGGCGCCTGCCACGGCATGACGCTGCGCGGCGGCCTGGGTCCGCCGCTGACGCGCGAGGCGCTGGCGGGCAAGCCGCCCGAGAGCCTCGTCGCCACCGTGCTGTACGGGCGGCCCGGCACCGCCATGCCGCCCTGGCAACCCTTCATGACGCAGGATGAAGCCCAATGGCTGATCGAACGACTCCGGGCCGGCACTCCGCCGACCGTCGTGCCCGTCACCACGGCGCCGGCACGATGATGCGCGGCCTGGCCGCTGCCTTAGCCTGCGCCGCGGCACTGTTGGCCGGCTGTGCCAGCGCGGTGCGCGGCACCGGCGATCTCGGCGTGGTGGTGGAACGTGCCGCCGGCCGGCTGCAGATCGTGGAAACCACCGGCATGACGCGGCTGGCCACGGTCGACGGGCTGGGCGACCTGTCGCACGCCAGCGTGGTGTTCTCGCGCGATGCGCGCTACGCCTACGTGTTCGGCCGCGACGGCGGGCTCACGCGCGTGGACTTGCTGGACGCGCGCATCACGCACCGCGTCCTGCAAGCCGGCAACAGCATCGGCGGCGCGATCTCGCAGGATGGCCGCGTAGTGGCCGCGCAGAACTACGCGCCGGGCGGGGTCCGGCTGTTCGATGCCCAGACCCTCGAACCGCTGGCCGACCTGCCGGCCATCGGCCAGGACGGGCGTCGCGCCAAGGTGGTGGGCCTGGCCGACCTGCCGGGCCGGCGCTTTGCCGCCAGCCTGTTCGAGTCCGGCGAGATCTGGATCATCGATGCCGCCGATCCGCGCCATCCGCAGGTGACGCGCCTGCCGGCCGGGCGCGAGCCGTACGACGGCCTGGTCACGCCCGATGGACGCTGGTACCTGGCCGGCCTGTTCGGCGAGGACGGGCTGGCGCTGGTCGACCTGTGGCAAACGCCACCGCAGGCACGCCGCGTCCTGTCGGGCTACGGGCGCGGCAGCCAGCCGCTGCCGGTCTACAAGATGCCGCACCTGCGCGGCTGGGCGATGGCGCAGGGCCAGGCATGGCTGCCGGCCATCGGCCGCCACGAAGTGCTGGTGGCGGATCCGGCGCGCGGCTGGCAGCAGACCGCGCGCGTGGCGCTGGCCGGCCAGCCGGTCTTTGTGATGGCACGCCCGGACGGCCGGCAGGTGTGGGTCAACTTCGCCTTCCCGCACAACGACACGGTGCAGGTCATCGACACCGCCACGCGCGAGGTGATTCGCACCCTGCGGCCCTGCGGCGGAGTCCTGCACATGGAATTCACGCCCAAGGGAGAGGCGCTGTGGCTGTCCTGCCGCGACGACAACCGCGTCGAGGTCTATGACACCGCCAGCCTGGCACGCATCGCCACGCTGCCGGCCGACAACCCCAGCGGCATCTTCTTCACCGCGCGGGCACAGCGCTTCGGCATGTAGGCGGCGCCATGTTCGACGAATTCACCCTGTACGACACGCTGCAGCACGACTTTCCGCTGCAGCCTCGCCCCTACCAGGCGCTCGCGCAAGGGCTGGGCCTGTGCGAGCACACGCTGCTGTCGCTGCTGGCGCGCGATCTGGGCGCGGGCCGGATCAGCCGCGTCGGCGCCGTGTTCGCGCCCAATGTGATCGGCGTCAGCACGCTGGCCGCGCTGAGCGTGCCGACAGCGCAGCTGGATCGCGTGGCCGCGCGCGTCAGCACCTGCGCGTCGGTCAGCCACAACTACGCGCGCAGCGGCCACGCCTACAACCTGTGGTTTGTCGCGGGCGCGCGCGAGCGCGGCACGCTGGATCGCACGCTGGCGGCGATTGCCGACATGGCGGGGCAGGTGCCACTGGACCTGCCGATGGCACGCGAGTACCACATCGACCTGGGTTTTGCGCTCGGTACTGGCAATCGCCGCCAGCGCCGAGTCGCGGCCCCCGTGCTGCCTGTCACGCTGGATGCGGATGACTGGCGCCTGGTGGCGGCGCTCGAGGCGGGCCTGCCGCTGACGCCGCGCCCGTTCCATGATCTGGCGCTGCGCACGCGGCTGCCGATGCCGCGGGTGCTGGAGCGGATTGCGCAATGGTCGGCGCAGGGCGTGATCCGGCGGCTCGGCGTAGTGCTGCGCCACGGCCGCTTCGGCTACCGCCACAACGCCATGTGCGTATGGGACGTGCCGGACGCCCGCGTCGACGCGATCGGCCTGCGCCTGGCACGCCAGCCGCGCGTGACGCTGTGCTACCGGCGCGAGCGGCGCCTGCCGGCGTGGCCCTTCAACCTGTTCGCGATGATCCATGCGCGCGATGCGCACGACCTGCGGCCGGCACTCGACGACATCCGCGCCACCGTGGGGATGGACCAGACCCCCGGCGCGGTGCTGGTCGGCACCCGTTGCTACAAGCAGCGCGGCACGCGCTACGCCACGCAGGAGGCGGCGCGAGCATGACAGCCGATGCCTCCGGTGCCGCGCTTCCCGACTCCTTCGACACCATCGACACCATCGACGCCACCGACCGCCGCATCATCAACGCGCTGCAGCGGGGCCTGCCGCTGGTGCCCCGGCCTTATGCCGAGGCAGCCGCCTCGCTTGGCATCGCGGAGGACGAACTGCTGGCGCGGCTGCGCCGGCTGCTCGACCATGGCGTGCTGACGCGCTTCGGCCCGCTCTACCAGATCGAGCGCGCGGGCGGCCGCTTCGTGCTGTGCGCCTGCCACGCGCCGGAACAGCGGCTCGACGCGGTGGCCGCCGCGATCAATGCCTTCCCCGAGGTCGCGCACCACTACCAGCGCACCCACCACCTGAACCTGTGGTTCGTGCTGGCGGTCGCGCGGGCCGGGGACGTGGCCCCGGCGCTCGCGCGCATCGGCGCCGCGGCAGGCGTCGAGATCCTGCCGTTTCCCAAGGAGCGCGAATTCTTCGTCAACCTCTACCTTCCCGCATGATGTCCGCCGACGCCCACGATGCCATCGACCTTGCCCTGATCCGCGCCACCCAGGCCGGCCTGCCGCTAGAGCCGGCGCCGTTCGCAGCGGTCGCCGCCATGCTGGGCCTCGAAGAAGCCGAAGTCATCGCCCGGCTGGCGGCGATGCAGACGCGCGGCATGCTCCGCCGCATCGGCGCGGTGCCAAACCACTACCGGCTGGGCTGGCGCGCCAACGCCATGACGGTGTGGGACGTGGACGATGCCCGCGTCGATGCGCTCGGCGAACGCGTCGGTGCGCTGCCCTTCGTCAGCCACTGCTACCTGCGCCCGCGCCGCTTGCCGCACTGGCCCTACAACCTGTTCGCGATGGTCCACGCGCATACGCGCGCCGACGCGGCGCCGCAGATAGCCCGTATCGCGGCACTGCTGGGCGACGCCTGCCGCGCGCATGACGTGCTGTGGTCCACCCGCATCCTGAAGAAAACCGGCCTGCGCCTGCCGCCGGCGGGCGCTGCCCCACAGGAGCCACGCTGATGTTCCGCCTGTCCCGATTCATGGAAGCCCTGCGCGATGCCGGGCCAGTGCCGCCTGCCCGCAAGGCCGCCGGGCCGGTCGTGATCTGGAACCTGATCCGCCGCTGCAACCTCAACTGCCGCCATTGCTATGCCACCTCGGCCGATACCGACTTCAAGGGCGAGCTGGATACCGCCGAGGCGCTGCGCGTGCTGGCGCAATTGCGCGATGCGCGCGTGCCCGCGTTGATCCTGTCCGGTGGCGAGCCGCTGCTGCGGCCGGACGTGTATGACATTGCCGCGCATGCGCGCGCGCTCGGCTTCCACCTGTCGCTGTCGTCCAACGGCACGCTGCTCGATGCCGGCCACGCTGCACGGCTGGCCGCAACGGGCTTCGACTATGTCGGCGTCAGCCTGGACGGGCTGCCAGCCACGCACGACCGCTTCCGCCGCAGCGACGGCGCCTTCGCGCAGGCGCTGGCGGGCCTGCGCGTGGCGCGCGCCGCCGGCCTGCGCGTCGGCGTGCGCATGACGCTGACCGAGGCCAACGCCGCGCAACTGCCCGACATGGTCGCGCTGGCCGAACGCGAAGGCATCGACAAGTTTTACCTGTCCCACTTCAACTACGCGGGCCGCGCGCGCAGCCATCGCGCCGAGGACGCGCGGCATGCGCTCACGCGTGCCGCGCTGGACTGGCTGTTCGACCATGTCTGGCAGCGCACGCGCGCGGGCCATGCCGGCGACTTCGTCACCGGCAACAACGATGCCGACGGGGTCTACCTGCTGCACTGGATCGCGCAGCGCTTCCCGCACCGCGTCGCCGACATGCGCCAGCGGCTGGAACAGTGGGGCGGCAATGCGACCGGCGTGGGTGTCGCCAATATCGACAACCTCGGCAATGTGCATCCCGACACGATGTGGTGGCATGTCACGCTGGGCAACGTGCGCGAACGGCCTTTTGGCGAGATCTGGGCAAGCCGCGCCGATCCGCTGATGGCGGGGCTGGCCAGCCGGCCGCGCCCGTTGCAGGGACGCTGCGCTGACTGCGCGCACCGTGCCATCTGCAACGGCAATACGCGAGTGCGCGCGCTCGCACTGACCGGCAACGCGTGGGCGGAAGATCCGGGCTGCTACCTCAGCGACACCGAAATCGCCACCTCGCCCCAAGCGGAGGTGGCGGCATGACACGCCTTGCCCGATGGCTCATGTCCGTGGCGCTCGCTTGCGGGATGCAATCCGCGCTCGCGCACGATCCTGCCGCGTTCTATGGCCAGCACTGCGCCACTTGCCACGGCGCCGACCGCCTCGGCGGCATGGGCCCCGCGCTGCTGCCGGAAAGCCTGGAGCGGCTGCGCCCCAGCGAACTCGACACCGTGCTGCGCGACGGCCGCGCCGCGACGCAGATGCCGGCCTTCGGCGCCACGCTGCCGGCGCCCGAACTGCAGGCCCTGGCGCGCTGGCTGCGCATGGCACCGGCCGCCGCGCCGCAATGGGGCGCCGGCGCGATCCGGGCCAGCCACGTGGTCATGCATGCACCCGGCGCGCTGCCGGCGCGTCCCGTGTTCAGCGCCGATCCGCAGAACCTGTTCGTGGTGGTCGAGGCAGGCAGCCATCACATGACCGTGCTCGACGGCGACAGGCTGGCACCGATCCATCGCTTTGCCACGCGCTTCGCCTTGCACGGCGGCCCGAAGTTCAGCCGCGATGGCCGCTATGTCTACATGGCAAGCCGCGACGGCTGGGTCAGCAAGTACGACCTGTGGAACCTGGCCTATGTCGCCGAGATCCGCGTCGGCATCAACACGCGCAACGTTGCCGTCAGCGACGACGGGCGCTGGGTGCTGGCCGGCAATACGCTGCCGCGCACGCTGGTGCTGCTGCGCGCCGACGACCTGTCGCTGGAGCGGGTGATCGACGTCAAGGGCCTCAGTGGCGACGTTTCGCGGGTATCGGCGGTTTACGACGCGGCGCCTCGCCACAGTTTTATCGCGGCGCTGAAGGACATTGCCGAGGTCTGGGAGATCCCGTATGCCGACGCCGCCGGCGAGCCCCTGGCGTCGCTGGCGCCGCGTGCGATCGTGCTGGACGATGTGCTCGACGACTTCTTCTTCGACCAGCCTTACCGCCATATCCTCGGCGCATCGCGCAGCGGCGGCGGCCAGGTGATCGACCTCGACCAGGGCCGCAAGGTGGCCTCGCTGGCGCTCGGCGGCATGCCCCACCTCGGCAGCGGCATCACGTGGGAACGGGGCGGCCATGCAGTGATGGCGTCGCCCGACCTCGGGCAGGGGCGCATCCCGGTGATCGACATGCAGGACTGGAAAGCTGTCGCCGCCATCCCGACCAACGGCCCCGGCTTCTTCCTTCGCAGCCACGAGAACAGCCGCTACGCCTGGGCGGACGCAATGATGAGCCCGCGGCGCGACACGCTGCAGGTGATCGACAAGCAGACCCTGCAAGTCGCCGGCAGCGTCACGCCCAGCCCCGGCCGCACCGCCGCGCATGTTGAATTCACGCGCGACGGGCGCTATGTGCTGGTCAGCCTGATGGAGCGCGACGGCGCGATCGTGGTCTACGACGCCGCCACGCTGCGGGAAGTGAAGCGCATCCCGATGGACAAGCCCATCGGCAAATACAACGTCTTCAACAAGACCACGCGCTCGGCCGGCACCAGTCATTGACGCCATGCCGCCACGCACGCAGGAGTCACTCGCATGAACTCTCCCCTCAAGCCCGGCAAGGTCTGGCTGGTCGGCGCCGGCCCCGGCAGCCCCGACCTGGTCACGGTGCGCGCGGTGCGCGCGCTCGGCTCCGCCGACGTATGGCTGGTCGATGACCTGGTCTCGCCGGAGATGTCCTGCTATGCCCGGCCCGGCACGCATGTCGAGTGGGTCGGCAAGCGTGGCGGCCGCTGCTCGGTCACCCAGGCGCGCATCCAGCAGCTGACGCTGCAGCATGCGCTGGCCGGCCGCACCGTGGCGCGCGTCAAGGGCGGCGATCCGCTGCTGTTCGGCCGCGGCGGCGAAGAAGCCGCCTTCCTGCGCGCGCACGGCGTGCCGGTGGAAGTGGTCAACGGCATCAGCAGCGGCGCGGCGGCGGCGCAGGCGCTGGGCATCGCGCTGACCCACCGCGCCCACTGCCACGGCGTGACCTTCGTTACCGGGCACACCAGCGAACACGGCTCGCCGGACTGGGACGCGCTGGTGCGCGGCGGCACCACGCTGGTCATCTACATGGGCATGAGCCGGCTCGCGGCGATACGCGACGGGCTGCTGGCGGCCGGCATGCGCGCGGGCATGCCGGCGGCGGTGGTGATGCATGCCGGCGCCACGGAAGAGCGTTCGTGGACCGGCACGGTGCAAACGCTGGCCGATGCATTGACTGCCGGGCTAGCCAGCCCGGCGGTGGTGCTGGTGGGCGGCGTGGTGGCAGAGGCGATGCCGCCGGCGATGGCGCTCTCCTTCGTCGCGCCGCTGGAGTAGCATGGTGCCGCGCGGCCGGCCCGGGTTGCGCCACACCAACAGGCACAACTATGCTGATCAAGGCTCTCACCGCATTTCTATTGATGGCGCTTTGTGTATCGATCCACGCGATCGGCATCCTGGCGGCGTTTCACTGGCTCAAGTGGCGGATCCCGTCGGGGCCGCGCTACTTCTGGCGCGCCACGCATGCGCTGATCAGCCTGGCGGCGTGCACGATCCTGCTGCACCTGCTGCAGATCACGGCATGGGGCCTGTTCTACTACTGGCGCGCGGGGATGCCCGACCTGCGTACGGCCCTGTACTTCAGCGCAGTGACCTACACCACCACGGGCTATGGCGACGTGGTGCTGCCGCAGGAATGGCGCCTGGTGGGCAGCGTGGAAGCGCTGACCGGCATCCTGATGTGCGGCCTGTCGACCGGCTTGTATTTCGCGTTCTTTTCCAGGGTGGTGAGCAAGGTGCTGCGCGACCCGAAAGACGAAGGCCCCGCGCAAGGCGGGGCCGCATAGTGCTGACAGAGCCAAAAGCTGCCAGTGTTGTCTCCCCTCTCCCGCACGCGGGAGAGGGGAGCAAGCCGTTGGCTTAGCGAGCCGCCGCGGCAGTCAGCCAGCCTTCTTCGGTGCTCGCGGCCGCGACCTGGCTGGCGATCGAATTGCCCAGGCGCGTGGCATCGGCGGAGATCGAGTCGCGCGTCATTTCCGTGGCGCCGTGCACGCCGGCGCCACCGGCTGCCGCCATCGCCACATGCCCGGCCGCGGCACCGATGCCGGCGGTTTCCGCGACGCCCGGAACATGGCCCGAATCAGCGCTGGCCACAAAGCTCTGCAGCGGGATCGGCGCGCCGTTGGCGGGCTTGTACGAAATGCGCACATCGGCGCCGACTTCGCTCTTGCCCGCACCCAGGCCGATCAGCAGGCGGCGGCGGCCGCTGCCTTCATCGATCTTGCGGAAATCGCCCTCGACGATCAGCGCGCTGGCACCAGCCGGCGCCGGCGCATCGGAACGCACCGCGTTCAGGCCCATGCCGCGCAGCTCGCGCACGATCTCGTTGGCGACCTGCTCGCGCGCTTCGGCGGCGGTCTGGCCTTGCGCGCTCGCCGACGAGCCGCCGGTGGCCATCATCCTGACCTTCTGCGCCAGGCCGCCGTCAAGCTTCACCTGCCCGGCATCGGCGTCGAACGCGTGGACGTAGATCACGTCGGCGTGCACGGCCTGCATCAGGCCCACCTGGTTGATGCCAGTGACACCGGCGTTGGCGCAGCCGGCGCCGAGCATGGCGGTGGCGGCGAGTGCGGCGATGGTCAGGCGCTTGGTTTGCTTGGCGATGGTCTGGAGAGCGTTGCGCATATCGTTTCCTTTGGGTTGGCGAGTGGTGCCGTCAGTGGTCTGTAAAAGCTG
Source organism: Cupriavidus sp. L7L (assembly GCF_004353535.1). Lineage (NCBI taxonomy): Bacteria > Pseudomonadati > Pseudomonadota > Betaproteobacteria > Burkholderiales > Burkholderiaceae > Cupriavidus > Cupriavidus sp. L7L. The sequence continues at coordinate 335,992 of NZ_SMNY01000022.1, forward strand.
TCACCGACATCGTTGCATCAGGGATCGCAAACCATCGGGAGCTTCTTGCCGCGTTGCCTGCTTCGGGTGTTGCCGAGTGTGTTGCCGTTCGGCATCGCGGTGACGGAAGTATGGGAAAAACCCGCGCGCAGCGCCATCTGGGAATTATTTCGCGCCATGTCACGGCGCGGCGGGGTGCGGCGAGGTGCTGCGCTACGCCGCCGGTGCCTGCAGCGGCAGCGCCACCACCGCTTCGAGCCCGCCGCCATCGCGCGGGCGGAACTGCAGCGAGCCGCCGTGCAGCCGCGCAATGCGCTCGACGATGGCCAGCCCGAGCCCGGTGCCGCCCGCGTGGCCGCGCGCGTTGGCGCCGCGGCTGAAGGGCGCCTTGAGCTGCTCCAGCTCGTGCGCGGCGATACCGGTGCCGCGATCGCCGACCGCCACGTAGGCACACGCGGCATCGCGCCACGTGCGCACGCTGAAGCCAGACTTGCCGTAGACGACAGCGTTCTGCATCAGGTTCATCAGCAGCCGCATCAGGCTGACCGGGCGATAGGGAACCGGCGGCAATTGCGCCAGCGACAGCTCGAACTCATGGCCCAGGCCGGCGAAGTCGGCGGCGAGCTGTGACACCAGCGCGTTGACGTCGCCGGGCTGCGGCTGCTCTTTCTCGCCGCTGCCGGCGTAGTCCATGAACTGCTGCAGGATCGTCTCGATGTGGTCCAGGTAGCCCTCGGCCGAGGCCACGAAGGCGTCGTCGGCGCCGCGCGGGATCGACATGGCCATCGCCAGGCGCAGCTTGGTCAGCGGCGTGCGGATGTCATGCGAGACTCCCGCCAGCATCAGTGCCCGCGTCTGCTCGGCCTGCTGCAACGCCTGCGTCATCTGGTTGAAGGCGCCGCTGACCTGGGCGATCTCGGTCGGACCGTCGGTCGGCAGCGGCGGCGGCGTCGAGCCCGCGCAGATGTCCTGCGCGGCACGCGCAAGGTCCTGCAGCGGCCGGTTCAGGTGGCGCTGGATCAGGTAGCCGGTCAAGGCCGCCAGCAGCGCCAGCGCGGTCGACAGCGCCAGCGCCGTGGCAATGCCGCCGGCGCGCACGTCCTCGCTGATCGGCAGGCCGATCCAGCGGGGCTCGCCGCCCACATGCATGCGGATCCAGAGTTGCTCGGCCTCGCCGGCCTGCCATCGCACCGGCATGTCGGCGGGCAGGTGGCGCCGCAACGCCTCCATGAAGACATCGCGTTGCCAGGTGCGCAGCAGGTGCTGCAGATCGGCCGCGGGTTTCGCCGCGGCGTGCTCGGGCTCTTGCGCCTGCGCGCCCATGCGCGTGGCCGCGGCTCCGCTGGGGTCAAGCGGCATTGCCGCCACCACGCGGTCGAGCGTGCGCACGTAGTCGGCAAAGACGATGGCGGCGCGCTCGATGCGCGGGCGCTGCACGTAATGCATCAGCACCGTCAGCGAGCACGCCTGCGTGATGGCCACCAGCGCTACCAGCAGCAGGATATTGCGCGCCAGCAGCGAGCGCGGCAGCAGGCGCCTGAGCATGGGCGACGAACGGGTCACGAATCCACGCCGGCGACCAGCATGTAGCCGACCCCCCACACGGTCTTGATAAAGCGCGGCTTGGACGGGTCGTCTTCGACGATCTGGCGCAGCCGCAGGATCTGCACGTCGATGCTGCGGTCGAGCGCATCATGGTCGCGCCCGCGCGCCCGCGCCAGCAGGTTCTCGCGGCTGACCGCGCGGTTCGGCGACGATCCCAGCGCGTGCAGCAGCAGCATCTGCGCCGAATGCACTTCGACCGGCTCGCCGCCGCGCAGCAGCGTCTGCTTGCCGACATCGAAGGTGAAGTCGCCGAAGCGCAGCCTCTGCGTGGTCACGGTGGGATCGCCGGCCGACATCTTCTGCCGGCGCAGCAGCGCGCGGATGCGCGCCACCAGTTCGTCGGGTACGAAGGGCTTGGCGAGGTAGTCGTCGGCGCCGGTTTCCAGCCCCGCCACGCGGTCCATCGGATCGCCCTTGGCCGTCAGCATCAGGATCGGCAGCGTGTGGCCCTCTGCCCGAAGGCGCTTGCAGATGGTGAGGCCGTCCTCGGGCTCCATCATCAGGTCGAGCACCAGCAGGTCGTGCGGCTCGCGCTGCAGGTACTTGTCCAGCTGCTTGCCGTCGGCCACCGCGCGCACGCGGAAGCCGTGCCCGGTCAGGAAGCGCTGCAGCATGTTGCGCAGCTCGGCTTCGTCGTCGAGCACGACAATCCTGTTCACCTGTTCCATCACGGGTCTCCGGCGATGCGGCCCTTTGTGCATAGGCGCCTGCAGAAACAATACACAACACAAGCACAGCAATCATCTTCTTCATGTGGGGCGCGGTAGGCCCGCCGGTCATTTACCGGCGCTTTGCGATGGGATACCGAAGGGAAAACCGCCTCGCTGTGCTCAGACCAAGTGTGCGGGCACCCACGCGCCGCCGGCCCAGTGGCCGGGGATCATGACGGGCGGGCGGGTCACGTAGACGGCGCGCGGCGCGACATAGACGGTGCGCGGCACCGGTGCGGCAACCACCACGCGCACCGGAGGCGGCGGCGGGGCAACCACGACCTTGGCGGGCGGCGGCACGTACACCGTGGCGGGCGCAGGGGCCGGCACGTAGACAGGCGCCGGCGGAGGCGGCGTGACCACCACCGGGGGCGTGCTGACCGCCACGGTCGTACCCACCGTGCCGACGGCAGCCACAGTGCCGACCGCTCCGACCGTGGTGACGGTCGTGCCGCCGGTCGTCACCGCCGCGCCGTGGACCACGGTAGTGCCGCCGCCGGTGGTCACCACGCCGGGCGCCACGCTGGTGGCGCTGCCCGAGTGCACGACCGTGCCGCCCTGCGTGCCGGTCACGGTGCCGGAGCGGTAGCAGGTCGAGCCGGCGCAGCTGGTCGAGGCGGCATGCCCGTAGGTATTGCCGTTTGCGCCAGTGACGGTGCCCGACGACGAATACTGGCCCACGCCTTCGCGGGTCAAGCTGCCGGAAGTGGTGGCGGTCTGGCCGTTGGGGCCGGTCAGGTCGCCGCTGTGCGAGCAGGTGCCCCCGGCGCAACTGGTGCTGCCGTCGTGCTGCACCGAGCGCCCGTTGGAGCCGACGGCGGTGCCGCTGTTGCTGAACTGGCCCGGCGCCGTGCGCGTGACGGTGCCGGTATTGGTGGCCAGGCCGCCATGCGGGCCCTCGATGCCGCCGGCGTGCGAGCAGCTGCCGCCACCGCAGGCGCCGATATGCCCGCTCTCGAACGTGCCGCGCGGCGTATAGGCCGTGCTGTGTCCGCCGAATGCCGCGAAGGCGGGCGTGCTCGCCAGGATCACCAGCGCGCCACTGGCGATACCGAGCACGCGGGGCAGGTGCAGGGGCAGGTGCAAGGAAGAGGCAAGATTGCTGAGGCGTTTCGTCATGGCAGGTCCTTCCGGTTCGTTTCTTGCCGCGCTCCGTGGCGCGGCGACGGTCGAACTATAGGAAAGGGACGGCGGCTTTTCGCGGTGGAAAAAATGTCGCGCTGTTACACCGCCCGCGGCCCGCCGGGCATGACATACGGCGAAATAATTGCTGGATGGCGCCGCACGGGTCCAGCCACTACATTTGCCTCACCGACGCAGCAAGCAGCAACCCGCAAGCCAAGCGTCCCACCTCACCGCACTGGACCTGACATGCACATTCTCGGCAGATTCACCCTCTACGTCACGGCGTTTATCGTGGCAGTCTCTCTGGTCGAAGCCTTCGTCCTGGCACGCAAGGCGAATCGCCAGGGCAAAGCCTACCCCTGGCATGAAGTCACCCTGTCGCTGGCCGACCTGGTTGGCCGCAAGCTGCTGGCGCTGCTGCCCCTGTCGCTGGCCGCCCCCGTGTTTGCGTTTGCCTGGCAGCACCGCCTCTTCACGGTCGAGATCAACAGCGCGCTCGCAGTGCTGCTGCTCTTCCTCGGACAAGAGTTCTGCTACTACTGGTACCACCGCGCCTCGCACCGCATCCGCTTCTTCTGGGCGACGCACGCGGTCCACCACTCGCCGAACGAACTGACGCTGGGCACCGCCTATCGCCTCGGCTGGACCGGCAAGATCACCGGCACCGCCATCTTCTTCGCGCCGCTGGTCTTCCTGGGCGTTCGTCCTGAAGTGGTACTGGCCACGGTGAGCCTGAACCTGCTGTACCAGTTCTGGCTGCACACCACCTGGATTCCCAAGCTGGGCTGGCTCGAATACGTGTTCAACACCCCGTCGGCGCACCGCGTGCACCATGCCTCGAACATCGACTACCTCGATGCCAACTACGGCGGCGTGCTGATCATCTTCGACCGCCTGTTCGGCACCTATGTGGAAGAGCGTGCAGCAGAGCCCTGCCGCTACGGCCTGGTCCACCCGACCACCACGCATAACCCGCTGGTCAACCAGTTCGAGCACTGGATCGGCCTGGGCAAGGACATGCTCAACGCTGGCAGCCTGCTGAATGCGATTGGCTATCTGGTGATGCCCCCCGGATGGACCCCGGATGGGTCGGGCCAGACCACGGAGAGCCTGCGGCTGCAGGCGCAGGCTGAGCGGGCGGTGGCAATAGAAGTCAGGTAAGACCTGCGGAATGCAGGGTTGGAAAGCGCGGCAAGTGCCGCGCTCTATTTTTTCTTCCGACAACGCCCCGCGCGGCACCGGTTTTGGCCGTTCAGTACGGCAACCCCACATAGTTCTCCGCCAGCACCCGGCACGCCGCTTCCGAACCCACCAGGTAATCGAGCTCGGCCCGCTGCATGCGCAGCGCAAACGGATCCGCAGCCGGGAAGCGATGCATCAGCGAAGTCAGCCACCATGAAAAGCGCTCGGCCTTCCAGATGCGGCGCAGGCAGCGCGCCGAATAGGCATCCAGCTCCCGCTTGTCGTCATGCCGGTAGGCGGCGACCAGTCCATCGGCCAGGGTCAGCACGTCGCTGGCGGCCAGGTTCAGCCCCTTGGCGCCGGTGGGCGGCACGATATGCGCGGCATCGCCGGCCAGGAACAGGTTGCCGAAGCGCATCGGCTCGCACACAAAGCTGCGCAGCGGCGCGATGCTTTTCTCGATGCTCGGGCCCGTCACCAGCGACTGCGCCGACTGCGGATCGAGGCGGCAACGCAGTTCGTCCCAGAAGCGTTCATCGGACCAGTCCTCCACGCGCTCGCTCGACGGCACCTGTACGTAGTAGCGGCTGCGCGTGCGCGAGCGCATGCTGCACAGCGCAAAGCCGCGTTCGTGGCTGGCATAGATCAGTTCCTCCGCCACCGGCGGCGTGTCCGAGAGGATGCCAAGCCAGCCGAACGGATAGACGCGCTCGAACAGCTGCGTGGCGGTAAGCGGCACGCTCTGGCGGCTGACGCCATGAAAGCCGTCGCAGCCGGCGATGTAGTCGCAGTGGATCTCGTGCGCCACGCCGTCCTTGCGGTAACGGACCACCGGCCTGGCGCCATCGAAATCATGAAGGCTGACATCCTGCGCCTCGTAGACCGTGGTGATGCCCGCTTCCTGCCGCGCCGCCATCAGGTCGCGCGTGACCTCGGTCTGGCCGTAGACGGTCACGCTGCGGCCGACCAGCGCGTGCAGGTCGATCCGATGCCGCTGGCCATCGAACGACAGCTCGATGCCGTCGTGCACCAGGCCTTCCTCATGCAGCCGCGCCGCCACGCCCGCGCGCTCCAGCGCATCGACGGTCACACTCTCGAGGATGCCGGCGCGGATGCGCCCCAGCACGTATTCCGGGCTGCGTTGCTCGACGATGATGTTGTCGATGCCCGCCTTGGTAAGCAACTGCCCGAGCAGCAGGCCGGCGGGGCCGGCGCCGATGATGGCAACCTGGGTGCGCATGTCTTGTCTCCTTGTACATATCGATCTACCGGCGCTAACGATAGTCGGCGGAGGCCCGCTACGGAATGGACAGACCGAACCGATGACAGGACAATCAGAACATTGCTGGTAAACACTGACGCCCCCCGTGAAACCTGTCCCGACCTACTCCCTGTATGGCGTGAATTCGTCCGAGCCGCTGTCTGACCAGCTGCATTTCGAGTCCATCGCCGCGCGCAGCCGCCTGCACGGGTGGGAGATCAAGCCCCACCGGCATGAGCGCTTCCTGCAAATTCTGTACATCCACGCGGGTGGCGGGGAAGCCCTGCTCGAGGAACGCCGCGAGCCGTTGCGCGGCGGCTCGCTGGTGACGATGCCGCCGCGGCACATCCACGGCTTCGTGTTTACGCCGGACACTGACGGCATGGTTGTCACCATGACCGACAGCCACCTGCGCACGCTGCTGGCGGGTGTGCCGGATGCGCTGCCGCTGTTCGACCACCCGCGCCACGACCGCGTGCGGCGCGGGCACGCGCTGGCGGATGCGCTGGCGCTGTTTCGAGGGGAGATGGAAGCGGTGTCCGCCTGGCGCGGGGCGTCGCTGTCGGCGCTGCTGACGCTGGTGCTGATCGGCATTGCGCGGCTGGGCAATGCCGATCAGCCGGCCGCCGCGCGCAGCAGCAGCCGCCCGGCGCGGCACTTTCAGCACTTCCAGCAACTGCTGGAATCGGACTACCGCGAGCAGAAGGAGATCGGCCACTATGCCGGCACCATCGGCATCACGCCTACACAGCTCAACCGCGTGTGCCGCCAGGCCTCAGGGCAGTCAGCGCTGCAGATGATCCACGCGCGCGTGCTCGCCGAAGCGCAGCGCGACCTGCTCTTCAGCGACCTGGAGATCAAGCACATCGCGCTGTCGCTCGGGTTTTCCGATGCGGCGTATTTCTCGCGCTTCTTCGCGCGGCAGGTGGGCCAGGCGCCCACGGAGTTCCGGCAATCGGGGCGGGCGCGGCTGCCGGCGTTCGCGGTGCGCTGACGGATCAGGCGGGCTGGTCCATCCCGGCGAAGATTTCCTCGGCCATGTGGAAGGCCGAATTCGCAGCCGGCACGCCGCAATAGATCGCCGTCTGCAACAGCACTTCCTTGATCTCGTCGCGCGTCACGCCGTTGTTGGCGGCGGCGCGCAGATGGAGCTTCAGTTCATCCGCGCGGTTCAGCGCCACCATCATGGCGATGGTCAGCAGGCTGCGCGTATGGCGCGGCAGGCCTTCGCGCGTCCAGATCTCACCCCAGGCGTAGCGTGTGATCAGGTTCTGGAATTCTTCGTTGAGCGGCGTCAGCCGCGCCAGCGAGCGATCGACATGCGCGCTGCCGAGCACCTCCCGCCGCACCGAGAGGCCGGCGTCGTAGCGCGCGTGGTCGTCGGTCACGGGCAGGCGGCCGCGCACGAAATCGATCAGTGCGGCAGTGAAGCGGCCCGGCTGCTCGAAGCTGGAGATATGCGCGGCAGGCAGTTCGATGAAACGCGCGCCGGGAATCGCATCGGCCAGCGCGCGGCCCTCCTGCGCGGTGGTCGACGGGTCCTGGCTGCCGGCGACAACCAGTACCGGCACCGGGATCGACGGCACCGTCTCGCGGAAGTCGGCGTCGCGCACCGCCGCGCAGCTGGCCGCATAGCCGCGTGGATCGAGTCCTGCCAGCACGCTGCGCAGGCCGTCCAGCGCGCGGTCGGCCGTGGCGGCAAACCCGGGGGTGAACCAGCGCTCGACCGAAGGCGCGACCATCACGCTCATGCCGTCGCGCAGCACGGTGTCGATGCGAGTGTTCCATCCCTCCGCGTTGCCGATCTTTGCGGCGGTATTGGCCAGCACGATGCGGGAAAAGCGCTCGGGCGCATGGATGCCGAGCCACATCCCGGTCAGGCCGCCCATCGACAGGCCACAGAATACGGCCTGGCCGATGCCCAATGCATCCAGGATGGCGATCACGTCCTGGCCGAGTTGTTCAACCGTGAAGGCATCGCCGGGTGCGGTCGAGCGGCCATGGCCGCGCGTGTCGTAGCGCACCACGCGAAAGCGCCCGGCCAGCGCGGCGGCCTGTGGCTCCCACATGGTGTGGTCGGTGCCGAGCGAGTTGGAGAAGATGATGGCCGGCGCGGCCTCGGGGCCGTCGACGGTGTAGAAGAGCCGGGCACCGGCGTGATCGAGATAGGGCAATGCAGTCTCCTGAGAATCCGTGGCCAGTCAGCGTGCGGCACGTCCGGCAAGCGCGGATTGCCACGCCTGCACCGCGGCATCCGCAAAAGCCGATGACTGGCCCGCGTAGTTGGCGGGGTTGGCAAGGCGGTCGAGCGTGGCGTCGTCGAGCAAGCCCGCATGGGCGGGTTCCTCCTGCAGCGTGCGGGCCAGCGCATCGCGCAGGCTGGTGCCGTCGGCCACTGCGCGGCGCGAGGCGCGCTCCACCAGATGGTGCGCCTGCAGGCGTCCGATCCTGCCGCCGAGCTCCAGCATCGCGGCCTCGCCGAGTATCAACCCATGCGTGAGATCGAGATTGCCACGCATGCGCGCCGCATCGACCTGCAGCCCCGCCACCACCTCGCCCATCTGGCGCAGCGCGCCCGCGGCCAGCGTGACGATCTGCGGCAGCGTGTCCCATTCTGCCTGCCAGCCACCAAGCGCGCGCTCGTGTTCCTGCACCATGCCCGACAGCATGGTGGCCACCAGCGGCGGCACGCGCACCGATGCCGTCAGCACCGCCGCGCAGCCGACCGGATTGCGCTTGTGCGGCATGGTGCTGGAACCGCCGCGGCCGGGCCCGGTGGGCTCGGCCACTTCCGCCACCTCGGTCTGCATCAGCAGCGAGATGTCGCGCGCCATCTTGCCGAGCGTGCCGGTCAGCATGCCAAGCGTGGCGGCCACTTCGACCATGCGGTCGCGATGCGCATGCCATGGCAGCACGGGTGCGACCAGGCCCAGCTCGCGGGCCAGTGCGGCGGCTACGCCGGGCGCGGCGTCGCCAAGGCTGGCGAGCGTGCCCGCGGCGCCGCCGAACTGCAGCGCGCGGGCCTGCGCGCGTGCCGCATCAAGGCGGGCGAGGTCGCGGCGCAGCGCGTCGAGCCAGCCGGCGGCCTTGCAGCCAAAGGTGGTCGGCAGTGCATGCTGGAGCCAGGTGCGTGCCACCATCGGCGTGGCGCGGTGCGCGCTGGCCAGCGCGGCGCAGGATTCGCCCAGGCGTATCAGGTCGGCATCGAGTACGCGCAGCGCGTCGCGCAGCTGGAGGACGAGCGCGGTGTCGATGATGTCCTGGCTGGTGGCGCCCCAGTGCACGAAGCGCGCCGCATCGGCATCGCGCGCAGCCATGGCGGTGGTCAGCTGTTTGACAAACGGAATGGCCAGATTGCCGGCGGCGACCGCGGCCTGCGCCAGCGCATCGCGGTCGATGGCGCCGACGTCGCTGCAGACTTCGGTGATGACGGTCGCGGCAGCGGCCGGGATCACGCCGCATTGCGCTTCGGCGCGCGCGAGCGCGGCCTCGACGGCAAGCATGCGTTGCACGGTGCCGGCGTCGGAGAAGATGTCGAGCACCGCGGGGCTGCCGAACATGGGATCGGTAAGACGCGTGACGGTTGGCATGGGGGCGATCGGTAGGGGTCGTGGCGATGACGACCACCTGATTATGCTTTGTCGCCGGCGGCCCGGGAGAGTCCCCGGCCGCCGGCGCGGCGTGTCAGATATCGAAGAACACCGTCTCGCCCGGGCCTTGCAGCACGATATCCCAGCGCAGCGTGCCATTGCCGGCATCGTTGCCAACCAGCGTGCCGCGCCGCTCGGCCGGCACCAGCGCCAGTACCGGATCGGCCCCATTGGCCGCGGCCTCGTCCGGGAAGTACATGCGCGTGGCAACGTGCTTGACCAGCCCGCGCATGAACACCGACACCATGATGTGCGGCGCCTGCGGCCGGCCGTCGGCACCGGGTACGGCGCCCGGCTTGACGGTGACGAAGCGGAACGACCCGTCAGCCTCGGTCGGCACGCGGCCGAAGCCGGTAAAGCCTGGCACCAGCGGCAGTTCGCGCGTGTCTTCGGCGTGGCGGTAGCGGCCGGCGGGATTGGCCTGCCAGATCTCGACCATGCCGTCGGGCACGGGCTCGCCGTTGCCGTCGGTGACGCGGCCTTCGATCACGATGCGCTGGCCGGCCAGTGCCGGTGCGCTGGCGGTCAGGTCGGCGCAGTTCAGCCCGCTCAGGCCGATATGGAGGTAAGGACCGACGGTCTGGGATGCGGTGGCGTAAAGCATGGTCTTACTCCATCGGCGTGGCATCGCGGCCACGCAGCACGATATCGAAACGGTAGCCGAGCGCGTATTCGGGCTGGGTGGTCTCCCAGTCGAGGCTGGCGATGAGCCGGTCGCGCGCCTTCTCGTCCGGCACGCAGTTGAAGATCGGGTCGAACGGCAGCAACGGATCGCCGGGGAAGTACATCTGCGTCACCAGCCGCGTGGCGTAGGCATTGCCAAACAACGAGAAGTGGATATGCTGCGGCCGCCAGGCATTGTGGTGGTTGCGCCAGGGATAGGCGCCGGGCCTGATGGTCTTGAACCGGTAGTGCCCGTTGGCGTCGGTGACGGTGCGGCCCTCTCCGGAGAAATGCGGGTCCAGCGGCGCGTCGTGCTGGTCGCGCTTGTGCACGTAGCGGCCGGCCGCGTTGGCCTGCCACACCTCGATCAGCGCGTTCGGCACCGGCCGGCCATTCTCGTCCAGCACGCGGCCGGTCACGAGGATGCGCTCGCCGATGGGCTCGCCGCCGTTGCCGACGGTGAGGTCGTTATCGCCTTCGCGGACGAACTCGGCGCCGAAGGTGGGACCGGTCACTTCGGACAGCGACTGCGGCAGCGCAATCAGCGGCTGGCCAGGCGAGCGCTTCTGCGTGGAAGCGTAGGGGTCGAAGCGGTATTCGGGCTGGGTGTCCCAGTAGGGACGTCGATACTGGGCAAGGCGGGTCATTGCGCAGTCTCCTTGTCGTTGGAATGGTATGACTTTAAGCAACACATAAAGTCATGTAAATTGAGATTTCCAAGAATTACGATAACTTTTCAGCATGAAAAACCCCGCCCCACCCGCGCTCGAAATCTTCCGCAACCGCGTGCGGCTGCGGCATCTCTACTGCTTCGTGGCGGTGTCGCAGACCCAGCACCTGGGCCGCGCCGCTGATCGCCTGGGGCTGACGCAGCCAGCCGTGTCCAAGACCCTGAGCGAACTGGAGGAGCTGACCGGCACGCGCCTGCTGGTGCGCCAGCGCGCGGGCACGGAACTGACCACCGCCGGCACGCGCTTCCTGCGCCACGCGCTGCGCATCCTCGCCGATATCGATGCGGCGGCCGACAGCATGGCCGGCGAGCAGGCGCAGCCACAGGAGCGCATCCGGCTGGGCGCGCTGCCCAGCGTCGTGCCGGCGGTGCTTACCGATGCCTTGCTGCGCTTCCGCGCCGCGCACCCCGAGGTCGGGCTTGCCGTCCAGACCGGCATGAACCGCAGCCTGATCGACCAGCTCAAGGCCGATGTGCTGGATCTGGTCATTGGCCGGATGGATGACCCGGTTGCCATGGAAAGCCTGTGGTTCGAATCGCTGGGCCCGGACTCGCTGGCGCTGGCGGTGCGTTCCGCGCACCCTCTTGCCGCCGTATCGCGGCCGACCTTGCTTGACGTGCTGGCATGGCCGCTGGTGATCCCGGCAGCGGGCTCGATCCCCCGCCACAACACCGAAAGCCTGCTCGCCCGCCACGGCCTGCCCCTGCCGGGCGGATGCGTGGAAACATCGGACGCCTACCTCGGGCGGCTGCTGGCCCGCCACAGCGACTGCGTGTGGGCGGCGCCGCTGTCTGCCGCGCAGCGCGCGGTGGCCGAGGATGAACTGGTCCTGCTGCCGCTCGATACGCAGGGCACGGAGGAACCGATCGGCCTGCTACGGCACGGCGACCGCACCCTCAGCCCGATGGCCGAAGCGCTGGCTGACTGCATCCGCGCCGCGGCCCGGCCGCTTGCGGCTCAGTGATGCTCAGGACTGCTCAGTGAGGCTCAGTGAGCTGCCACGCCGGCGCTGCCCTCGGCGTCGGCACCCGGGGCATGACTGCCGCTGAAATGCTTGACCACCAGCGCACCGGCAGCCAGGAATGCCGGCACGGCAAGCAGCGTAAAGATGGTGTCGAAGCCCAGATGCAGGCGCAGCAGTTCGGCACCGAGCAAGGCCCCGGTGATGCCGCCGAAGCGGCCGATGCCAAGCATCCACGCCACCCCGGTGGCACGGCCCTGCGTCGGGTAGAACGCCGCGGCCAGCGACGGCATCGACGACTGCGCGCCGTTCATGGCGGTGCCGGCGAGAAAGATCAGCACGCCAAGCAGCACCTGGCTGCCAGTGCCGTGCCCCACGGCGTAGATCAGCACGCCGGTGGCGGCGTAGGTGATGGCGATCACCTTGTTGGGGTTGAAGCGGTCCATGAACCACCCGGCCGCGATGGTGCCGATGCCGCCGCCGAGCGGGAACAGCGCTGTCAGGAATGACGCGTGCTGGATCGAGAAGCCGGCGTCCTTCATCAGCGTGGGCATCCAGCTCGTCAGCAGGTAGAAGATGACCAGGCCCATGAAGTAGGTGCACCACAGCATCGCCGAACCCAGGCGATAGCCCGGCGCCAGCACGGTGCCGATGGCGGAGCGGGTCGCGGGCGCCTGCTCGCCGATGACGAAGGCGTTCGCTGCCCCCACGTCCGCGCCGGTCACGCGCCGCAGCAGCTGGCGGATCTGGTCGGCCGGATAGTTGCGCAACACCATGTAGCGCACCGACTCCGGCAGCAGCACCACCAGCAGCAGCGCCAGCGCAAGCGGCACGATGCCGCCAAGCAGCAGCACGCTGTGCCAGCCGAAATGCGGGATCATCGCGGCGGCGACAAAGCCGCCGGCCGCGGAGCCGAGCGGAAAGCCGCAGAACATAGTGTTCACCAGCACGGCCCGGCGGCGTTGCGGCGCGAACTCGGCGGTCAGCGTCACGGCATTGGGCATGGCGGCGCCCAAACCCAGGCCGGTCAGGAAGCGCAGCACCGTCAGCCAGCCCAGCGTGGGCGCAAAGGCCGTGGCCAGGCTGCAGGCGCCAAAGAAGAAAACCGACAGCACCAGCACCTTCTTGCGGCCGATGCGATCAGCCAGCGGGCCGGCAAAGATCGCGCCGAAGGCGAGGCCGAACAGCGCCGCGCTCATGACGGGCCCGAGGGCCGATTTCTCGATCCCCCAGTCCTGCACCAGCGCCGGCGCGATATACCCGATGGCGGCGGTATCGAAGCCGTCGACGGCAACCACAAGGAAGCAAAGCACAAGGATCAGCCACTGGTAAGCAGTGAATCGCTGTCCGTCGATCAGGGCCTGGACGTCCGCGACGCCAGCCTTGGTTTGGAGGGATTGGGGCACTATTGTCTCCGTCTGCCTTGGAAATCGCACGGTCCGCCTGCAGGCAGGCACGACCGGCACCGCGATTTGTTCTAATAGCGAACTCACGTTCTCTAATTGAACGAATCTTAGGCAACGGGCATTGAGGCCAAGAATTGGCGTTAACCCGGCAAAAAGGCGTGCGCATCAGAGCCTCGATTCACCAGGAATCTCCACCTATCTCGGGTTTTTCACTATCTGTTCCTCACTATTTTGGATATTTATTTCACTGTTTTACGAAATACTGAAATTTTCTATCCCAACCATCCATACGAATAAGGAAATTTCATACAAAAAGCGCGAGCCTTCAATTTACATTCCGAAATCCATGTAAATCACGGCATCCTGACCAGGATGGCTGGCCTGCGGCAGACCGGAATCAATGCGTCGACCTGCCGGTCAAATGCCTCAGGATCGCCCGCTGACCCTCCCCATCCCATGCAACGCCTGCTCCTCATCCTGGGCGCCGTGCTGCTTGCCGCCGGCGCCGCCTGGCCCTGGCTGTCGAAGTTGCCGTTCGACCGCCTTGGCCGCCTGCCCGGCGACATCCATATCGTCCGCGACGGCTTCAGCTTCTACCTGCCGATCACGACCTGCATCCTGGTGTCGGTGGTGGTCTCGGTCGTGATCTGGCTGCTGCGGCGCTGACCCCGCGCCAGCGGCATCAGGCCGCCTGCGCCTCGGTGCGGAACACCGCCATCGCGCGCTGCATCTGCTGCGCCTGCGCCTGCAGCGACTGCGCCGCGGCGGCGGCCTCCTCCACCAGCGCGGCGTTCTGCTGCGTGACCTGATCCATCTGCGCCACCGCCTGGTTGACCTGCGCGATGCCGGTGCTCTGCTCGCGCGAGGCATGGCTGATTTCGTCCATCATCGCCGTCACGCGCCGGATCGCGGCCACCGTGCTGTCCATGCTGGCGGCAGCGTCCACCGCCAGCGACGTCCCGGACGCCACCCGCTGCGCCGACTGCGAGATCAGCGTGCCGATCTCCCTGGCCGAGTTGCCGGCACGTTGCGCCAGCCCGCGCACCTCGGTCGCCACCACGGCGAAGCCGCGCCCGGCCTCGCCCGCGCGCGCCGCCTCCACCGCGGCGTTCAGCGCCAGGATATTGGTCTGGAAGGCGATGGCATCGATCACCGCGATGATGTCGACGATGCGGCGCGAATCGGCCTCGATGTCCTGCATGGTCTGCCGCATGCGCCCCACCGCGGCGCCGCCGGCCAGCGCGATGTCCGACGCCTCGCGCGCCAGCTCGCTGGCCTGCCCGGCGCTGCCGGCGTTCTGCTGCACGGTGGCGGTAAGCTGCTCCATGCTGGCCGCGGTCTGCTCCAGCGAAGAGGCCTGTTGCTCGGTACGCGCCGACAGGTCGATATTGCCCTGCGCGATCTCGCCGGCGGCAGCCAGCACATTGTGCGCGCCGGCCTTGGTATCGCCGATCAGCCCGCGCCAGCTGTCCACCAGCGACAGCAGGTGGCGCTTGACCTCGCTGAGTTCGTCGCGCCCGTGCACCGCCATGCTCAGGCTCAGGTCGCCGGCGTTGATGCGGTCGACCATGTCCCCCACGGTGCGCACATCGCTGCGCATGCCGCGGCTGAAGCCGCCGAACAGATAGAAGGCCAGGGCCAGCGCGACCACGCCCAGCGCCGCCAGCAGCACGAACTGGCGCTGCTGTGCGGCGATGCGCTGCGCCAGCATGGCGCCGGCGATGGCCGAGAACTCCCTGTTGGCGGCCAGTACGCCGTTGATCGCCGCGGTCGCCTCGTCGAAATAGGTCTTGGCATCGATGCCGATGCCGCTCGCACCAAGCATGCGCGCCTTGAGCGTGCGGTGGAAATTGTCCATCGCCGCCAGCTGCTGCATGGCCGCGTCGAGCTGCGGCTGGTGTGCCGGCGCATTCCTGCGCACGCGCGCGGCATCGCGCCGGATGGCTTCAAGTCCCTCCTGGATCTGCTCGGCAAGCGCGCCCAGGTCGGCCTGCTGCGCGGCATCGGCATAGCCGCCCCGCGCGATGATGCCGGCGCCGCGCCCGCGCGCCAGCGCGCTGTGCTCCGCCAGGCGCGGCATGGGGCCAACCATCAGGCTGATCAGGTAGTAGGCGCCGGCCTCGCCGTCGAGCGCGAGCTCCGAACGGTCGGCCACGTCGGCGATGAACAGCTGTGTCTGCCTGACCAGCGCGCTGTGCCGCTCGAACAGCGGTCCGCGCGAGGTGCTCAGGCCGAGGCCGCGGATGTGCTGCCAGTCCTGCTCCAGCTTGCGCGCCGCGGGCTCGAGCGCAAAGCCAGGATTGGCGGTGGTGGCGCGCAGCAGTTCGGCCAGGTTGGCCGCGGCCTTGCCGTCGGCCGCGTCGAAGGTCGGCCGGAAGCCGGCGTTGCCGGCCAGCACGGTATTCGCGGCACCGCGCCGGATCTGCGTCTCGCGCATGAAATCAAGCGCGTGGCCGACGATGACCAGGCCGCGCCGTTCGCTGTCGGTGGCGCGGATCGACTGCGCCGAGCCATGCAGCACGACGTACATCGCGCCGCACAGCGGCACGAGGAACAGCGCTGCGATCAGGGTCAGTTTCTGGTTGATGTTCAGGCGCGCCATCAGGCGCTCGGCGGGGCGGAAAAATGCGGTCATCGGGCTCGGCAAGGGGTTGGCTTTCCCCCGGGCTATCGGCCGCGTTTTCCAGGCCTGAAGCACGAATTCCGATCGTTTTGACGATGCGCAAACGGGGTGCAGAAAATGCCCGGCATCGGGGCAAAATGCACGCACCAGGGGCAGAAAAACGGTACTTGCACGTCAATGTCGGCGATACCGACGGAGTCCTCTGCGCGATTGCGGTGTGCCGTCGTCTATCGCTTTCCGGCCCTCGCTTTGCCCGCCCCGGTCTGTGCCTGCCTGCGCCCGGCGCGCGGCGGCTGCACGCCCGCCATGGCCGGCACCGCCTCGCGCATGGCATCGATGAACAACCTGAGCCTGGCGGGGTAGAAGCTGGCGTACGGATAAACCAGGTAGACCGGCAGCGGCTCGGCCTGCCACTCCGGCAGCAGGTGCAGCAGGTCGCCGCGCGCGATGTCGTCGGCGAAGATCCACGCCGAGCCCACGCCGACGCCCAGGCCCTGCAGCGCGGCACTGCGCAACGCGTACAGGCTGTCGGTGCTTAGCCGCGGCCGGAACCGGAGTTCGCGGGAGTCGCCGCTGGCCACGTGCGACAGCGTCATCGCCTGGCGGTAGAAGGTGTGCAGCGCCA
Source organism: Cupriavidus sp. L7L (assembly GCF_004353535.1). NCBI lineage: Bacteria > Pseudomonadati > Pseudomonadota > Betaproteobacteria > Burkholderiales > Burkholderiaceae > Cupriavidus > Cupriavidus sp. L7L. The sequence goes on from NZ_SMNY01000022.1 coordinate 352,513, forward strand.
GCCAGGGCAGCGCCTCCAGTTCCTCGGGCTGGAGCGGCAGCCGCCGGCCTTCGAGCAGCGCCGGCGCGGCGACTGCCACGCGCGGCACTTCGGCCAGCCTGACTGCGACCAGCCCGGGCTCGCGCACCTCGCCGACATGGATGGCGCAATCGATGGCCTCGGCGATGAAGTCGGGCGTGCGGTCATGCAGCAGCCACTCCACCGCGACCTGGTCGTACTGGCGCATGTAGGCGGCCAGCGGCGGCACCATCAGGTCCTGGCCGAAGGCATGCGGCACCACCACGCGCAGCGTGCCCTCGGGCGCGTAGCCGGCGCCGCGCAGGTCGGCCTCCAGCGTCGCCCAGTCGCCGACCAGCGCCTTGGCGCGCTCGTAGCAGCGCTCGCCGTCTTCGGTCAGCTTCATCCCATGCGTGGAGCGCTGCAGCAGGCGCACGCCCAGCTGCCGCTCCAGCGCCTGCAGGCGGCGGCTGACGGTGGGCTGCGTGGTCCGCAATTGCGCGGCGGCTTGCGACAAACTGCCGGCCTCGACGATGCGCACGAAGGTCTGGAGCAGGTCGATGCGGTCGGCACCGGCGCTGGCCGGAGCGGGTTCCGGGGTGCCGGCCCGTGCGGTGGCCCGTGCAGTGGTCCGGGATCTGGTCATACGCGCCTCGTATAGCCGTTGTTCACCGCACACCTCTACCAGAAAACGCGGGGGCCGGACAACATCTGCATCCATCGCATCCACTGCACCGATTGCGGATCTGCCTTTTTTCAACGAAATCACCAGATTCAGGAACAACGACCATGTCTTGCCTTTCCCCCTCGCCCGCCGCTGCCATCGCGGCGCCATCGCCGGCACCGGCGCTGCCGGCACGCCTCGTATTGATGCTCGCCACTGCCGCCGGTCTCGCCGTCGCGTCGCTGTACTACAGCCAGCCCATGCTCGGCATCATGGCGCCTGACCTGCACACCTCCGCCACGGCTGTCGGCGCCATCCCGACGCTGACGCAGCTTGGCTATGCGCTGGGCATCCTGCTGCTGGCGCCGCTCGGCGACCGCTTCGACCGCCGCCGCATCATCCTGGCCAAGTCGGCGGCGCTGGTGGCCGCCCTGCTGCTGGCGGGACTGGCGCCCGGCATCGGCTTGGTGCTGGCGGCGAGCCTGGCCATCGGCCTGTCCGCCACGCTGGCGCAGGACATCGTGCCCGCCGCGGCAACGCTGGCGCCCGATGCGCAGCGCGGCAAGGTGGTGGGCACGGTCATGACCGGGCTGCTGCTCGGCATCCTGCTGTCGCGGGTGGTCAGCGGCCTTGTCGCCGCGCAATTCGGCTGGCGCGCGATGTTCATCGCCGCCGCCGGCAGCATCGCCGCGATGGCGCTGGTGGCGCAGCGCAGCCTGCCGCGTTTCGCCCCGACCGCGGTGATGCCCTACCGCGCGCTGCTGGGCTCGCTGCTGACGCTGTGGCGCCGGCATGGCGACCTGCGCCGCGCGGCGCTGGCGCAGGCCCTTCTGTCGGTCGGCTTCAGCGCGTTCTGGTCAACGCTGGCGGTGATGCTGCATGGCGCCCCGTTCCACCTTGGCAGCGAAGCTGCCGGCGCATTCGGGCTGGCCGGTGCGGCAGGCGCGCTCGGCGCCCCGATCGCGGGCCGCATCGCCGACCGCCGCGGCCCGCAGGCCGTGACCCGGCTCGGCGCCGCGCTCGCCGCGCTGTCCTTTGCCGCCATGCTGCTGGCGCCATGGCTGTCGCCGCAGGCGCAGCTCGGGCTGCTGGTGGCCGCCGCCGTCGGCTTCGACCTGGGCGTGCAGGTAACGCTGGTCGCACACCAGACCATTGTCTATGGCATCGACCCGGGCGCGCGCAGCCGGCTGAACGCGGTGCTGTTTGTCTGCATGTTCGCCGGCATGGCCGCGGGCGCCGCGCTCGGCAGCCTGGCGCTGGCGCATGCCGGCTGGACGGGCGTGGCCGCGCTCGCCACTGCCACATCGCTGGCAGCGTTGGCGGTACGGACGCTGCCGTTGCGAGCCGGGCAGGCGTCGTAACCAGGAAGCAATGCGCAAGGCTTCCTGCGGGCGGTGATGGCGGGCGGCTACGTCCCCGCCCGGCCTGCGCCCTGGCATGCCGCCGCGGCACGATCATGCGGCGGGTGCCAGTCCCTCACCTTCCTCGCCGTCCTCATCCCCCGTCGGCGCCAGCGGCAGTTCGATCGTCAGCGTCGTCTGGCCCGGTACCGATTTCAGTTGCAGCCGCCCGCTGATCGCCGCAGCACGCACCCCCATATTGCGCAGCCCGCGCCCGCCACGCGGGGCGTCGACATCGAAGCCGCGCCCGTCATCGCCCAGCGTGACGCGGATCACCTGCGCCACCGGGTCGGCATGCGCCGCCAGCGTGATCGCGCTGGCGCCGGCGTGCTGCAGCACGTTGGTGATGCCCTCGAGCAGCAGGTACTGCAGCTCCTGCACCTTGCGCGCGGTGAAGTGGGGCAGCACCGGCAGCCGCTCGACCTGCCAGCGGATGGCGATGCCGGCCTCTTCGATGCGCGGCCCCAGCCGGTAGCGCAGGTTGCCCAGCACCGCGGCGAGGTCGCCGCCGGTGTCCTGCATGGCATCGATGGAGAGCTTGAGCGAGTCCAGCGCATGCCGCACCTGCCCGGCGATCTCCGCGCGGCTGGGCTGACCTGACTCCAGCATCGACAGCGTGGTGACCAGCTGGCTGCCGAGGCCGTCGTGCATGTCGCGCAGGATGCGGCTGCGCTCGCGCAGCGCGGTCTGCTCGGCGGCGGCCTTCTGCGCGCGTGCGAACACCGCGCGCAACTCGGCCTCGCGCTGCGCCACGCGCTCGCTCAGCACCTGGTTGGCGCGCTGCAGGCTGCGTACCGCGCTGGTGTAGCGCTCCACCAGCATCCACGCCATGACCACGCTGAACGGCACCGAGACATAGCGGGTCATCGAGTGCACCCAGTAGTAGTCGCCGGTCAGCCACACGCGCAGCCAGTCGCCCAGGAACAGCACCGCCGACACGCCCACGGTGGCGGCCAGCAGCCTGGCCTCGCGGCTTGGATGCCGCAGCGCGGCCCATACCAGCGCGGCCGCCACCGTCAGGATGATGCCGACCTTGGCCAGCCAGCTCAGCGGGAACACCAGCGGATGGCTCGACAGCGCGGCCAGCGGCGCCAGTATGGGCAATGCCAGCCACAGGTAGGCGTCGAGCGTGCGGTGCAGCCAGCGCCAGGGCACGCGGATCACCAGCAGGCAGAACTTGCCGATGGCGCCGAGGAAGACCTCGCGCGCGGCCGCGACGATATAGCTGCGCAGTTCCGGCGGCAGCGCGAGGTCGTCGACAAAATAGTCGAGCAGCCGCACGCTCCAGGCGATCTCGGCCAGGCCGTACAGGCCGAACAGCGGGTCGCGCTGGCGCCACCAGATCAGCAGCGCGATGGTGCCGAGCACGGCGCTAAGCACGGCGACAATGAAGGGCCCGGCCACGCGCACCATGAATGCGTCCTGGTAGCGCGCGCGCACCGCCTTGGCCGGCCCCACCGTGACCGGCAGCAGGCCGGCTCGTGAAAACGCGCGCGCCGCCACCGTGATGCGCAGCGCGTTGCCGTGCTCGCGCACCAGCTCCGGCGGCAACGGCACATAGTAGGGTCGCTTGGCCAGCGCGGATGACGGCGCGCCCAGGCTGCCGCCCGCCGCCACCAGGATGCCGTTCAGGCGCACCTCGTAGCTGCCGCCTGCCCACGGCACGAACAGCCCTGCCGCTGCCGCCGCCGGCCAGCCGCGGTCAAAGCGCAGGTCGTAGACCGCCATGCCGGACTTGCCCGGCAGCGCGCGGTCCCAATAGTCCGGCAGCGTCAGCGGCTGCGCCGGCAGCACGCTGCCGTCGCTAAGCGTGGCGCTGCGCACGGCCAGCTCCAGCTCCGCCAGCCCGTCGCTGGCGGCCGGCGCGGCACCACGCGCCGGCGACGCCAGCCACGACAGCGGCAGCAGTACCGCAAGGACGGCAAGCAAGGTCCGGGTGAGTCGCAGCCAGGTCGGCGGCATGGCGCAGGAAGCTACAGGGACTTGAGCAGGCCGAGCTTGGCGGCCTCATACACGGCTTCGCCGCGCGAGCGCACCGCCAGCTTGCCGTAGATGTTCTTGATGTGCGATTGCACGGTATGCACGCTCAGGCCGACATAGCGCGCGGTCTCGGCATAGGTATAGCCGCGCGAGATCAGGTCGAGGATCTCGCTTTCGCGCGCGGACAGCGTGACGCCGCGCTGGGCGGCGTTGCCGCGTCCGGCGCATTCGGCGGCCCCGGCGGGCTCGCCGCGCAGGCGGTTGACCACCTGGCGCGCAATCAGCGGGCTCATCGGCGAGCCACCGGCGCGCAGTTCGCCGATCGAGGCGGCGATGCGGTCGGTGGTCTCGTCCTTGAGCAGGTAGCCAATGGCGCCGGCTTCGATGCTGGCCAGCACGTGCTGGTCGTCGCCGAACACCGTGACCACCATGCAATCGCACTCGGGATAGCGTTCGCGCACCTGGCGTATCACGGCGATGCCGCTGCCGTCCGGCAGGCCCAGGTCGCACAGCAGGACATCGGGCTGGTGCAGCGCCAGCCAGGCAAGGGCATTGGCGACACTGCCGGCGCAGCCGGCCACGGTACTGGCGGGAGCATGCATCTCGACGGCCTGCACCAGGCGGCTCTGCGCCGCCGGGTCATCCTCGACGATCAGGACTCTTGTTGTGCTTGTCATGCCAGTGTGGTTGCGGGGCCCTGCCGTTGCGTCGGCGCGACGGGTTGCCGGCGGATTCTGACATATCCGCCGGTGTCGCGGGCGTGGCTCGGGCTGGTTTTCAGGGTAAACACAAGCGTCGCCGCGGCCGCCCGCACCAGCCTATCCATGCGGGTGTCGCTTTTTGTCCGCTGGTTCGCGGCGCCGCCCCGTTGTGGAGAACGCGGCATTTCTCCCCGTTCCCCACCCTGCATCCCTTACAAGGTCTGCAAGGCTTGCACGGCCTGCGGCGTCACCCGGGCCGCAGGCGCGCGGCTGCCGCACGGTATGAATCTTGCCGCTCCTGATAACCCGCCACCGGAATGCGGACATTGTTGTGCTCGTCCGCGTATGGCGCCATTCACATATCAGGAAATCAGCATGAGCTACTACTACGACGAACGCCAACGCCGCCAGGCGTGGGACGACGACGACTGGCAACCGGAATCCGAAAGCGACCGCGACCGCTGGCAGGCGCAGCGCCGTCGCCAGCAGCTGACGCCGGGCCAGACCAGCTACGGCGGGCCGGCACGCCAGGGCGGCGGCTACAGTGACGAGTACGGAGCCGGCCGGTATCCGGAGCGGCCGACGCAAGGCGAGTACGGCAGCCGCGGCCAGCAGCGCTCCGCCGGGGCGTGGCGCGGTGACTACGACTATCCACAGCGCCAGGACTTCCAGGGTTCCCAGGGCTACCAGGGCGATGAAAGCCGGCGGTATGAGCGCGACGAGCGCAGCCAGCGCGACCGGGACGAAGAGCGCTATCGCCGCCGAGCCGGCAGCAGCCTGAGCTACGGCCTGAACGGCGGCTATGGCTGGGAACGCGCAGGCGAATGGCGCGATCCGCAGGCGTGGCAACGCGATGACGAATACGCCGACCGCCAGTGGCGCGAAAGCGCCGAGCGCGCCCGCGACCCGTATGAGATCGCTCGCGAGCGCAACCGCGACCGCTACTTCCGCGACCTGCGCAGCGACACCCGCTACTGGACCGAGGACCGCGACGAGCGCGAAGACCAGCAGCGCTACGGCCAGCGCTACAGCCGCGCGGCGGCGCGCCAGCGTGGGTGGGAAACCGATGATCGCGAAGGCTATCGCGGCGACGACCGGGAAGACCGCGGCGTGCTCTACAACCTTGGCCGCCGCATCGGCGAGGCGGTCGGCGACCTGTTCGGCACCGACCAGCGCGAGCACGAGCGCAAGGCTGGCCCGCGCGGCTACCAGCGCAGCGACGACCGCATCCGCGACCAGATCTGCGAGCGGCTCAGCTATGCGCGCGGCGTCGATGTCAGCGATGTCAGCGTCGACGTCAACGAAGGCGTGGTGTCGCTGACCGGCACGGTGCGCGAGCGCGGCCAGAAGTACTACATCGAGGATCTGGCCGACGGCACCTACGGCGTGAAGGAAGTCAACAACGACATCCGGGTGCGCCGCGAGGGCCACGGCACCAGCGCCGGCAGCACGAGTACGTCCGAGGCAACCGGGAGCACCTGGCGCGCCTGATTTGCCGCAGCAGCGCACCGGTGCAGCGCCGGTGCGCGCGGCAGATGCCCCGGCCGGCACTTGTGTCGGCCGGCCTCGTTCCTGCCTCATTACCAACGCGCAAGGTGCCCATGCCCGCGCTCAAGATCGCCACGTTCAACATCAACGGCATCCGCAGCCGGGTCGGCGCGCTGCGCCACTGGCTGGAGCGCGAGGCGCCCGACGTGGCCTGCCTGCAGGAACTGAAGACCGCCGACGAAAGCTTTCCCGCGCGCGAACTGCGCGAGGCCGGCTACGGCGCCGTCTGGCACGGCCAGAAGTCGTGGAACGGCGTTGCCATCCTGGCGCGCGGCGCCGATCCGGTGGAAGTCCGCCGCGGCCTGCCCGGCGATCCCGACGACAGCCACAGCCGCTACCTGGAGGCAGCCGTGCACGGCATCCTGGTCGGCTGCCTTTACCTGCCCAACGGCAACCCGCAGCCCGGGCCCAAGTTCGACTACAAGCTGGCCTGGTTCGCGCGGCTGATCGAACACGCGCAGACGCTGTTCGACAGCGGCCACCCCGTGGTGCTGGCGGGCGACTACAACGTGGTGCCCACCGACGAAGACATCTACAACCCGCGCTCGTGGCGCAAGGACGCGCTGCTGCAGCCTGAAAGCCGCGAGGCCTACGCGCGCCTGCTGGCGCAAGGCTGGACCGATGCGTTGCGCACGCACTATGGCGAGGAACGCGTCTACACCTTCTGGGACTACTTCCGCCAGCACTGGCAGACCAACTCCGGGCTGCGCATCGACCACCTGCTGCTGAGCGCCGACCTCGCCCCGCGGCTGCGCGATGCGGGCGTCGACACCTGGGTCCGCGGCGAGGATCATCCCAGCGACCATGCACCCGCGTGGGTGGTGCTGAACCGGCCCGCCGCCCGGCGCAAGCGCGCGCCATAGCCAGCGCCCCCAGCGCAGGATTCAGGCCGCCGCGCCCATCTCCGCCGCCAGGCGCTCCCGGGCGAAGTCCAGGAAAGCGCGCACTCCCTCGGGCAGCGTGCGGCCGGCCAGCGTCTGCAGTTCGACCGCACGGCTGCGCATGCCGCGCTCGCGGATGGCAGCGGCATGCAGTTCGCCGCGCCGCAGGCGGTCGCCTACGGTCACCGCGCCCGAGATCGACAGCCCGCCGCCATGCAGCACGAAGCTGGTCAGCGTCTCGAAGTGGTTGGTCACCAGCACCGGATCGAACACGATGCCGCGCTCGCCGCAGGCAATGTCGAACAGCTGCCGAACAGTGTTGTCGCCTTCCGGCAGCGCTAGCGGGTACGGCTGCATCTGCGCCAGCGTGATGCTGCGAAAGCGCGCCAGCGGGTGGTCGGGCCGCATGATGGCGATGACCGGCGCGGGCTGGCGATGCTCGATGCGTATGCCCTGCTCGGCCGCACGGCTGTAGGTGATACCGATGTCCGCGTCGCCATGCAGCACGATGCCGGTCACCTCCGCCGGCGCCGCCACGCGCACATGGAAATGCAGCCCCGGATAGCGCTCGCGGAACTCGGCGATGATGCGCGGCAGGAACTCGATGGCAAACCCGGCAGAGCTGGCAATGCGCACGCGGCCACGGCGCAGCCCCTGCAGCGCGGCGATCTCCGCCACGACGCGGTCCGCTTCCAGGGCGCCGCGCAGCGCATAGGCGGCGAGCAGTTCCCCGGCGGCGCTCGCGACCATGCCCCGGGGGCGCCGGTCGAACAGCGGCACGCCCAGCAGCGCCTCCAGTGCCGCGACCTGCCGGCTGACCGCCGAAACGGTCACGCTCAGGCGCTGCGCCGCCTCGGTCAGCGAACCGCTGCGCACCACCTCCAGGAAGTAGCGCAGCGAGGTGTCCTGCAGGCGGTGCGACAGCATGGGGGCAGCTCCGTGGAATGCGGCAGTGCAGCGAGCCGCTTTGCGTTTTATGCAAGGATATTTGAAAAAATCATCGATTGCGTAAAGCCCTGCCGGGCCCGTATGCTTTTTCCCGACACCACAGGAGACACCGGGAGAACCCATGGCGAACAGGCTTTCCAGCGCGCTTTCCATCACGCTTCCCACCGCGCTTCCCACCGCGCTTCCCACCGACCCGATCACCGAACTCGATGCCGTCGCCCTGTCGCGCGCCGTCCATGCCCGCGAGGTCTCTTGCGTGGAGGTGCTGGAGGCCTTCCTCGGCCAGGTCGATCGCCACAACCCCCGCGTCAACGCCATCGTCGCGCCAGTCGACCGCGACGTGCTGCGCAGCCAGGCGCAAGCGCTCGATGCCGAGCTGGCGCGCGGCGACAGCCGCGGCCCGCTGCACGGCTTTCCGCAAGCGCCCAAGGACATCAGCCCGGCGGCGGGCATGGTTACCACCAAGGGGTCGCCGATCTTTGCCGGGCAGGTCACCCGGAGCGATGCCGCGATCTTCGAGCGCATGCGCGCCGCGGGCTCGGTCTTTATCGGCCGCACCAACTCGCCCGAGTTCGGCCTGGGCGGCCATACCTACAACCCGGTCTACGGCACCACCCGCAATGCCTTCGACCCGGCGCGCTCGGCCGGCGGCAGCTCCGGCGGCGCGGCGGTGGCCGTGGCGCTGCACATGCTGCCGGTGGCGGACGGATCGGACATGATGGGCTCGCTGCGCACGCCCGCGGCCTTCAACCAGGTGTACGGCCTGCGCACGTCGGTCGGCTGCGTGCCGCATGGGCCCGCCGACGAGGTCTTCTTCCAGCAGTTCAGCGTGGCCGGGCCGATGGCGCGCAACGTGCCCGACCTGGCGCTGCTGCTGTCGGTGCAGGCCGGCTTCGATGCGCGCATGCCGCTGACGCGGCGCGCCGAAGCGCCCGGCGCCTTCACGCTGCCCCCCGCGCGCGACTGGAAAGGTGTGCGCGTGGGCTGGCTTGGCGACCTGGGCGGCCACTTGCCGACCGAGCCCGGTGTGCTCGAAACCTGCGAGCAGGCACTGGACCACTTCCGCGCGCTCGGCTGCGACGTCGACGCCGCACTGCCGGATTTCGAGCTGGAGCGCCTGTGGCAGGCGTGGATCGACCTGCGCAGCTTCTCGGTGGCCGGCGCCAATGGCACGCTGTACCGCGACCCCGCCACGCGCGCGTTGCTCAAGCCCGAGGCCGCCTGGGAAATCGAGCGCGGCCTGGCGCTGCCCGGCACGCGCGTCTACGAAGCCCTGTGCGAGCGCAGCGCGTGGTACCAGGCACTGCGCGCGCTGTTCGAGCGCTTCGACTACCTGGTGCTGCCGGCCGCGCAGGTGTTCCCGTTCGACGCCGGATGGGACTGGCCGCGCAGCGTCGGCGGCCGTGACATGGACACCTACCACCGCTGGATGCAGGTCGTGGTGCCGGCCACCATGGCCGGGCTGCCGGCGCTGGCCGCGCCCGCCGGCTTCGGCCCGCAGGGGCTGCCTGCCGGCATCCAGATCATCGGGCCGGCGCAGGCCGACGCGGCGGTGCTGCAGCTGGGCCATGCCTACGACCAGGCCGGCGGCTTCTCGCGCGTGCGCAGCCCGTGGCTGGACCGCGCGGCCTAGTTCGACAACACACCACACCATCACAACACACGCGGCCCGGCCTGACCCGGGCCGGTGCCCACGCTTCGCTTTCCTACAACTGCCGGCAGGAGTGAATCCGATGACCGCATTGCCCCCGAAGCTGTTCCTCGCCTGTGCCGCATTCAGCGCGGCGATGGCCACGGCGCCTGCCATGGCGCAGGCGCCAGCCTGGCCCGAGCGCCCGTTGCGGCTGGTGGTGCCGTTCGCCGCCGGCGGCGCCACCGACCTGCTGGGCCGGCTGCTCGCTGTCGGCCTCGGCGAAAAGCTGGGCCAGCCGGTAGTGGTCGAGAACAAGCCCGGCGCCAGCACGGTGGTCGGCGCCACCCAGGTCTCCAAGGCAGCCCCTGACGGCTACACCCTGCTGCTGGCGGCCAGCACCACGCTGACGCTGAACCCGGCGATCCGGCAGCACCTGGGCTATGACCCGATCAAGAGCTTCACGCCGCTGGGCCTGGTCGCCGACATGAGCCTGGTGCTGGTTGCCAATCCCGATGCGCAGGTCGGCTCGGTGAAGGACCTGGTGACGCAGGCCAGGGCCCATCCCGACAAGTTCTCCTATGGCTCGTTCGGCACGGGTTCGTCGGTGCATTTCGGCGGCGAGATGCTCAAGTCCGCCACCGGCATCCGCATGGTCCACGTTCCCTTCAATGGCAGCGCGCCGAGCCTGACCGCGCTCGCCGGCGGGCAGGTGCAGGTGGCGGTCGATACCGTGGTTGCCAGCCTGCCGCTGATCAAGGGCGGCAAGATCCGGCCGGTGGCGGTGCTGTCACCGCAGCGGCTGCCGGCGCTGCCGCAGGTGCCGACGGTGGCGGAAAGCGGCTATCCCGGCTTCCAGATGGGCACGTGGTTCGCACTGCTGGCGCCGGCGGGACTGCCCGCGCCGGTGCAGCAGAAGCTGGAAAAGGCGCTGGCCGAAGTCGCCAATGCCCCGGCCACGCGCGCGCGCATGGTCGAGCTGGCGCTGACGCCAGCCTACGGCAACGGCGCCGCGGTGCGGGCGCGGGTCGAGAAGGAGCTGCCGGAGATGCGCGCAGTGGCCGCGCGCGCGGATATCCGCGCTGAATGACGGTGGCAGGCGCCTGCCTGCCGCACGGTGCCCCCGCGCGCGCGGCTCATGCGACGTGCGCGGCAAACCCTGCCAGGCCCGGCGCCACGTCTTCGCGCAGCGTCAGCGCCGGGATCCGGTAGTCGCCGGCGTTCTGCGGCCGGAACGGAATCGGCGCCGTGGTCGCCAGCGTATCGAGGCGCTCGCCCAGCTCTGCACGGATCGCGGCAAAGCGGGCGTCGTCGACCCGGCTGGTCCGGTACACCACGTACGGCGGCAACACGTCGAAGCCGGGGTAGTACAGGATGCCGTGCTGGATCGGGAACAGGACATCGTCGATCGGCCCGTTGATGCCGCGCGCGCTGTAGTGCGATTCCCAGCCGCCGGTGGTGACCACCAGCATCGCGCGCTTGCCGGCGAGCATGCCTTCGCCGTAGCGGTTGCCCCAGCGTTCGTCCGAGTGCTCGCCCACGCCGTAGGCAAAACCATAGGCGTAGACGCGCTCGATCCAGCCTTTCAGGATCGCCGGCATCGAGAACCACCACAGCGGGAACTGCAGGATCACCGTATTGGCCCAGCGCAGCTTGTCCTGCTCGCGCGCGATATCGTCGCTCTGCAGGCCGTTCTCGAATGCGTGCCTGGAATCCAGCGAAGGATGGAACGGCGCATCGCCGCGGCGCGCCTTGCTGTCTGCGGCATCGAGCTGCGCTTTCCATTGCATCGCGTACAGGTCGGATACCTGGACCTGGTGGCCGGCATCGCTCAGCCGCTGCACCGCGTAATCGCGGATGGCGCCGTTGAGCGAGGTGGGTTCGGGGTGGGCGTAGACGATAAGAACGTTCATGACAGCGGCTTCCTTGGGTAAGCAATGATCGGGAGAAGCCAGCTTAGGCCGCCGCGAGGTATATTGGAAATGAATATCCAATATCACAGGTATTGTCATGACTAATCTCAGGCGGCTCGACCTCAACCTGCTGGTCACGCTGGACGTGCTGCTGTCCGAGCACAACGTGACCCGCGCCGCGCAACGCCTGCATTTCTCGCAGCCATCGGTCAGCGTCCACCTGGCCAGGCTGCGTGACTACTTCGGCGATCCGTTGCTGCTGCCCGGGCCGCGCGGCATGCGGCCCACGGCCAGGGCGGAATCACTGCGCGAGCCGCTGCGCGAAGCGCTGGCCGCGCTGGAGCATGCGGTGTCGCCCGACAGTCCCTTCGATCCCGCCGCCGCCACGCATACCTGGCGCGTGGCGGCGACCGACTACGGCGAATCGACCATCGTGCTGCCGGCCATCCGGGCGCTGCGCACCGCCGCCCCGGGCGCGCGGCTGGCGGTGCTGGAGATGGTGCCGTCGCGCATCGCCCGCCAGTGCGAGCAGGGCGAGCTGGACCTGGCCTTCCACACGACCGAAGGCTCGCCGCCCGCGCTGCACCGGCGCGCCCTGTTCACCGAGCGCTATGTGCTGGCGGGCCGCGCCGGCCATCCCCGGCTGAAGCGGCGGCCGACGCTGGCGCAGTTCTGCGCGCTCGAGCATGTGATGGTGTCGCCCGACGGCGGCGGCTTCTCCGGCGTTACCGACGAGGCGCTGGCGCTGGCCGGCATGCAGCGCCGCGTGGTGCTGTCGGTGCCACATTTCCTCTTTGTCGCCGCGGTGCTGGCGAGCACCGACCTGGTGGCGATGGTGCCGCAGCGCCTGGTGCGCGATGCGCCGGCACTGCGCGTGGTCGAGCCGCCCGTCGAGGTGCCGGGCTACGAGATGTCGATGCTGTGGCATGAGCGCGTGCACCGTGACCCGGCACATCGCTGGCTGCGGGAGCAGATCGTCGCGTCGCTCTCACAGGCGTAGACCGGCGCTTCTGTTTTGCATACAAAACTGGAATACAATCAGTGCTTTCAATGTAGCGGCCGGGTGCTTTCCGCGCCGCCCAGTTTTGGAGGAGACCATGACCTACAGTGCAACCGGCCTGACTTCCCGCCACACCGCCGCCCTGGCCCCGATCGAGGACTACCTGCAGGGCCACGCCACCGGCAACCCCGAGGTGATGCGCCGCGCCTTCCATGCCGACGCCCGCATCGTCTCGTTCCGCGACGGCAAGCTGCATTCGCTGACGGTGGAAGACTTTATCGCCGCGCGCTGCCCCGGCCATCCGCCGGCCGATGAAGCGCAGCGCCGGCGCGCCATCAGCCAGTTCGACGTGGTCGGCAATGCCGGCGTGGCCAAGGTCGTGCTGGAGCATCCGGACGTGGTCTTTACCGACTACATGACGCTGCTGCAGATCGACGGCGCGTGGAAGATCGTCAACAAGACCTTCAGCGCCGCGCCACGCGTGCCGCAGTAACGTACTGCGGCGGCTGCCCGCGCGGCTCAGCCGGGCAGCACCGCGGTGGCTTCGATCTCGAACAGCATGTTGTCGAGCGCCAGCCGCGGCACCGGGATCAGCGTGCAGGCCGGCGCGGGCCGGTCGCCCCACATCTCGCGCAGCGCGGCGCCAAAGGTGCGCAGGCGGTCGTGCGAGTGGTCGACCACCAGCACCGTCAGCTTGGCGACATCGCCCACGTCGGCGCCCGCGGCCTGCAGCGCGATGCGCAGGTTCTGCATGGCCCGCGCCACCTGCCGCGGAAAATCCGCCGCCAGGCAGCCGGCGGCATCCTCGCCGCCCTGCCCGGCCACGTAGACGATGCGGGCGGGCCCTTCCACCACCGCCACGTGCGAATAGCCGTTGGGACGCGGATCGTACAGCGCGGGGGGATTGATCAGGTTCAGCGATGCATTGGGGCGGGCAGGCGTCAGCATGGTCATTAACTCTGTGTTGAGAGAAGGGCAAACAATGGAGCCGCAAGTATCAAACCTCAAGTTAGGTTAAGGTCAAGCGCGGCCACGGTGGTAGCATGGGCATTCCCGCCGCCGCCCTCCCTCCACCCAGCCATGCCCAAGACTTCCCGACCTGTTCCCGCCGTGCCTGCCACGGCCGATGCGCCGCGCCGGCGCCGGCCAGGACCTGCCGAGGAACTGCTGTCGGTCGGGCAGGTGGCCGAACGCACCGGCATCGCGGTATCGGCGCTGCATTTCTATGAATCACGCGGGTTGATCGCCAGCACGCGCAGCGGCGGCAACCAGCGCCGCTATGCGCGCGCCGTGCTGCGGCGGCTGGCGGTGATCCGCGTGGCGCAGCGCATGGGGCTGCCGCTGGCGGTGATCGCGGCGGCGATGCAGAAGCTGCCCGACGGGCGCGCGCCGACAGTGGCGGACTGGCGGCGGCTGTCGGCCAGCTGGCGCGATGACCTGGAGGAACGCATCCGCACGCTGACGATGCTGCGCGACCAGCTCGATGGCTGCATCGGGTGCGGCTGTTTGTCGCTGAAGGCGTGCCCGCTGCGCAATCCGCAGGATGCGCTGGCCGGAGCAGGGCCGGGGCCGCATTTCCCCGGCGAAGAGGATTAGGCGGAGGCCTTACCGGAAGGTCTGCAGGTAGCCGAGCAGGTCTTCGATCTGCTTGTCGTTGCCCATGCCCCAGAAGCGCATTTTGGTGCCCGGCACGACCTTGGCCGGGGAACGCAGGAAGGCGCTCAACGTGTCGCGCGACCACACCACCCTGGATGTGCGCATCGCTTCCGAATACTGGAAATCCGTTGTCGTGCCCGCCTGGCGCCCGAAGATGCCGTTCAACTGCGGCCCGAACGCGCCGCGCGCATTGCGGCCGACGTAGTGGCACGACGCGCAGCGCGTGGCAAACAGTGCCTTGCCGGCCTGCAGGTCAGGCTCGGCGCGCGCCACGGCGGGCATTGCGGCAAGGATGGAAAAGGCGAGGAAAGCGGCGGCGGGCAGGACGGTACGGCGCATGGGCAACACGGGGCAATGAACTGCGAGGCTGCATGATACAGGCGCGCGGGTGGATGGGCAGGTTACACCGCGTCACACTTGCAACACTTCGAGCGCCCAATATTACGGACCCTGCCCCTACAGTGAGCCCATGTCCAACGCCCCTTGGGAGGCACCCATGAAACGAATCCTGGCAATGGCAGTAGCAGGCGGTGCATTGCTGGCGGCGAGTGCCGCAGCCCATGCCGGCGTCAGCGTCGGCATCAATATCGGCGCGCCCGCCGTCGTGGTCGCCGAGCCGGCGCCGGTGTACCGCCCGGCCCCGGCGGTCTACGTGCCGGCGCCCGCGCCGGTAGCGTATGCCCCCGCCCCAGTCGCCTACGCCCCGGCACGCCCGGTGGTAGTGGCCCCGGTGCCGGTGCGCTATCGCCCGGACTATCGGGCCGACTATCACCCCGGCTATCACCCCGGCTATCACCGCGCGGAATACCGCGAGGCTCGCCGCGAATGGCGCGAGCGCGAATGGGCCCACCGCCATGACGGGCACCGCGATTACCGCGGCCCGGGCCGCCACTGGGACTGACACGCCGCTGCCGGCCGGGCCCTCCAGCCCGGCCGCCGTGGAAAGACCCTTCCAGCAAAGATCCGCAAGTCAGGCTACCCTGTCGGCCAACTTCCCGTTTGAGCCTGCCAGGAAATCGCCATGACCCAACCCCTCAGAATCGACTTCGTCTCCGACATCGCCTGCCCCTGGTGCGCCATCGGGCTGTCTTCGCTCCAGCTCGCGCTGCAGCGGCTGGGCGACAAAGTCGACGCCGAGATCGTGCTGCATCCCTTCGAGCTGAACCCCGACATGGGCCCCGAAGGCCAGGCCATTGTCGACTACCTCGGCAAAAAGTATGGCCGCACGCCCGCGCAGATCGCCGAAACCCAGGCCATGATCCGCGAGCGCGGCGCCGGCGTGGGCTTCACCTTCGGCGAGCGCGCCTTCGTCTACAACACGTTCGACGCGCACCGGCTGCTGCACTGGGCCGGCCTGGAGGGCAAGCAAGTCCCGCTGAAGCTGGCGCTGCTGCGCGCCTACCATACCGATGGCAAGGATCCGGGCAACCATGCCGTGCTGCTCGAGGCGGCGGCGTCGGTCGGCCTGGATGCGGACGCCGCGCGCCAGGTGCTGGAAAGCGGCCAGTACGGCGACGAGGTGCGCGCCGAAGAGCGCCAGTACCAGCAGATGGGCATCCAGTCGGTGCCGTCGGTGATCTTCAACAACCGCTACCTGGTAACGGGCGGGCAGCCGGTCGAGGCCTTCGAGCAGGCGATCCGGGAGATCGCGGCCGAGGCGCAGGCGGGTACGGCAACCTGAAGCAACGCGTGCGCTGACTGGACCGGCCTGGGGTGGTCCTCAGGCCGGTAGCTTGCGGGTCAGGAATTGCGCTTGTGCCCGCGCCGTTCATTGACCGCTTCGCCGAGCAAGTCCAGCATTGCCAGCGAATCCTCCCAGCCGATGCAGGCATCGGTAATGCTCTGCCCGTAGGTCAGGGCGGACGGGCTGTGCTGCCCCGGGGTGAACTTCTGCGCGCCGGCCACCAGATTGCTCTCGACCATGACCCCGAAGATGGAGCGGCTGCCGCTGCGGATCTGCTGCGCCACATCCCGCGCCACGTCCAGCTGACGCTGATGCTGCTTGCTGCTGTTGGCGTGGCTGAAATCCACCATCAGCGCGTCGCCCAGCCCTGCCGCCTGCAACTCCCGGCACGCCGCCGCCACGGAATCCGCATCGTAGTTGGGCACCTTGCCGCCGCGGAGAATGACGTGGCAATCCGGATTTCCCTTGGTGTGCACCGTCGCGACCTGGCCGTTCTTGTGCACGCCCAGGAAGTGGTGCGGTCGCGATGCGGCCTGGATCGCGTCGATCGCAATCCTGATATTTCCGTCGGTGCCGTTCTTGAAGCCGATCGGCGCTGAAATGCCTGAAGCCAGCTCGCGATGCACCTGGCTTTCCGTGGTGCGGGCGCCGATCGCGCCCCAGCAGATCAGGTCGCCGATGTACTGTGGCGAGATCACGTCGAGCAACTCGCCGGCCGCCGGCAGGCCGAGGCGGTTGATGTCGACCAGCAGGCTGCGCGCAATGCGCAGGCCCTCGTCGATGCGGTAGCTCTCGTCCAGATAAGGATCATTGATCAGCCCTTTCCAGCCGACCGTGGTCCGGGGCTTCTCGAAATACACGCGCATCACGATCTCGAGCGTGCCGGCATGGCGTTGCCGCTGCTCCAGCAACAGCCGCGCATATTCGAGTGCCGCCTGCGGGTCGTGGATCGAGCAGGGTCCCATGATCACCAGCAACCGGTCGTCCTCGCCATGCTGGATACGCGCGATACGCTGCCGCGTCTGCGTGATCAGCGACTCGACCGCCGTGTTCCGGATCGGGAAAAAGCGGATCAGGTGTTCGGGCGGCGGCAGCGGGATGATGTCTTCGACATGCGCGTCGTCAGTCACGCTGGTACGGTCCGGCGGTGACTGCCATTCACTGGCGATGGTGGGCGAAGGTTTGAGCGGGTCGTTCATGGCGAGGTCGAGCAGGTTTTGCTAGCGAACGATGGTGCTACACCAATGGCGAGGGCGTCAAGGCAGGCCGAAGGCCCGCCTGCTTCCGAACTGTGTTGACGGGCACATATGATCCGCCTTCGCCACCCTGGTCCGGCCGGCACCTGTTACTGTCGACGAATCACTTGGCCACAAATCACTTCGCCACGAATCTCGCCGTCACGGTCTTGCCGTCGGCAAACCGGATCGTCGCAACCAGCTTGGCGCCAGCCTGCAGCGACAGCTTGTCGGCAGCCACGAGCGCGTTTCCAGCGCCCGGCGCAAGCGTGGTTTCCGTCTTCCTGGCACCCGTCAGCACCGTCAGCTTGCCGCTGGCACCGGCCACGGGCAATTTCTTGTCATGGTCGTCAACATAGATGGTGACTGCGCCATCCTTGTTGACCAGTTCGAATTGCAGGTCGCTGGCCGTCTGCACGATGCCGCCGTACTGCGCGGGCCCGGCACCGTGGGCCAGCGCCAGGCCGGACACGCCAAGGCTGGTGGCAATCAGGATGGTTGTGATCTGCTTCTTCATCGCATACTCCATTGATGCAGCAACTTGGGGGCGTCGCTGCCAAAGCCCATGTTCAGTACATGTCGCCCTGCCGCTGCGACAGGATCCGCTCCAGCGGGCGGCGCCCGAACAGCCAGAAGGCCAGCGGCGTCAGCACGGAATCCAGGATGGTCGAGCTGACCAGGCCGCCGAATATCACCACGGCAACCGGATCCAGGATTTCCTTGCCTGGCGCATCGGCCGACACCAGCAGCGGAACCAGCGCAAATGCGGCGACCAGCGCAGTCATCAGCACCGGGGTCAGCCGCTCCAGGGATCCCCGTACGATCATCGGGATTCCGAAGGTTTCTCCTTCGTGGCGGCACAGGTTGATGTAGTGGCTGACTTTCAGGATGCCGTTGCGGGTGGCGATGCCGGTCAGCGTAATGAAGCCGACCATCGATGCCACCGACAGCGCGAGTCCGCCGATCCACATCGCGATGACGCTGCCGATCAGCGCCAGCGGAATGTTGGCCATGATGATCAGCGTCAGCGTCGTCGAGCGGTAGCGCGAATAGAGCACCAGGTAGATCAGCGCAAGCGACACCAGGGACAGCAGCACGATCAGTTGCGTGGCTTGCTCCTGCGCCTGGAACTGGCCTTCGATGCTGATGAAGTAACCGCCCGGCAGCCCGGCGCGCGCCACGGCGCCGCGCACTTCGCTGATGATCCTCGACATATCCGAGCCGTCGGTGTTGGCATAGACGACGATGCGCCGCCGGCCATTCTCGCGGCCAATCTGGTTGGGGCCGTCGCCCTCTTCGACGGTGGCGAGAGCCGACAGCGGCACCGGCCCGCGCGGCGATTCCAGCATGATGCGGGACAAATCCTGCGGCGTGCGGCCGGCATCCGGCAAGCGCACCACCAGGTCGTAGCGGCGCACGCCTTCGATGAGCTGGGTGATGCGCGAACCATCGGACAAGGTCTGCAGAGCCTTCAGCGCCTCGCCCGCGGGGATGCCGTATTGCGCTGCCTTGCGGTAGTCGAGCCGCACGTTTACCTGCGGAATCAATACCTGGCGCTCCACCGTGATATCGACAAGCCCCGGTATGGCAGCGAGCCGCCCGCGCACGCTCTCCGCCAGCCCGCGCAGCGTATCGAGGTCATCGCCATAGATCTTGAGCGCGACTTGCGCCCGCACGCCGGACAGCAAATGATCCAGCCGGTGCGAAATCGGCTGGCCTATCGCGACCGACGCCGGAAGGCTTGCAAGCTGGGCGCGGATCGCGGCCATCACTTGCTCCCGGCTACGATCCGAGCGCTTCAGGTCGATGTCGATCTCGGACGAATGCACGCCTTCGGCATGTTCGTCGAGTTCGGCGCGGCCGGTGCGCCGTCCCACCTGGGTGACTTCAGGCACCTGGCGGACCAACGTCTCGGCCAGTGCGCCCATGCGGTTGGCTTCGGCCAGCGAAGTACCGGGATTCACCGGGAACCCGGCGGAATGCGCGAGCGTGCCTGCAGCGGCAGGATCAGCATCAGGAGGATGGCAATCACGCGCGACATGGGGCGGGATTTTACCTGACCTATCGCGTGCGGGCGCGGCCGGGGGTCCAGCTCATGTCTCATATGTGGCTCAAGAGCGTTTTTTGTAGAGATATCTACATTGTTGAAATGCGAGTTATGGGCTTCTACCATTGGTTGCGCCGCCCTGCGTGACGGCGCCTATCTATTGCCCGCGGGCAACGTGCAGGTCGCCCAGTTGCGCGAGCTGGCCGACGAGGCGCGGCAGGAAGGCGGGCAAGCCTGGCTCCTGAATGTCCGTGCCGCCGATCCGGAGGAGGAGAGCGCTTTCCGGGCGTTGTTCGACCGCAGCCCCGACTATGCCGAACTGCAGGCGGCCCTGTCAGAGGCGCGCAAGTCGCTGTCCGATCAAAGCAGCGCCGAACTCAATCGCCTGCTGCGCCGTCACGGGCGTGCCTACGAAGCGATCCGCATGGTCGACTTCTTCCCCGATGCGACGTCGGCCCGCGCCGAAGCCCAACGGCGGCATTGCGGTACCGGAAGCCAGCGGCTTCGAGGCCATGCTGGCCGGGCCTGAAGGATGATGACGCCCTGCTGGCGGAAATCGGCGCGGTGCTGGATTCGCTATACGCACACTTTTCCACCAACAGGAAGCCCTGATAGCCAGCTACCTGACAGGATCCCGTGATGAATCGCATGCAATCAGGCGGCATGGCCCCGCCGGACGCCGCGGAGCAGCCCGCCTATACCCTCTGGCAGCTCGTGCTCTATTTTCTTCGCCTGGGCACAACCGGCTTTGGCGGGCCGGTCGCGCTGGCCGGCTATATGCATCGCGACCTGGTGGAGCGGCGGGGCTGGATCAGCGATGGCGACTACAAGGAAGGGATGGCGCTGGCACAACTTGCGCCCGGCCCGATGGCGGCGCAACTGGCGATCTACCTGGGCTACGCCCACTATCGGATCCTCGGCGCCACGCTGACCGGCGTGGCCTTCGTGCTGCCGTCGTTCCTGGTGGTGCTGGCGCTGGCGGCGGGGGTGCTTGCCTGGTTCTGGCGCGCCCCGCCCAAATGGCTGCGCCAGAGTGGCGTCAATGCGCTCGCGGCAGTGCAGGTACCCGCCGCAAGCGGCCTGGCGAGCACGCTGGACTGGTCGCTACTGACCCAGATCGGCTTGTTCTTTGCCAAGGCAGGCGCCTTTGTCTTCGGCTCCGGACTCGCCATCGTGCCGTTCCTGTACGGCGGTGTCGTGACGGAGTACCAGTGGCTCAACGAAAAGCAGTTTGTCGATGCGGTGGCCGTGGCCATGATCACGCCCGGCCCGGTTGTCATCACGGTCGGCTTTATCGGATACCTGGTGGCGGGACTACCCGGCGCCTGCGTGGCGGCACTGGCGACGTTTCTGCCTTGCTATCTGTTCACCGTGCTGCCCGCTCCTTATTTCAAGAAGTACGGAAAACTGCCCGCCATCCTCGCCTTTGTCGATGGCGTCACGGCGGCCGCGGTTGGCGCCATCACGGGTGCAGTGCTGGTGCTGGCCAAGCGCTCGATCGTCGACGTTCCGACCATCCTGCTGTCCCTGGGAACGGTTGCATTGCTGCTGAAGTTCAGGAAGCTGCCCGAGCCCGTCATCATCACCGGCGCCGCGCTGATCGGCCTCGCGGTTTATCCTGTGCTGCACCACTGAAGGCGCATGCACATGCTCCGCTAAACCCAGGCTCGCCATGGCCCGGCACAATGGCCATCCCTCGAACGCCAGAAGCAGCTGGCTCGAACGCATCGCGCTGCCATCCGGTGTCCACGCCGACGCCATGCCGCTGCTTGCCGGCCGCGCGCTGCGTGGCATCTGCGATGGCTATGTTGCCGTGCTGTTGCCGTCCTACCTGCTGGCACTCGGCTTCGACTCGATGGCGGTCGGGCTCATCAGCAGCGCGACCCTGATCGGCTCCGCCCTCGCCACGATCCTGATCGGGCTCGTCGGGCACCGCTACCCGCAACGCCGCCTGATGATGCTGGCGGCTGCCCTGATGTTTGCAACTGGCCTCGGCTTTGCGGGTTTCTCCACGCTGTGGCCGCTTCTGATGATCGCCTTCGTCGGCACGCTCAACCCCGGGTCCGGCGATGTCAGTATCTTCCTGCCGCTGGAACATGCGCGGCTGGCGGAATCGGCAACGCCCGACACCCGGACGGCGCTGTTTGCCCGCTACGGCCTTATCGGCGCATTCTCATCCGCCTTCGGGGCACTGGCGGCGGCGATACCGGCATGGCTGGCCGGGCAATCCCGGCTGTCGCTACTCGATGCGATGCGCCTGATGTTCGTTTTCTACGGGATCATTGGGTTGCTGCTGTGGCGTCTGTATGCGCGCGTGCATGCCGCTCAGCCTCATGGCGCAGCGACCGCGGCTAGAACACCACTGGGTCCTTCCCGTCCGATCGTGTTACGGCTGGCCATGTTGTTCAGCGTAGACGCGTTCGCTGGCGGGCTCGTCGTCAATTCGCTGCTGTCGCTGTGGCTGATGCAGCGTTTCGGCCTGAGTCCGGCCGCGACCGGCCAGTTCTTCTTCGTGGCGGGGGTGCTGACGACGTTCTCGCAACTCGCTGCGGTGCCGCTGGCGCGAAAGATCGGCCTGCTCAATACGATGGTGTTCACGCATATTCCGTCCAGCCTGTGCCTGATCGCAGCCGCCTTTGCACCCACGCTGGCGCTTAGCCTGGCACTGCTGCTGGCTCGCAGCGCGCTGTCGCAAATGGATGTGCCGACCCGGACGGCCTATGTGATGGCCGTTGTCACCCCGCCTGAACGGGCGGCCGCTGCAAGCCTGACCGCGGTGCCGCGCAGCCTGACCGCGGCACTCAGTCCTGCGCTCGCCGCCGCGTTGATGGCCTACGGCTTTACCAGCACGCCGCTGGTCGCCTGCGGCCTGCTGAAGATCGCCTACGACCTCGCCATGCTGCGCTCGTTCCGTCGCGTCAAGCCGCTCAACTGATCCAGCGGACCCGTAAACCGCGGGAGACCGGGATTACCGCGACATCATCATCTGCCCCATGAACGCCTCGATCTGCGGCAGCGTCACGTAGCCGGTCCGCTGCGCGTCGATCTGGTCGAAGTGCTTGGCGACCATCGGCATGCCGGCGGCCGCCTGCTCGCGCGTCAGCTTGCCGTCGTGCGTGGTATTTGCACTGGCGAAGCGGCCTTGCAGTTGCTGCATCGCACGCTCCACCCGGGGGTTGGCGGCAGCGGGCATGTCAGCGCTTTGCGCTAACGCACCGGCGGAAGCCAGGCACACGGCGGCTACTGCAATCATCTTCTTCATGGTGTTTCTCCGTTTGGCCGGCCTCTGCCGGCGTTGTGAACTCAGGTTCGCGGATATGCATACCGCACCCGCGCAGTGGCCCGGGAATATCACCGCACCAGGTAGACCGGGCGGGATGCGACGTAGACGGTACGCGGCAGCGGCGTGGCTTTCACGACTACCGTCGGCAGCGGCGCCGAGGCCACGACCACCTTGGGTGCAGGCTTGACCACCACCTTAGGCGGCGGCGCAACCACCACCGCCGGCGGACGGACATACACGCTGGCCGGGACGACCACCACCGTCGAGGCGAAGGCCTGGCTGCTTGCCAGCAGGACCAGCGTACCGGCGGCAGCGCCAAGGAAGCGGGGAATGCGGAGGTATTTGGAGAAGCGCGAGGTCATCACAAGTCCTTCAGGTTCGGTTTCAGCCGGCCGGTGCAGCGCGGCAACGGACCGAACTATAGGTCGGGGCCTGGCGAATTTCGACGCGGAAAACATGTCGCGGTGTTACACGACGGCAGCCCCGTCAGGCATGACATGCGCCGACATATTTCCCACATGGCGCCGGCAGCGATCGGCCACTACATTTGCCTCACCGACGCAGCAATGCCGCTCCCCGCAAAGCAAGGCGTCACCACTCACCCCACAGGACGATCATGCACAGCCTCCACAAGATCACCCTTCTCGCCACAGTCTTCGTCGTGGCGATCTCACTGGTCGAAGCCTTCTTCCTGGCGCGCAGGACTCGCCAGCAAGGCAAGGCCTACCCCTGGCACGAAATGGGACTGTCGCTGGCCGACATGGCCGGACGCAAGCTGATGGCACTGCTGCCGCTGTCCCTGGCCACTCCGATCTTCGCGCTCGCCTGGCAACACCGGATCTTCACCGTTGAGATCAACAGCGCGCTGGCCGTGCTGCTGCTCTTCCTCGGACAAGAGTTCTGCTACTACTGGTACCACCGCGCCTCGCACCGCATCCGCTTCTTCTGGGCGACGCACGCGGTGCACCACTCGCCGAACGAACTGACGCTGGGCACCGCCTATCGCCTCGGCTGGACCGGCAAGATCCTCGGCGCGTCGATGTTCTTTGCCCCGCTGGTCTGGCTTGGTGTTCGTCCGGAGGTCGTGCTGTCCACGCTGAGCCTGAACCTGCTGTACCAGTTCTGGCTGCACACCACCTGGATTCCCAAGCTGGGCTGGTTCGAAAAAGTGTTCAACACCCCGTCGGCGCACCGCGTGCACCATGCCTCGAACGTGGATTACCTGGATGCCAACTACGGCGGCGTGCTGATCATCTTCGACCGCCTGTTCGGCACCTACGTGGAAGAGCGTGAAGACGAACCGTGCCGCTACGGCCTGGTCCACCCCACCACCACGCACAACCCGTTCGTCAACCAGTTCGAACACTGGATCGGCCTGGGCAAGGACATGATCAACGCCGGCAGCCTGCCGAACGCGCTCGGTTACCTGCTGATGCCTCCGGGCTGGGCACCGGACGGGAAGGGTCAGACGACGGAGGTCCTGCGGCAGCAGCAAGCCATGGAGCGCGCGGTGCCGGTCAGTGCGAGGTAACAGGCAGGATGGAGGAGATGAAGCGGGCAGCGCAGGCTGCCCGCTTTTTTTGTTCTTCGACGATTTCCGCCGAGATCGGCCGCCCATCGCTGATCGGGCAGCAGGCTCACCTGCTGGGCGCGCTGGTCGCGTCGACGTATTTGGTGGTCAAGCGACGCCCAATCAGGCCGCCGCCAGCGACGAACACCAGCGCCACACCGAGATTCCAAAGCAGGATCATCGCGCTGGCATCCAGGGGATGAATGACTGAAAGGACCGCTGCCGTCATCGCGGCTACCGCGAGCGCCGCGGACATTGCCACGGGTGCAGGCGAGAGACGTGCCACATGACGCAGCATAATCAGCAGGGCGGCCGATAGCGGCGTGCTCACCATCAAGAGCGTCGCGAAGCAGCGTGCCGTCTCGCCGGGCAAGATGCCATCGGGTCCGATCGCGACCCAGTTCATCAGGCAACCGTAACCGATCGTACCCATCCAGGCGGCCAGCGCAGGCAGTGGCAACCACAGCCATCGGCGCGAGCGGCCTGGTACACCGCCGATCATGGCGGCGGCCGCGGCCAGGATACCGGTCAGGATGGCGGCCGCAACGCCGGCGACAAAGGCAGGCTGGTGCAGCTTCAGCGCCAGGTCTGGCCGCACGCCATGGACGAGCGCAACCAGTGCCAGCATCAGGGACGCCAGCAGCAACCAGCCCGCCAGCCGCACCGCAGGCCGGCGCAGGCGCCGCACCGGCGTGGCGTCGGCCACCAGCGAGTCGATCAGGTCTGGGGTGGGTTTCATGGCTTGTTACCTTGCCATCCGAACAGTTTGCGGAGCGTCCTCAGGGCGCGATGGGTGGCCACCTTCAACGCCCCGACTGACATCCCGCTGACAGTTGCAGCCTCCTTCAATGACATTTCGTCCAGTTTCAGCAATCGCAGCGCCTCGCGCTGCGCGGCAGGAAGGCGCTCCACCGCTTCGCGCACTGCGCGTGCATCCGGCGCCGTCTCCTGGAAGTTCGCGCCGGGCGTCGAAATGGTTTCCTGTTCCATCTCAAGCGGTGTTTCTCGCGAACTGGTGCGTCCGTGCCGGCGCAGGCTGTCGACGATGCGCCGATTGGCAATGGCAACCAGCCATGGGCCGAACGGGCGCGCCGGGTCGTAAGTGTGGCGCACCGCGTGTACTGTGAGCAGCACTTCCTGCACGGTATCCTCGATGTCGGTGCAGTTACCAAGCTGGCGTGCCGCCAGCGCGCGAATGTAAGGGGTGATGTCTTCAAGCAGGCGCCGGTACGTCTCGCGATCGCCCTCCTGTGCGCGAGCCATCATGGCCGACCAGTCCGGTGTTCCATCCGGGCGAAGCGCAATCCCGGGCCCGCGCCCGGACCCGCGCCTGGAGCGCGGCGCATCCCGCGCAGCGTCCGCGTGCTCCGGACCGGTGCCGGCATGTTGGTCTGAAGGATTTGCCTGGGACGACATACCCACATTCTGCTTCACTGGAAATCGCCTGTCGCGCATCTTGAAATTTTCAGGGATGCGTAACCTTTGGTCGCCTCAGACCGAATTTCCTGACACGGCTCGGATCCGGGGCCGCAACCTTCAGGAGATTGCAACATGAACAAGCATGCATTGGCAGCCTCGACCTTGTCGTCCGCGCTGGGCCTCGCGCTTGCCATGATCGCCGTGCCCGCGCAGGCGCAAGCCACGAAGGACATGAGTGCGATGCCGCAGGTCGTCAAGGACAACATGACGAGGATGGAAAAAGGCAAGCTGGAAAAGTGCTACGGCATCAATGCTGTCGCCAGGAACGACTGCGCGGAGGGTGTCCATTCCTGCGCTGGACAAGCCACCCAGGCGCGTGATGCCAAGTCGTTCGTGCTGCTTCCCGCGGGCGATTGCAGCAAAATCCAGGGCGGCAAGCTGAAAGCCTCCTGAGGCCGGCGACCATGGCTGCCCTCCATCAACACGGGCCGGGCCTGATCCCGCTGCGCGCCGGGGTCGGACTGCGTTTCCGGCATCACCAGGCGGTGCTGGAGGAGCACCCTCCGATTGCGTGGTTTGAGGTGCATACGGAAAACTACATGGGCGGTGGCCGCGCGCCACGCTGCCTGGAGGCCATCCGCTCCGACTACCCGCTCTCGCTGCACGGCGTGGGCCTGTCCCTTGGCAGTGCCGAGGGGCTCGACCCGGCCCATCTGGCGCGCGTGTGCCAGATGGTCGAGAGGCTGGAACCCGGCCTGGTATCGGAACATCTTTCCTGGAGCATCGCAGGGGGAAAGTACCTTGCCGACCTGCTGCCGCTGCCGATGACCGAAGAGGCCCTGGCGGTGGTATGCCGGCATGTCGACCAGGTCCAGGACGCTTTGCGACGCAGCATCCTGCTCGAGAATCCGTCTACCTACTTCCAGTTCCGTCATTCGACCATTCCGGAGTGGGAGTTCCTCGCCGAAGTGGCGCGGCACACCGGGTGCGGCATCCTGTGTGACGTCAATAATATCTTTGTCAGCGCCAGCAATCATGGATGGGATGCCATGACATACCTGCGCGCGCTGTCGCCGGCCGCCATCGGCGAAATCCACCTGGCCGGCCACAGCATGCTGCAACTCGGACAGGGACAGGTCGTGTGCATCGACGACCACGGCTCGCGGGTGGCGCCACCGGTGTGGGCGTTATATGAGGCGGCGCTTGGGTTGTTCGGGCCAGTGCCGACGCTGATCGAATGGGATACGGATGTGCCGCCGCTCGACGTGCTGAGGGATGAGGCGCGTATTGCAGAGGCAGCCTTGGAGAGACAGCGGCATGCAATCCGATCTGCCATCGCTGCTTGATCTGCAGCACGCGCTCGCCAACGCGTTGAGGAATGCTGGCGACGGTCGCGCCTCGTCATCCGTGACCGCTGGCGCGCTTGCGCCGCAGGATCGGGTTGGCATCTACCGGAACACATCCACCGCCACGCTGGTGGCCGCGCTGCGCCTGTCATATCCGGCGGTGCAGGCCCTGGTGGGGCCAGAGTTCTTCGAAGGCGCGGCCCGGCTGTTCATCGAAGCAGAGCCCCCGCGCAGCGCATGGCTGGATGCGTATGGCGAGGGGTACCCCGATTTCCTGGCGCGCCTGCCCGAGGCCGCAGCAATCCCTTACCTGCCGGACGTCGCCCGCCTTGACTGGGCCGTGAATTCGGTGTTGCACGCGCCGGACGCCATGCCGCTTGACCTGGGCCGTCTGGCGGAACTGGACATGGCCGTGGCCGGCGAGATCTGTTTTGTGGCACACCCTGCGGTGCGCCTCGTGCAAGCCGATTCTCCTGTCGACGCCATCTGGCGGGCGGTGCTGATGCGCGACGACCGGGCGCTGGGGCTTGTCGACCTTGCATCGGGCCCGGTCAGCCTGCTGGTGCGCCGGGCATCCGACGGCATCGACGTCGACCGGATCCATGCCTGGCAATGGCAATTCGCAGCGGCCTTGCTGGCCGGCGCTCCACTGCACATCGCACTTGGCGCTGCCTCGCCGGCTGACGCTCACGCGTGGCTGGCCACCCTGCTGTGCGCTGGCTGTTTCACCGGATTCGGCCGCGCGCCATGCGCCTGATCTGACTATCGCGGAGCTTTCGTCATGACACATATCACGCACTCAGCCCGGTCCTCGTTCACGCTCGGCGCGCATTTCCGGCGCGCGGTGGGCTGGCTGGATCGAATTCCGTACTCGGCTCTCGCCGTCCCACTGCGCGTCGCGGTGGCCACTGTCTTCTGGCATTCGGCCATGGCCAAGCTGGCGAACCTGGAGACGGCTTTCGAACTTTTCCGCGAAGAATACCGGCTGCCGTTGCTGCCACCCGAAGTGGCTGTCTACCTGGCCGTGTCCGTCGAGCTGACCGCGCCAGTGCTGCTGCTCCTCGGCCTGGCAACCCGGCTCGCAGCACTGGTACTGTTGTGCATGACGGCAGTGATACAGCTCTTCGTCTATCCACAGGCATGGCCGACGCATATCCAGTGGGGAGCGATGCTGTTGGTATTGCTGGCGCGGGGTGCGGGGACCCTTTCGGCCGATTGGCTGATCCGGCGGCATGCCATGTGCACTGGGGAGCAATGACCCGCGTGGACCGCTTGGTGATGTGCAGTTTCTTGCAAGGGAGGGGCGATGCGAGACGTCATCCTGGAATCCGTTCTGACTTGTCCGCATTGCGGTTGGGCACAGCAGGAGACGATGCCGACGGATGCCTGCGTGTTCTTCTATGAGTGTGCAAACTGCAAGACGCTGCTGAAGCCCGCTCCTGGTGACTGCTGCGTGTTCTGCTCGTTCGGGACAGTCAGGTGTCCGCCGGCGCAGCAAGGACACTGCTGTGAAGGAAAGTTCTGATGTGAAACGTCTGCCGCAGAACGACGAGGATGAGGTCGTCCGTCGGATCATCCCCTTCACGGATATCTGTGATGAACCCTTTCTTTATTACACTGAACGTTCGGCTCAACACGTTACCCCGCTTCCGGAGAGACACCCATGAAGGCCTGGATTGCAAAGGCAGTTGGAGCGCTTGGCTGTGCCATGGCCTTGCTTGCGGGTCCGGCGAGCGGCGCCGAGCCGGCCACGCTGGTCATTTCGGCTGGTATGCAGCAATGCAGCTGGACGGCCGATGCGCTGCTAAAGGACCGTCGGCTCACCAACGTGACGGTCGACGATGACAACCTGAAACGCCGCCTGACATTCAAGGCGATCCCGATGGCCTCCCTGTTGCGCGGCATGCCTGCGGAAGCCGGCGCGACTGCCACGACAGCGGCCAGCGATGGCTATGTCTCTCACCTGCCGCTGCGTATGCTGCTGGCCGATAGCGCCGACGAGCCGCGGGCCTGGCTGGCCGTGGAAAATCCTGCACGGCCGTGGCCGAAGCTCAAGGGCCAGGGCATCGGCCCGTTTCGGCTGATCTGGACGCTGCCGTCGGGGCGCGCCGCATCCGTGGTCAATGAAAGCCACTGGACCTACAACATCGCGCGCATCGATATCACCGCATCGCCCGCGGAGCGCTTTGCGGCCATCCGCCCTGCCTCCGACCAGCCGGCCGATGGCCCCGTCATGCGCGGCTTCGCGACCTTCCAGCGGGTCTGCTTCTCATGCCACTCGCTGAACAAGGTGGGCGATGCCCACCTCGGCCCGGATCTCAATGTGCCGCACAGCGCGGTGGAGTACATGGGCGACGACAAACTGGCCAGCCTGATCCGCGACCCGCAGTCACTACGCTGGTGGCCGGGCGCGCGCATGCCGGCCATCGACGAAAGGACGCTATCGGATGCCGACCTGAAGGACCTGCTGGCGTACCTGCATCATATGGCCGGGCGCAAGGGCTCCTGAGGCCAGGGTTGCGTCAGGTCTTCTCCGGCATGGCCGACGAATGATGGCTTGTGATCAGCCATTGCGAACCGCCAGGCAAGCAATGCAGGTCAGCTTCATGGCTAGCTCCCTGGATTTATGGTGAGAACCAGAATGCACGCAATGCGGTATGGATTATCCCGCCGGGGTTAGCCCTGTCTGCATCGTGCCGGCGCAGTGGGGACAAAAGCGGGGACACAAGCGGGGATAAAAGCGGCGACAAGCCACGCGACAAAGCGCCCATTTAAGCGCCCCATTTAAGCGCCGCCATAATACAGGCGACCGGTGCTAAGCCTGCGCTGCCCCTGCCCGAAGGTCCGTCATGATCTGCTCGGCAAGGAAATCGCAAGGCGGCCGCTTGGACTTTGCGCTTCGGGCAAGGATAAGCTCGAGCGGCGGCAGGTCGGGCAGCCCATGGGCCTGGCCAAGCACGGCCAGTTGTGGCGGGATCGCGCATCGGGCCAGCGCCGCGACGGCCAGGCCAGCCTCGACCATGCTGAGCAAACCCAGCAGGCTCGGGCTCTCGTACGACGTTCGATGCGCAATCCGTGCTCGATCCAGGCTGCGGATCGCGTTCTCGCGCGCCACGCTGCCCGGCATGAACACGGCGATGGGCAACGGCCTGTCCTCCCACACTTGCGGCCCGTTCGTCATGGCGGCCCATGCCATCGGCTCGTAACGGATGAAGTCGCCCGACAAGCCCTTCACGCGTGTGCCGCAGACAAGGTCGACGGTGCTGTCCTTGACCAGTGGCGCGAGCGCGCTGCTGGGCAGGCCGACTACCTGGATCTGCACTTTCGGGTACGTCGTCGAGAACTTCTTCAACACCGATGGCAGCAGCGATGATGCGTAGTCGTCGGGCACCCCGATCGCTACCTTGCCCGTCACCTCCGGCCGTACCACGGCGGCCCAGGCTTCGTCGTGCAGGGCCAGCATCCGCCGGGCGAAGCCCAGCAGCACTTCACCCTCGTGCGTGAGCACGATGCTGCGGGGCCGCCGCACGAACAGGGGCCGGCCCAGCGCTTCCTCGAGTGCCTTGATTTGCATGCTGACGGCGGACTGCGAACGGTTCACCGCCTCGGCGGCGCGCGTCATGTTGCCGGTCTCGGCGACGGCGACTACCGTAGCCAGGACATCGTGGTCAAGCATCTTCATAGCTATCAGGAAAACTGAATACAACAATCAATATTATGCGTTTTTCTTCTTGAAAACGGCGTGCGATATTTGGCAACAACAAACAAAAACGTGGACCGCAACCTTGCACCACGTCTTGACCGCGGGATTTCGGTATCCGCCTTCCGAGCATGGACAACAAAGCCGCTTCGCTACTCGTCGACCACCCGCTACGCGCCTCCCTCGTCGCTGAATTGCACGCCCGCCCCTTTCTCCGGCTCAGCGGCAGCGTGTCACTGACCCACTATGCGATCTATTCGGACGAGGATCCTGCGATCCACGAGTATCTCGTTCGTACCTTGTGCGAACAGACCGGCATGGCGCTGCCCACGGACGGGGTCACGCACCACGCCGTGCAATCGCCCTTCGGCTGGCACTTGAAATGGGAGCGGCACACCGAGTTCTCCACCTTCACGTTCGTCAGTCCGCGCGACGACACAGACTACTTCAATGACCTCGCCATCCATGGGGTTCCGGCGGATTGGCTGAGCCTGCTGGCGGGCAAGCGCTTTCATGCGGTCCGGATGGAGTTGCTGTCGGGAAACGCCGCGGCCGCAGTCAGCGCGGACTTGCGCCACTGGCTCGACGGGCCGGTTCTCGTCGGCAGCGATGTCCTGGGCGGCGGCAAGGTCTACTGCGACTGGAATGTGCGGGCCGACGGCTATATGCGCATCCTTGCGATCGACGAGGACTTCCGCGAGGAACAGGGCGGCAGGCTGCTGCAGCGGCTCTACGAGATCGAGACGTATCGCATGATGGCGTTGCTGGCGTTGCCGGTCGCACGCAGCCTTGGCCGGGAACTCGACGACATTCACGCGTCGCTCCAGCAACTGATGCGGGCCATGGACGCCCGCCGCGCCGGCGACGACGATGCGGAACTGCTGGACAGGCTCACCGAACTGGCCGTGCGCGTGGAATCGCTGTCCGGGCACAGCGGACGCTTCAGCGCGTCGCGTGCGTATGAGCGAATCGTGCTGGCGCGGATCCAGGAGCTGCGGGAACAGCGGATCGAAGGCATGCCGACGATCTCGGAATTCATGGAGCGGCGTTTCGGACCCGCCATGGAGACGTGCCGCAGCGTCTGGTCACGCCACGAACAGATCGCGGCACGGGTCGCACGTGCCGTCGACCTGCTCCGCACCCGCGTCAACCTGACCCAGGAGCGTGACGTCACCCGGCTGCTGGCCGGACTGGACCGTACCGCGCGGAACCAGCTGCATCTGCAGCATGCCGTCGAGGGGCTGTCAGTGGCCGCGATCTCGTATTACGTACTGTCCATCGCCGCAGCGGGGTTGAAGGCGCTGCATGTCGTGAAACTGCCCGTCGACCCCGAGTTGGCCGAAGGCTTGCTGATCCTGCCCGTGGTGCTGATCGTGTTCGGCATCATCAAACGCAGCCGGACCCAGAAATCCCACGATGGCGTTGCCCAGGCAAGCCGCGCCTGAAACGTAGTCGACCTGAAGCGCTTATTACCGAGAAACGCATATGAACGCCACCACGAGCATTGACCCGTCTCCCATATCGTTGCCAGCGGCAACCCGGCAAGCGCCGCAGCCCGGGCCGCATTGGGTGAGCCAGCAGAGAACACCCACGGAAGTGCTGACGGACAACTCGAACGACCGGCCAGACGTCGCGACGATCGCGATTCTTGGCTACAACTGACGCAAAAAAACGCCCGCCCGGAAACCGGGCGGGCAAGTACTGCCTCTCCTTACCTCTTACTGCGTCGATTTCACCTTCCGTCGCGCGCTTCAGCGCGCCGCCGCCTTCATCCTCACAGCCACCGCATCCGCCGCGGCCGGGGTACGGTTAGCCAGCCCCAGCACCACCTGCCAGGCAAACGACACCGCGCCGACGATAAACACCACGTCGCCGAACGTGCGCACCCAGCGCAGCGTCTGCAGGATAGGCTGCTGCATGAACTCCTCGCTGCGCGAGTACCACGTGCCATGCTCGACGCTGGCCAGGAACTGGATGATGCCGACGGGCAGCAGGCTGGTGCCGATCATCAGTACCAGGCCGGCGTTCAGGCCCCAGAAGGCGGTCTTCATCAGCGCCGGGCTCAGCCGGTACGCCGGCCGCACGTAGCGCAGCACCAGCAGCGTGAAGCCCAGTGCCAGGAAGCCATAGACCCCGAACAGCGCCGCATGGGCGTGGACCGGCGTGGTGTTCTGGCCCTGGATGTAGTACAGCGCGATCGGCGGGTTGATCATGAAGCCGAATACGCCGGCGCCCAGCATGTTCCAGAACGCCACCGCGACGAAGCACATTAGCGGCCACTTCAGGTCCGCCATCCACGGCGCGCGCTGCTTCAGGCTCCAGTTCTCCCAGGCCTCATGGCCCAGCACGATCAGCGGCACCACTTCCAGCGCGCTGAACGCGGCGCCGACCGCCATCACCGGCGTGGTGGTGCCGGCAAAGTACAGGTGGTGGAAGGTGCCGGGGATGCCGCCGAGCATGAACAGCGATGCCGAGGCCAGGCTGGCCGCGGTCGCCATCGGGCGCGACACCAGCCCCAGCGTGGCGAAGATAAAGGCCAGCGCGGTGGTGGCGAAGACCTCGAAGAAGCCTTCCACCCACAGGTGCACCACCCACCAGCGCCAGTACTCCATCACCGTCAGGCTGGTGCGCTCGCCGTAGGCCAGGCCCGCGCCGTAGAACAGGCCGATCGCCACCACCGACGAGGTCAGCAGCGCCAGCAGGTTGCGGTCGGTGCCGCGCGCGCGCAGCGCCGGCAGGATGCCGCGCATCATCAGCACGAGCCAGATCAGGATGCCGGCGAACTTGCCGATCTGCCACAGCCGGCCCAGGTCGACATATTCATAGCCCTGGTGGCCCAGCCAGAAGTTCAGGTGCGGCGGCAGCTTCTGCGCAATCGCCAGGTAGTTGCCGGCAAACGAGCCCACCACCACGACCACCAGCGCCCAGAACAGGACATCGACGCCGAGCCGCTGGAACTTCGGGTCCTTGCCGCCGTTGATCAGCGGCGCCAGGAACAGGCCAGCGGCCAGGAAGCCCGTGGCGATCCAGAACAACGCGCTCTGGATATGCCAGGTGCGCACCAGCGCGTACGGGAACCACTGCGATACGTCGATGCCATAGAACTTCTGCCCCTCGACGGTGTAGTGCGCGGTAAAGCCGCCCAGGAACACCTGGAACACGAACAGCGCCACCACCAGGAACAGGTACTTGCCCAGCGCGCGCTGCGACGGGGTCAGCGCCACCGACAGCAGCGGGTCGCGCGCGGGCGCCTGCGGCGGCGTCTCTTCCTTGCCGCGCAGGAAGGCCCATGCCCACACCAGGAAGCCCACGCCGGCCAGCAGCACCACCACGCTGATCACCGACCACACCACGTTTTCGCTGGTCGGCTTGTTGCCGATCAGCGGCTCATGCGGCCAGTTGTTGGTGTAGGTGGCTTCATGCCCGGGACGCGCGGTCGAGGCGACCCATGCGGTCCAGAAGAAGAACTGTGTCAGCTGCTGGCGCCGCTCGGCGCTGGGCAGCGTGTTCTCCTTCATGGCGTAGTGATCGCGCGTGGTGTGCAGTGCCGGCGCGTCGGAGAAGAGCTGGTCGTAGTAGGCCGCGGTGTTGGCGATGGCCTGCGCGCGGCGCTTCGACACGGTCAGCACGTTGGTGGCCGGATCGGTGGCGTTGCCGCGGTATTCCGTGCGCAACTGCTCGCGCAGCGCGGCCTGTTCGGGCGCGGCCAGCTTGGCGTACGGACGGCCGTACGTGTCCTGCGCCGCCAGCTCGAGCCACGCGGTCAGTTCGCGGTGCAGCCAGTCGGCGGTCCAGTCCGGCGCCTGGTAGGCGCCATGGCCCCAGATCGAGCCGAGCTGCATGCCGCCCACCGACTGCCAGGCGGTCTGGCCGTCCAGGATCTCGTCGCCGGTGAACAGGGTGCGGCCTTCGGCCGTGACCACCTTGGCCGGCATTGGCGGGGCCTGCCGGTATACCTCGACGCCGTAGTAGCCGAGCAGGGAGAAAGTGACCGCCAGCACGGCGATCAGCATGAACCAGAGTCTGCGGTAGGAACCCATGATGCGAAGTCGTTTGGTTGTGATGGCTGGTGCGCGGCTCAGGCGTGGCCCGCGCAGCCGCAACCGGTGGCTGGCACGGTGGCGGCCACCGTGGCGGCCACTGCGGCGTTCTCGAACAGCACGTTGTTTTCCAGGTGGATGTGTTCCATCAGGTCTTCGCGCAGCGCGCGCAGGCCCAGGTAAAGCGCGCGCCAGGTATTGCAGGCCGCGCGCGGCAGCGTGATGTCGTTGGTCAGGTCGGCTACCCGCTGCAGCGCCACGCCATGGTCGTCATGCTCCATGCGCATCACCGCGATCGGGCGGCCGGCGGCGGCCTGCATGCCGCGCGTCAGCATCGGGAACAGCACCTGCTCTTCCTTCTGCATATGGGTTTCCAGCTCGCCGAGCATGCCGGCCAGGTGGTCGGCCAGGCCGACCGGGCAATCCGGCCGGTCGCCGTGGACCTGCTCGACCCGGCTTGCGAGCCGGATCAGTTCGGGCAACTGCTCGCGGTGACGAGCGTGGAAGCGCGTCAAAATATGGTCGATCAGCGCGGCCGGCGTCGCGGTGTTCCAGTCCTGTCCGGCGGGTGCGGCGTCGTCGTGCAGGGCACGCAGCCGCGCTTCGATTCTGTCGATGGCGGCGGCAGCGAGGCCTTTTTCGAGCGCGGCATCGCGCAGGGTCTGCTTGCCCCCGCAGCAGAAGTCGAGCGCGTAGTCATGGAAGATGCGCGTCGCGCCGGGGATGCGGCGGGCCAGCTGGCCGAGCGATTGGTCCTGGTAGGTCATGAGGTGCTCCTGTGTGGGAAGTTGCGTCCGCATGACATGACGCGAGGAGCGTGCCTGAAAAAAACCATTCCAGATCAAAGGGTTGTCACACGGATGGTTCTAAATACCCTAGACTGTTCGTGGTACTAATCACCCTAACTGGTGTTTTTCACCATGACGACTTCCGCGATCGTTCCCGAGCTGCTGGCCGACCTGGTGGCCGACCTGCCCCACGCCGTGCGCCTGCAGCGCCTGGTCAGCGGCCTGCGGGCGCATTTCCGCTGCGGCGCCGTGGCGCTGCTGCGGCTGGAAGAAGACCACCTGCGCCCGTTGGCGGTGGATGGCCTGGTCGGCGACGCGCTGGGCCGGCGCTTCGCCGTCGGCCTGCATCCGCGCCTGGCGGCAATCCTGGCGCGGCGCGACGTGACCTGTTTCCATCACGACAGCGTGCTGCCAGACCCGTACGACGGCCTGATCGACGAGCACGTGGGCGAGCCGCTGCCGGTGCATGACTGCATGGGCACCAGCCTGGAGGTCGAAGGGCAGCCATGGGGTGTGCTCACGCTCGATGCGCTCGCCGTGGGCACCTTCGACGCCGCCGCGCAGGCCGAGCTGCAGCGGCTCACCGTGGTGGTCGAGGCGGCGATCCGCACCACCCGGCTCGAGGCCGAGATCCTGGCGCTGCAGGTGGCACGGGGCAAGCCCGTTGCCGACGAAGGCACGGCCGGCGCCGGCGACATCACCGGCGAGATCGTCGGCCAGAGTCCGGCCATCGCCAACCTGCTGCACGAGCTGGAGGTGGTTGCCGATACCGAGCTGCCGGTGCTGCTGCTGGGCGAGACCGGCGTCGGCAAGGAGCTGTTCGCGCACCGGCTGCACCGCCAGTCGCGCCGGCGCGCGCAGCCGCTGGTGCACGTCAACTGCGCGGCGCTGCCCGAGTCGCTGGCCGAGAGCGAGCTGTTCGGCCACGCCCGCGGCGCCTTTTCCGGCGCCACCGGCGAACGCCCGGGCCGCTTCGAGGCCGCCGACGGCGGCACGCTGTTCCTCGATGAAGTGGGCGAGCTGCCGCTGTCGATCCAGGCCAAGCTGCTGCGCACGCTGCAGAACGGCGAGATCCAGCGGCTGGGCTCGGACCGGCCGCGCCGCGTCAACGTGCGCGTGATCGCCGCCACCAACCGCAACCTGCGCGAGCATGTGCGCGACGGCTCGTTCCGCGCCGACCTGTACCACCGGCTGTCGGTCTACCCGATCCCGATCCCGCCGCTGCGCGAGCGCGGCAACGATGTGCTGCTGCTGGCCGGGCGCTTCCTGGAACTGAACCGCGCCCGCCTGGGCCTGCGCAGCCTGCGCCTGGCGCCGGCGGCGCAGGATGCGCTGCGGCGCTATCGCTGGCCCGGCAACGTGCGCGAGCTCGAGCACGTGCTCAGCCGCGCCGCGCTGCGCGCGGTCAGCCGGGGCGCCGGCCGCAACGACATCGTCACGCTGGAAACGGAGCTGCTCGACCTGGACGGACTCGATGCGCCTCCGCCAGCGCTGGCGGAGGCGACATGCGCCTCGCTGCCAGCGATCGTCCCCGGCACCAGCCTGCGCGAGGCCGTCGACCAGACCCAGCGCGCGTGCATCGAACAGGCACTGCAGGCCCACGGCGGCAACTGGGCGCAGGCGGCGCGGCAGCTCGGCGTCGATGCCAGCAACCTGCACAAGCTGGCCAGGCGCCTGGGCTGCAAGTAAGTTGGCAAGTGAGGAGGCAAATGAGGGCGCGGGCGGCATTGGGATGGCAAAGGTCGCCTGGCCTGCCTAAGCTAGTCAGGCGTCGTTTGCAGTGCAGCATGCATGTGGTGCCCTCACCACCCTGCGGTGGCGCGCCCTGTGGACCCGTACCGGAGATGCCCATGATGATGACCGCAACGCAAGCCTTCTGGCCTGCCTGGCCCGCCTGGCCCTTCCCTGCCGTCTTCACGGCAGGCTTTGCCAGCCTGCAACAGTTCCAGTCCATCCAGGCAGACCTGGCCGAGAACTGGCGCCGCATGGCCGAGCTGAACCTGGAATTTGCCAGCAACATGGCCGAGGAACTGCGCTTCGACGCCGTGGGCATGCTGGTGGAACAGGACCCCGAGACCCTGTACGCGCGCGAGATCGCCTGCGAGCTGCCGCTGCTGGGCGGGCCGCTGCACTATGCCTCGGCCATGCTGGAACTGTTGGCCCGCGCCCAGCAGAAGTGGATCGATGGCTGGGGCCACCTGTTCATGCAGGGCCCGCTGACTGACTGGACCGCGGGCGCGAAGGCCGTCACCGACATTCCCTCCTGGCTGATCCGCGAGACACCGCGTCCGAGCGCGAGCTGAACCGGCACGAGCGCCGTGGCGTGGCGCGCCGGGTCGGCTCGCGCCTGGCCGCGGCCATTTTTTTTCCTGCGCGGCTTGCCATGACAACGCGCGCGCACCGGTATCATGCAGATCATGACACCCCGATTCGCCATCCCCGCCGTCCCGGCTGGCGGATCTCCACACAGGACTGGTTCAGGACGCGCCCCGGTTCATGCCCTCATATCCACTGGTCCTGCTGCTCACCGTCGCCGTCGTCTGCTGCATCGGCATGGCCATAGCCACCTGGCCCCGGCGCGACGACCCCACCGTCCAGGCGTTCCTGGTGCTGGCCTTCGGCGCGGTGGTCTGGAGCGGCGGACGCCTGCTTGAGATCAGTTCGACCGACCTGCCCGGGCGCATCCTGTGGGCCAAGATCCAGTACATCGGCATCGTCGCGGTGCCGATCGGCTGGCTCGTGGCGATGGTGCACCTGAGCCGCCCCCGCTACGTGGTGCCATGGTCGCGGCTGTGGCTGCCGGTGATGGCGGCAGTGGTGACAGTAGTGCTGGTCTTCACCAATGAGCGGCACCACCTGGTCTGGACGCGCATTACGCTGATGCCGCCCGGGGTCGCGCCCGGCGCGGTGTTCGAACATGGCGCGGGCTACGCCGTGGCGGCCTTCTGGTCTTACTCGCTGCTGGCGCTGAGCTGGTTTTTCCTGATCACGGCCGAAGTGCCCAACGACGCCCTGTCGCGCCGCGGCCGCGTCATCCTGGCCGGAGGCCTGGCGCTGCCGCTGATTGCCCATGTGGCTTACCTGAACCGCTGGACCGGCCCGCTGGGCGGCGACCTGACCCCGGCCACGTTTTCGCTGATGGCGGTACTGGTGTGGTTCTGCGCGCTGCGCACGCACCTCGACGATATCGGCCACTACGCCCGGCTGCGCGTGTTCGACGCGCTGCGCGAGGGCTGTGTGATCGTCGACGCCAAGGGCGCGGTGGTGGAATTCAACCCCGCCGCGGCCCAGCTGTGGCCGCAGCTGCACCGCGGCAGCGCGGTGCCGGCAGGATGGGAGACGGCACTGGAATCGGCGCCGGGATCGGCTCAGGGATCGGCTCAGGGATCGGCGCAGGCTGCGCCCGGCCTTGCGCCCGCCACGCCGTTCGTGCCGCCGGGTGCCCCGTTCGAGCTGGCTGTCGAACGCGTCGAGCGCCTGGACGGCAGGCAGATCGGCAGCCTGGTGTTCATGCGCGACATCAGCCGCTTCCAGTCGCGCGAGCTGGCGCTGACCGCGCGCCTCGGCCAGACCGAGGAGCAGCTGTGGCAGGTGCAGGCCGACCTCGACGTCGACGCGCTCACCGGCATCCCCAACCGGCGCTACTTCCAGCGCGAGTCGCTCGCCGCCGTGACCCGCGCGCATGAGCGCGGCCAGCCGCTGGGGCTGCTGATCCTGGATGTCGACCTGTTCAAGCAGTACAACGACCTGCACGGCCACCTGGCGGGCGACGACTGCCTGCGCCAGATCGCCTGCGCGCTGGCCGGCACGGTAACGGGCGAGCAGTTCTGCGCGCGGCTGGGCGGCGAGGAATTCGCGGCGGTGCTGCCCGGCGCATCGCGCGAAGAGACTCGCGACGTGGCGCGCCGCATGGTCGCCGCGGTGCGCGAGCTTGGCATCGCGCACCGCGGCACGCCGGTGCAGCCCGTGGTGACGATCAGCGTGGGCGCGGTCTGCGCCGTGCCCGAGTCGCCGCGGCTGGAGCCGCTGCTGCACCGCGCCGACAGCGCGATGTACCGCGCCAAGCGCGCGGGCCGCAACCGGTACATGGTGGATGGCGAAGCGGCCTGACCAGCCGTGGCCAGAACATGGCGCCGGCTAACCCGCGCGTACCGTCAGCGCGCCCTGCAGCGCCACCAGCCGCGCCGCCGCCTGGCTGACCCACGCCGGCCGCGGCGCCGCATCGAGCCAGTACTTGACCTCGAGCCCGAGCGCGGTGTCGCCGCTGATCACCAGCTTGCGCTGGAAGAACAGCGTGTCGGTGTCGGCCTCGCCGCCGAGCAGCCGCAGGTAGTCGACCGCGCCGGCGCGCAGCGTCAGCGCGGGTTCGCCGCTGCCGGCACCGGCGCTGCGGAAGCGCCCGCCTTCGCAGCGGAACGGCACTTCCAGCCCCAGGTCCTGCACCGTCAGCAGGAATACATGGCCTTCCAGCGCGGCCGGCGGCTCCAGCCAGCCGGCGCGCCGCGCCAGTTCCAGCGCCGCCACCAGCGGCAGCGCGCGCGCCCGCGCCGGCATGCGCCGGTGCACGCCGGCCATCAGCTTGTGCAATGGGCTTGTGTTCGCATTCATGCCCGTGCCTCCCACGCAATGCCGGCGCCGCCGTGCCAGTAGCCGTTGCAGGGCTGCGCCCCCGCCGGGGCGATGCCGCTGGGCGCCGGCGCGCGCTCGCCCGCGCGGATCGCCGCCAGTTGTTGCACCACCTCCAGCGTGCCGGTCGAGTGCGGGCTGACGCGCAGCATGTCCACGCCCATCGCGGCCATGGCGAGCGCCTCGGCGCACAGGTCGAGGCAGGTCGCGCTCTGGGTCTGCACGCCGTTGAGCGTGAAGAACGCCTGGCCTTCGCCGGTGGCGGCGACCAGGCCGTCGGGGTAGTCCATGCAGCGGAATTCGCAGCTGTCCTTGCGCAGCCGATGGTGGCGCGCAGTGAAGCAGCGCGCCGAGAACGCCAGCGGCATGCGGCCCCAGACAACGGTTTCGACGCCAACGCCACCCGGCCGCGCCGCGGCCAGCGCGGCCAGCGTGCGGCCGTCCATTTCCACCGGCACGACGCAGCCCGCCGCGCCCAGCCCGGACAGCCAGGCCAGCGTGTCGGCGTGGTAGACGTTCAGGTGCGGGCCGGCGATGAAAGGCCGCCCGCCCATGCAGCGCACCGCGCCAAGGTCATTGGCCTCGACCAGGTAGTCGTGCTGCTCGCAGGCGCGGCGCATCCAGGCGATGTCGGTATCGGACTCCACCAGCACCGGGGTGGACAACACCACCTCCTTGCCGGCATCGCGCAGCATCTGCGCAATCTCCAGCCACTGCGCGTGGCGCAGTTCGTGGCGCCGCGTGCAGACGGTCTCGCCGAGGTAGACGCGGTCCACCGGGGCATCGGCGACGGCGGCGTAGAACTGCAGCACGCGCTCGCGCGGCCAGTAGTACAGCAGCGGGCCGAGGGCGATGCCGAATTGCGGTGCAGTATGTTGCGAGACAGCTCGAGGTGCGGTCGCCGTGGCGGTATCGGGCATGGCAGGTTCCATCGTGGCAAGGGTGGCGGGGGGATCGACGGGGCGATTTAGGCTGGTCGCGTCCATCCGCGTCACCGCCATGGCCGGTCGTAGGCGCCCTGGGTCACCTGGTCGCCCTCGGCATGGCGGCCCAGCGTGGCCTGCCACTCCTGGCGCGGCGCAAAGCGTGCGGGATCGCCGCAGGCGTCGTCGATGGCGGCGCGCAGCACGCCGACCACATCGGCGACGTAGCGCGGGCTGCGCTGCCGGCCTTCGATCTTGATCGCAGC
Organism: Cupriavidus sp. L7L; assembly: GCF_004353535.1. Classification (NCBI taxonomy): domain Bacteria; kingdom Pseudomonadati; phylum Pseudomonadota; class Betaproteobacteria; order Burkholderiales; family Burkholderiaceae; genus Cupriavidus; species Cupriavidus sp. L7L. Next base: position 393,758 of record NZ_SMNY01000022.1, read on the forward strand.
GATGCCCATGCCGACCAGCGCCGGCAGCAGGGACAGCGCATTGAGGCTGGTGGGCTCTTCCAGCACGTAGCCGCGCTCGCCCTCCACCTCGAAGCGGCCCTTGCACAAGGTCGGATAGCCGGCCGGCTCGCCGGGCGCGTAGCTGTCGATCAGGATGCCTGACAGGCGCGCCTGCATGGTGCCGTCCTGCTCGGTCCAGCGCACCGCGTGCGCTGGCGAGCAGACCCCCTTGTTGTTGGGCGAATCCCCGGTCGCGTACGACGACAGCAGGCAGCGCCCTTCGGCCATCACGCACAGGCTGCCGAAGCCGAACACTTCCAGCTCGACGCTGGTCTGCCGCGCCAGCTTGCCGATCTGCGCCAGCGACAGCACACGCGGCAGCACCACGCGGCGGATATTGAAGCGCTCGCGCATCAGCTCGATGGCATCGGCATGCGTGGCCGAGCCCTGCACCGACAGGTGCAGGCGCAGCCGCGGATGGCGCTCGCAGGCGTAGCCCATCAGGCCGGCGTCGGCCATGATGACCGCGTCGGCACCCAGTTCCGCCGCGGCGTCGACGGCGCGGTGCCACTGCGGCACCGCACCCATCTGCGCGAAGGTGTTGATCGCGAACAGTACTTCGGCGCCGCGGGCGTGGGCTTCGGCGACGCCCGTGCGGATGTCGGCCTCGGTAAAGTTCAGGCCGCCGAAGTTGCGCGCATTGGTGGCATCGCGCAGGCCCAGGTAGACCGCGTCGGCGCCGTGCTGCAGCGCCATGCGCAGCGCCGCCAGCGAGCCGGCGGGCGCAACCAGCTGGGGCCGGCGTGGCGCGCAGGCAGGCGCGACGGTGGCCGCATCCGGGCCAGTAGAGGCAGTTGTCATGGTGTGGGAAAACAGGACAAAAAACAGGACAAAGACAGCGGCCGATGCTAGCCACGCGCTGGCGCAAGGGGCTTGATCGCGCGCAAACCCGCACCAACGGCACATGGCTGGCGCCGGCGTATGCCGGTCGGCGTAGGCCGATGGCAGGCAGCGCCCGTGGGCTTGACCTGCGGCAAACGCAGGGGCTTTCCGCTGTGCCACGCTTCGCCAGTCACCCCCCGCGCCAGGCCGGCTGCCGGCCACACGCGATTCACCTTCCGGAGATCCCTTTTATGAACGAACACTGGCTGAAGCTGGCCGGCCGCCGCCTGTTGCCCATCGTGCAGGGCGGCATGGGCATCGGCATCTCGGCGCACCGGCTTGCCGGCGCAGTGGCACGCGAGAACGGCGTGGGCACCATCGCCAGCATCGACCTGCGCCACCACCATCCCGACCTGATGGCGCGCACCCGCGGCGTGCGCGACAAGGCGGGCATCGAAGCCGCCAACCTCGAGGCGCTCGACCGCGAGATCCGCGCCGCGCGCACGCTGTCGGAAGGCCGCGGGCTGATCGCGGTCAACGTGATGAAGGCGGTGGGCTCGCATGCCTCGCTGGTGCGCCAGGCGTGCGAAAGCGGCGCCGATGCCATCGTGATGGGCGCCGGGCTGCCGCTGGACCTGCCCGAGCTGGCCGCCGGCCACCCCGGGGTGGCGCTGATCCCGATCCTGTCGGAATCCCGCGGCATCGGCCTGGTGCTGCGCCGCTGGATGAAGAAGGGCCGCCTGCCCGATGCCATCGTGGTCGAGCACCCGGCCCATGCCGGCGGCCACCTTGGCGCCGCCACCATCCAGGACCTGTCCGAGCCGCGCTTTTCGTTCTCGCGCGTGCTGGCCGAGTGCCGCGACCTGTTCCAGTCGCTGGGGCTGGCATGGGACAGCATCCCGCTGATTCTCGCCGGCGGCATCGACAGCCATGCCAAGGTGCGCCACTGGCTCAACGAGGGCGCCGCCGCGGTGCAGCTCGGCACCGCCTTTGCCGTCACCGAGGAATGCGATGCGCATCCGGCCTTCAAGCAGGTGCTGGCCACGGCGCGGCCCGAGACGCTGCGCGAGTTCACCAGCGTGGCCGGCCTGCCGGCGCGCGCGGTGCTGACGCCGTGGCTGTCGCGCTACCTGTCGAGCGAAGCCAGGCTGCAGCGCCGCGCCAAGGTACGCGAGTGCCTGGAAGGGTTCGATTGCCTGCAATCGTGCGGCCTGCGCGACGGCATTGCGCGCATCGGCCAGTTCTGCATCGACCTCAAGCTCGCGCAGGCGGTACGTGGCGACGTGGAACGCGGGCTGTTCTTCCGCGGCAGGGGCGCGCTGCCGTTCGGCGAGGCGATCCGCCCGGTGGCCGAGCTGATCCACTACCTGATGACAGGGGAAAAGCCAGCGGCGCTGGCTTCTGCCAAGGTGGCCGCTACGGCCTGAGCCTGCGTGCCGCGTCCGGATCCCCGGCACGCGGCACCGGACGTGCCTGACGTGCCTGACTTGCCGACATTCAGGCCACCGCCGGCTCCTCCACGCCGGCCTGGCGCGCCAACCCATCCGGATCGATCAGGTAGATCTTGCCGCGCTCGATCCGCACCAGCCGCTCGGCGCAGAACCTGTGCATCACGCGCGACAGGGTCTCGGGCGTAATCCCCAGCTTTGACGCAATCACGCGCTGCGTGCAGGCCAGCCAGGTGCGCCGCGTGGCAAACGCCTGCTCGCGCAGGAAGCCGGCCACGCGCTGCAGCGCGGTCTGCAGGCTGATCGCCTCGATGTCGCGCATCAGCCCATGCAGCCGGCCCGACAGGTTGCGCAACAGCTGCGCGGCCAGCAGCGGCTCCTGCATGACGGCCTGCCACAGCGCCGCCTTGCCGATCTGCAGCACCAGCGTGCGCGTCTGCGCCTGGCAGGCCATGCGCCCCGGCACGTCCAGGCAGAGCAGGTCTTCGCCGAAGGCCGCGCCCGGGCCGAATACTTCGATGGCGCGCTCGCAGGCGGCCTCGTCGCCGGCGGGCGGCTGCAGCGCCAGCTTGAGCAGGCCCTCCGCCACGATATAGAGGCCGGCGCACGGCTCGCCGCCACGGAACAGGTATTCGCCCTTGCGCAGGCAGCGCAGCGTGGCCGCGGCGCGCAACTGCGCCACCACGGCCGCATCGACGCCGCGGAACAACGGCAGCGCTTCCAGGTTGATGGCTTCACCCATGGTGATGACCTCCTTCGGCATGACTGCGTTCAGCATTCCAGGCCGCATGGCGCGGCGGCAGGCCGCCACTGCGGCGCATCTGCCGCATGCAGCGCAACGCGGACAACAATTGCCAGCCGAGCCAGGCATTGGCCGCGGCAAGCAGCAGGCCGCCGGCGCGGGCCAGCGGCACCGGCGCCAGCGGCAGCACCAGCAGCAGCAGGTAGGCCGCCAGCAGCAGCCACGCCTGGCGGCGCTGCCGGGCGGGCACGATGATGGCCTGCATGGCCGGCACGCGCGCGCGCGGCGGCAGCAGCCGGCGCAAGTGCAGCCAGACCAGGAACGGCACGATCTTGCCGAGCATCGCGGTGACCGGCAGCACGCCGGTGCCGATGAGCGCCATGGTGCCGGCCCACCACGCCAGCGGTGCAGCCGATGCGGGCCACACGATCGCCGCCGCGCCCAGCACGGCCGCGCCCAGCATGCTGGCGCAGGCCACCGGCCACAGCAGCCACAGCGGGTCCTGGCGGCGCCGCGCGCGCAGGGTGCCGGCCAGCCCGAACGCTGCCACCACGGCGACGAACGCCAGCCACGCCAGCAGCACCGCCTGGCCCAGGGCAGGCTGGCCGGGCCATAGCAGGGTTGCGCCGCTGAACAGCGCCAGCGGCACCCAGTGCGCCATCGGCAGGCCACGCGCCAGCGCAGCGGGCAGGCGCCGCGTCTGCCAGAACATCGGCAACACGGTGGTGGCCACGCCGGCCACCAGTGCCGCCAGCCATCCGCCCAGCGCCCAGGCCATATGCATGTCGAGCACCGGCGCCACCGGCACCTGCCACCAGCCGCCGAAGGTGCCGGCAAGCGCGATGCCGCACAGCACCGCGGCCAGCAGCGGCGCGCCGATGCCGGCCAGCGTGCGCGTGGTGGCGTCGACCGCGGCCACGCGCCGTCCGGCAATGAGCAGCAGCGCGCCGGCAAGCAACAGCAGCAGGCCGGCCGCGGCGGCGGCCTGCATGCCTTGCGGCATGCCGCCAAGCAGCCCGAAGCCCAGCCCGGCGGCCACGCCGGCACCGGCCACGGCGACAAACGGTGCCAGCACGCTGGCACCCGGCACGGCCACGCCCGCCACCACCGGCATCATCTGGAACAACGCGCCCACCATCACCGGCATCAGCATGCCCAGCGCGAGCACATGGACCGCCACCAGCGCCAGCGGCGCAAAGCGGTCCGGCAAGCCGCCGGCGGGCCCCGCCGCGAGCAGCAACCCTGCCGCGGCGCCCAGCCACGGCGCCGGCACCAGGCAACCGAACACCACCGCGGGACGCGGCGCGCGCTCGTAATCGAGGTTGGCGGCCTTCATCTGGGTTGCCCTGCCTCGCCAGCGCTAGGCAATGCCGTCGAGCACGGCGTCGAGCCCCGGCACGTGCGCGCGGCACATCGGGAACAGCACATTCTCTTCCTTGATGTTGTGCTGCTGCAGCAGCACCACCAGCGTGTCGGTCTCGGCCGCGAGCGCATTGGCGTCGCGCAGCGACAGCCATTCGCGCACGTTGTCCACCAGCGCGCGCACTTCGTCGTGTTCTTGTCGCATCACGGCGGTCGGCCCGCCGGCCATGCCGGTGGCCTGCTCGAAGGCGGGGAACAGCCGTGCCTCTTCCGCGCCGAAATTGCCGGCCAGCGCGGTCTCCAGCTCGGCGAAGGCCGCGGCGGCCTCTGTCCAGCCGGCTTCGCGCAGCGCGCCTTCCAGGCGTGCCAGCGCGGCGTCGCAACTGCGGTGCTGCTGCACCAGGGTGTCGATGCCATCAGACATGGTGTGGATTCTCCGGACCGGTATTGACCGGATGCTAGGGCGCGGCCCGGCGTGGGGATTTGATCGGGAATAAGTCGGGCGCCAATAGCCGGTGTAAGGGGACTGGCGTGTCGATATATCACAACGTGACATGCTGTAGCGTCGTATTCATCGCCATCACGCTTGACTGCGGACGAGCAATGCGATCCCGGGCGCACATGCGAATTGGCCGACCTCGCGTTTTGTTGATCTGGCGCAGGTAGTGCAGCGCCTGTCACGTGGAGAATTGCCTTCGAGACGCGCGCGCGACTGACGCGACTGACAGTACGCCGGCGTTCCCCTGACAGGTAGCCCCCGATACCGAACCATGCCTTACACCGATCTATCGGCCGATCCCCCGGCCGATCCCCCGGCCGAAGCGCACGCCGCCACCCCGCTGCGCCACCGCCTTTCCACGCGCATCATCTCGCTGTCGCTGGCCGTTCTGCTGGTCGTCCTCGGCATGATCTCCGGCACGCTGTGGCTGTCCTGGAAGCTCGAAGGCGCCGGCGCCGCCATCAATGACGCCGGCAGCCTGCGCATGCGCGCCAACCGGGTCGCGATCGAGCTGACGCTGGCGCACGCGCAGCGCGGCAATGCGCTGGCGATGCAGGTGCAGGCGCTGGACGGCACGCTGGCGCAGCTGCGCCGCGGCAACCCGTCGCGCCCGCTGTTCCTGCCCGACGAACCCGCCATCCACGCCCAGCTCGCGCGCGTGACGCAGGACTGGCACACCCAGCTGCGCCCGATCGCCATGGCCGGCACCGACAGCACCGCGCCGGCGCGCTATATCGCCGCGCTGCCGGGCTTCGTGGCGCAGGCCGACAAGCTGGTCGGCATGATCGAGCACGACAGCGCGCGCAAGACTGACCTGCTGCGGCTGTCGCAGACGGCGCTGGCGCTGATGGCCTGCGTGGGCACCGTGGCCGTGATCTACCTGCTCTACCTGTGGATCATCCTGCCGGTGCTGCGGCTGCAGGACGGCCTGCGGCGCATGGCCGCGCGCGAGTTCTCGCTGCGCCTGCCGGTGGAGACGCGCGACGAGTTCGGCACCCTCAGCGAAGGCTTCAACCGCATGGCCGGCGAACTGCAAAGCCTGTATCACGACCTGGAGACTCGCGTGGCGCAGAAGACCGCCGAGCTGGAACGCCAGAACCGCGACCTGGAGGAGCTGTACGACATGGCGGCGTTCCTGAACCAGGCCCGCGACGCCGACACCATGGCGCGCGGCTTCCTGGCGCGCGTGATGCGCCAGTTCGACGCCGAGGGCGGCAGCGTGCGCGTGCTCGACCCGCGCCACAACCGCATGCACCTGCTGGCCAGCGCGGGCCTGCCCGCGGCGCTGGCCGAGGCCGCGTCGTGCGCCGCCGCCGATGCCTGCCACTGCGGCGACGCGACGCGCGAGGCCGTGATTGCCATCACCGACCTGCGCGGCATGCAGGACGGCAGGCAGGGCGCCACGGCCATGGAGGACGGCACGCCGTGCGCGCGCAACGGCTTCCGCGCGCTGGCGGCCTTCCGCATCGAAAGCCAGCGCGGCGCCACCGGCGTGTTCGCACTGCATTTCCGCGCCCCGCGCGCGCTGCCCGCCTCCGACCGGCAACTGCTCGAAACACTGGGCCAGCACCTGGGCACGGCGCTGGAGCACTTGCGGCTGTCGGCGACGGCGCGCCAGCTGGCGGTGGTGGAAGAACGCAATCTGGTGGCGCAGGGCCTGCACGACAGCATTGCGCAGGGGCTGAACTACCTGAACCTGCAGGTGCAACTGCTTGACGACGCGGTCGCGCGCGACGACCTGGCCGAGACCCGCGAGATCGTGCCGATGCTGCGCCACGGCGTGGAGGAGAGCTACCAGGACGTGCGCGAGCTGCTCAACAATTTCCGCTCGCGCCTGGGCGGCGGCGAACTGCGCCCGGCAGTGGAAGACACCGTGGCGCGCTTCCGCCGCCAGTGCCGCACCGAAGCCACGCTCACCATCGACGAGCATGCCGACGGCAACGGCGCCGGCGGCCGGCCGCTGGCGCCGGAACAGCAGCTGCAGGTGCTCTTCATCCTGCAGGAAGCGCTCTCCAATGTGCGCAAGCATGCGCTGGCCGCGCACGTGACGGTGGCGCTCAGCCACGGCCGCGACTTCCGCCTGGTGGTTGAGGACGACGGCGAAGGCTTCGATCCTGCCGAGCCCGCCACGCGCGCCGACGCGCATATCGGCCTGAACATCATGCGCGAGCGCGCCGCGCGCCTGGGCGCCCAGCTGCATGTGCAGGCGGCCCCCGGCCGTGGCGTGCGCATCGAACTGGTGCTGCCGCGCCGCGCCCCACAGAACACAGAGACCCAGCCATGACCATCCGCATCCTGCTGATCGACGACCATACCCTGTTCCGCTCCGGCATCCGCGCGCTGCTGCAGCGGCAGACCGACTTCGAGATCGTCGACGAAGCCGCCGACGGCGTGGAGGGCATCAAGCGCGCCAAGCAGCATCGCCCCGACGTGATCCTGCTGGACCTCAACATGCCCGGCCTGTCCGGGCTGGAGGCGCTGCAGCTGCTGGTGGAAGACCTGCCGCAGACCGCGGTGATCGTGCTGACCGTGTCCGAAGAGGCCGAGGAGCTGGCCGCCGCGCTGCGCAGCGGTGCGCGCGGCTACCTGATCAAGAACATCGAGACCGAGGCGCTGATCGCCGGCATCCGCCGCGCTGCCGCGGGCGAGCCGGTGATCTCCGACAGCATGACGGCCAAGCTGGTGGCGCAGTTCCGCACGCCGACTCCCGCCGGCGCGGCGCGCCACGACGACGCGCCGCGCCTGACCGCGCGCGAGCGCGAGATCGTGCAGGGGCTGGCACGCGGCGAAAGCAACAAGGAGATCGCGCGCGATCTCGGCGTGGCCGAAAGCACAGTGAAGATCCACGTGCAGAACATCCTGAAGAAGCTCAACCTCGCCAGCCGCGTGCAGGTGGCAGTCTACGCGGTCGAGCACGGCCTGACCGAAGCGGGCTGAGCGCGCGGCCACAACGGCGCCAATGTGCTGCACGAGCCGTGTGCAGCGCGCCAAAGGCGCATCGCGCACGGCGTCGTCCGATTCCTACACCGTTATCAGTCCCTGCCCGGGGGGACGCAGGCGAGCCTTGACGTAGGCTGAACCTTGAGCAGTGGCCTTTCAGATGCGCGGGCCGCTTCGGTACGGAAGCCCCCGGCTTCCCCGATCCACGAACAAGGAGCACGCCATGGGAATCGGCACTATTCTTCTGATCATTCTTGTCCTGCTGCTGGTCGGCGCCCTGCCGGCCTGGCCGTACAGTTCCGGCTGGGGCTACTGGCCAAGCGGCGGCCTGGGCTTGATCGTCCTGATTGTGCTGCTGCTCGTGGTTCTCGGCCGGATATAGCGTCCCGGCCGTCCAGCGGGCAACGGCGGCAGGCAGGCCCGGCATGAGCGGCATCGCTGCTCACGCCGGGCCTGTCTGCCGCATCGCCCGATTTTCCTTCACCCTGTCCAGGAGACTGACATGCCAGCCAAATCGAAGGCGCAACAGCAGGCCGCTGGAGCGGCGCTCTCCGCCAAGCGCGGGGAAACCAAGGCCGGATCGCTGAAGGGCGCTTCGCGTTCGATGTACAAGTCGATGAGCGAGAAAGAACTCGACAAGATGGCATCGACCAAGACCAAGAAGCTGCCAAAGCACAAATCGGAACGCTGACGCGTTCACGCACCCCGTCGTTCCCGCTCGCGCGGGGACGACGCGCCACGGGCGCGAATCTCAGCGCGCCCGAATCTCAGCGCTCCCTCGTCGCGCCCCGCGCCCCGCGCCCCGCACCCTCGCCGCACCGTTTCAGCCTTTCCCTTTCTTGCTGTTTGCAGGTCCGCTGCAAAATCCTGGCAGCTCCCTGGCCTGGGAACTGCGCGCTAGCCTGATCGATTCGGCCAGCGCCAGTCCGAAGCCGGCGATGCTGTCATGATCCTGCACCACGCGCTCGCGCAGGAAGCCGGCCCAGCGGAAATCCCCATAGGCATTGCCCGGCTTGCGGTAGGCGCCCGCCATGCGCGCAAATGCCGCCAGGCTGCGGTACGGGTCGTCGAGCATCCCCATCACCGTGGGCGGCAGCGCCCTGGGACCGTGTAGCTCGCCGTGCTCGTCGTATGGATGGACGTGGTTGAGCTGGCGCATGCGCTTCCAGAACGCGGACGGACTCAGTGCGCTCAGGTCGCGCAGGATGCGCACCGGCCCCCATTGGTATCCCAGCTCCAGCCAGGCGCGCGCCCAGTGATGATGATCGACGATATAGAGGCTGCCGCCGGGGCCCGCAATGGTCTTGATGCGGTGCCTGCGCATGAAGCGCCGCAGCGCCTCGCCGTCGTTGCGATCCGCGTGGCGCTGTGTGACTTCTTTTTTTTGGCTGACGTGGGCATAGCCCAGCGTGAGTTGCGTAGGGCGCAGGCGCGCGAGTTCGGCAATGGCGTTGCCGTTCCGGGGAATGGCGCGGTCGCGCCGCTCAGTCGTGTTCGGCACGCTTCTGGTTGACGAAATGCTCCAGCTCGCTGCCCGGGTCTTCGTTGCCGGTGGACTGCTCGGCGACCGACTCCCGTGCCAGCGGCCGTGGCCAGTATTCGCCTTCAACGTCCTGCACCGGCTCGCCGTGCACGTTCGGGTCGAAGTCGGTCCACTGCCCGCATTCCCAGCAGCCCTGCGCACGCTCGAGGTGGCTCGCGCCGGCTTCGCGCAGCACGTCCACCGCAACCGACGACAGCCCATTGCCGACGCAGGCGGCCAGCATCACGTTGCCGGCGCTATTGTCGGCGTGGGTCCCGGCTTGCGTCCCGGCCTGCACCTCGCCTTGCGGCCGTACCGACATGATGGAAACGTCCCATACCGAAAAACCCCGCGCGAACAGGATCCGCGCCGTCTCTTCGGCGCTGGCGATGGAGTCGAAGCGACCCGCTACGATCGGTGACATGGTGGCTCCCTGTATCGATGAATGGATGCGGTAGTTTCGCCGCTTGCAAGAGCCACGCCCGCGCCGGAACTGCACGCTGGCGGCCGTGGCGGCGCGCGGCACGTGCAATTTTTGCAAGCGCAGCGCCCGAACTACATGCGCGGCCGGTTCAGCCGTTGACGACCTCGCCGCCGTTGATGTGCAGGATCTGCCCCGTGATATAGCTGGCCGCATCCGAGGCCAGGAACACGAAGCCCGCCGCCACTTCGAATGGCTGCCCCGGCCGGCCCATCGGCGTCTTCTTGCCGAACTCGGCGACTTCCTCCGCTGTAAAGGTGGACGGGATCAGCGGGGTCCAGATCGGGCCCGGCGCAACACCATTGACGCGGATGCCGCGTTCGACCACCTGCAGCGCGAGCGAGCGCGTGAACGACACGATCGCGCCCTTGGTCGCGGAGTAGTCGAGCAGATGCTTGCTGCCGCGATACGCAGTCACCGACGTGGTGTTCAGGATCGACGCGCCCGCCTTCATGTGCGGCAGCACTGCGCGCGTCAGGTGAAACATCGCAAAGACATTGGTGCGGAAGGTGGCCTCGAGCTGGCTTTCTTCGACGTCTTCCAGGGACTTCTCGGGATGCTGCTCGGCGGCGTTGTTGACCAGGATATCGAGCTTGCCGTATTGCTGCAGCGTCTGGCGCGCAACCCCCTCGGCATGGCTGCGGTCGGCAAGATCGCCCGCGACGGCGAGGCACTTGCGTCCGGAGGCTTCGACCAGTTCGACGGCTTCGCGGGCGTCGGCATGCTCGTCGAGGTAGGCAATGACAATGTCAGCGCCCTCGCGCGCAAAAGCCACCGCTATGGCGCGGCCGATGCCGCTGTCGCCGCCGGTAATCAGCGCCACGCGCCCTTGCAGGCGGCCGCTGCCGACGTAGTCGTCCGCGCCGCTGTCCGGCTGCGGCCGCATGGGCGCTTCCAGCCCGGGTTGGCGATCCTGGTGCTGGGGTGGGACGCTCTTCGGTGTGGACATGGCTGACTCCTGTCTGTGGAGGGCGCGCTGGCCCTTGCGCGTGCCGCGCAAGTTCCATGCCGCTGGGAGGCACCCGGCATGCTGCCCCCGCAGCGCGCCGCGCCAACTGCGGTGACGTCGCAGCCGCCCGTAACCGTTACATCGCCCGGCAATCCTTACAGCGGTGCCACGCCCGCGGCGGCGTGCGGGCGCGGCAGCGAAGGGGCACGGATTTTGCGGCTTTCCCCTGCGGAAACCCTGCGGAAACCACCGCACTTCAACGGCCCGGCGCCGCAGCCAGCTTTGCGCAGGCAACGGCCCAGCCGGACCATTCAGCCAGGAGGCAAGCAATGTTCAACTTCCGCAACGACCGCGGCAGCCGCGGCGGAAATCAGGGCCAGCGCCAGCAAGCGGGCCGGCGCGACGAGAGCCGGGGCAGCGGCTCGGAAGACTGGGGCCAGGAATGGGGCGAAGACTGGCGCGGTGACGAGCGCAGTGACGAGCGCGAGGGCCGCGGCGAGTGGCGCGGCGAAAGCCGCGGCCGCTCGGGTGGCCAGTACGGCAACGAACGTGGCGATGAACGCCGCGGCAGCGAATCCGCGCGCCACGGCGGTCCGTGGTACCAGCAGGACACGCCCTCCGGCCAGGGCCGCGGCAGCTGGGGCCAGCCGGGCTATGGCGCATCGGATGCCGGCGGCACCGGCCATCCTTACAGCAGCGGCTACGGCGGCTACCGTCCGTCGGCGCAAGACAGCGGCTATCACGCCCAGGAGCGCGAATCGGGCTATGGTTACCGCGACGAAGACCGCTTCGGGCCGCGCGGCCGTGGCGGCGAGCGCGATGAGCGCGATGAGCGGGGCCAACGTGGCGAGCGCGGCGGCCGCGCCATGCACTGGCGCGAAGGCATGGAGCGCGACCGCGGCCAGCGCGGCGGCGAGCCGAGCTATGGCAGCGGCTATTATGGCGATTCCGCCAGCGGCGGCCAGTCATTCAGCGGCGGGCAGCGGGTCTACCCGGACGACTACGGCTATCGCCGCAGCCGGGCCTTTGGCCAGCAGGCGGCCGCGCAGGGATGGAGCCAGCGCAGCCAGCAAGCCGGCAGGCGCATGACCGGCCCCAAGGGCTACCGCCGCTCGGATGAGCGGGTGCGCGAGGACGTCTGCGAGCGCCTCGCCATGAATCCCTACATCGATGTCGGCGAAGTCAGCGTGGAAGTCGCCAACGGCGTGGTCACGCTGGACGGCACCGTGCGCGAGCGCCGCGAGAAGTATGTCATCGAGGAAATCGCCGATGCGGTGTTCGGCGTGACCGAGGTCGACAACCGGCTGCGCGTGGAACGCGGGCAAGGCGGCCAGGGCTCGGCATGGGCCGCGGGCTCCGAGGTTGGTGGCGAAGACACTGCCGGCAGCGCGGCGGATACCGGCACGTCGCCGGAGCGCACGCTGAACAAGAGCTGAGCGCCAGTCATCCGGCGCGGCGCGTCTAAGAAGCGCCTGGCCGCGCCGCGCTGATATGCCACGTCATCCCCGCAAACTTCGTCGTGGTGCCAAGCTGATGGTGCCCCTGGACGCGCTGCACCCGACCCAGATCACTGTCGGCGGCTACCACGTCGCGCAAAAGGTCCACGCAACGCGCCGCGTGCCGCCCGAGCACCGCGCAGCGTTCCTGGACCGGCACCGCGTCCACCTGATAATCGGGCCGGAACAGGGCCTCTACGTGGTCGACCATCACCACTGGGTACGCGCCTGGCACGACCTCGGCCTGAGCCACGTGCCCGGCATTGTCCGCGCCGATGTCAGCGACCTCGACGTGCCGGCGTTCTGGCGCTACATGGTCACCAACCACCTGGTCCACCCCTATGACGAGCACGGCCGCCGCCGGCCGCTGACCGAGCTGCCCGAGGCCGTCCACGACATGCGCGACGACCCCTACCGCAGTCTTGAAGCATTCGTGCAGCTCGCCGGGGGCTATCGCAAGGTCAAGACCGCCTACCCGGATTTCCGCTGGGCCGATTATTTCCGCCGCAATGTGCCGGGTCCGTTCGACACGGCGCATCACTTCGCCGACGCCCTGACGCGCGCGTTCCGCCTGGCGCATGCCGCGGGTGCGCGCGAACTGCCCGGCTATATCGGTCCGCTGCGGTGCTGAAGCCCGGTGGCGGCTGACGCCCGGCCCGACGGCCGGCCCGATGCCCGGCAATTGGCCGCTCAGTCATCGCGCCGCACCGCTTGCAGCAAATGCAGCAAGCGGGCTTCGTCAGCGCGCAGCCTGGCCACCGTCGGCGCCTTTCCGCCGGCTTCGAGCACACCGCACAGGTAAGCCTCGATGACGCCGGGATGCACATAGCACTTGCGGCAAACCGCCATGGTATTGCGCAGCTGTCGCGCCACCTCCCGGATCGCGTCGGCCACGGCCTTCTTGCGCGCGGTTTCGCTGGCGGCTTCCGGCAGCTTGCGCAGGATTGCCAGCGCATGCACGCTGCCGGCCCAGGTGCGGAAATCCTTGGCGGTGAATTCGCCGCCCGTCGCCTCCTTCAGGTAGGCATTCACGTCGGCCGAGCCGATCTCGCGGATCTCGCCGTCGCTGTCGCGGTACTTGAACAGCCGCTGGCCCGGCAGGTCGGCGCAGTTGCGCACGACGCGCGCCAGGCGCGGGTCGTTGACCGAGACGTCGTGGGTGATGCCGCTCTTGCCGGTGAACTGGAAGCGCAGCCGGCTGCCGCGCACGGTCACATGCCGGCGCCGCAGCGTGGTCAGGCCATAGGTGCGGTTCTGCTGCGCGTAGCGCGGCGAGCCCACCCGCACCAGCGTGGCATCGAGCAGCACCACCACCGCCGCCACGACCTTTTCACGCGGCATGCCGTTGCGGCCCAGGTCGCGCGCGGCACGGGCGCGCAGCCGTGGCAGCACCGCGCCGAAGGCTGGCAGGCGCGCGTACTTGTCTGAATCGCGCAGTGCCGCCCATTCGGGGTGGTAGACGTACTGCTTGCGCCCGCGCGCGTCTCGCCCCGTGGCCTGCAGGTGGCCGCGCGCATCCGGGCAGATCCACACCGACTCGTACGCCGGAGGGATGGCCAGCGCGGCAATGCGGGCCAGCGTGGTTGCGTCGCGCACGCGTTCGCCATCGGGATCGATATAGCTGAAGCCGCTGCCCTGGCGGCACCGGGTAATGCCAGGGCTGCTGTCGTCGACATAGCGCAGGCCGGCATCGCGCAGCACGGCGTCAAGCGTCGCGGCGGGCTCGGTGGCGGTGAGGATGCTGTCCATGCGCGTTGCGTTCCGGGGCCGGCACTATCCGGGCACTATCCGGGCACTATCCGGGCACTATCCGGGCACTATCCGGCACTGGCCGGGGCTGGCGAGGGCAGCTCCCCGCCCATGCCGGCAGCATCGCCGTCGGGCTCCGGCGCCGCGCGTGGCGGCTTGGGCTGCAAGGCACTGTCGGCGCTGACCGGGCCGGCGCGCGCCACGGTGATCATCTCGCGCAGCCAGTTGACCAGCAGGCTGCTGTACGCGCGCTGGCTCTCCTCCTCGGTCAGCCCATGGTCGGCGCCCTTGATCACGCGGTAGGTCATCGAGTTGGCATGCACGCAGGCGTCGACATAGCTCATCACCGCGGCGTGCGGGACCACCTGGTCGTGCTCGGATTCGATCACCAGCACGTCGCCGCCGAATTCCGCGCAGGCGCGCACGGCGCGGTTGTCTTCGGGCGCGACCACGCTGCGCCGGTACGCCACCAGGTCCTGTTCGCGGTGCAGCTGGCGCTTGGGCAGTTCCCAGCCGGAATCCATGTACAGCGCCGGCGCGCGGAAACCCATCCAGCGCACCGGGCGCATCGCGCTCAGCAGCGCCGCCAGGTAGCCGCCGTAGCTGCTGCCCACCACCGCGATGGCGTTGCGATCGACTTCCGGCTGCCGTACCAGCGTGTCGTACGCGGCGACCACATCGGCCAGGTTGCGCATGCGGGTGACGGTCTCGTATTGCGACCTGGTGCCGGCGTGGCCGGTCAGGTCGAAGGTCAGGCAGACGCAGCCCAGCCCCGCAACCTTGCGCGCGCGCGCCAGGTATTGCTGCTGGCTGCCGCCCCAGCCGTGCACGAACAGCACGCCGGGCAACTTCGTCTCCGGACTGATGAGGGTGCCGGCAATGGTGCCGCCCTCGCTCTCGATCTGCAGCAGTTCTTCATGGGTTGCCATGGGAATCGGGCTCCAGCCTTGCGTACTTGGTCAGGGGGCCGACGTGGCGGTCCTCTCCCTGGAAATAGATCACGGCCCCGGCGGGCACCCGCACGTTGGCGCCATACACCTCGCGCGTGGATGCGACCACGCGGGCGCGGTCCGGATCGTTGCGCAGCGCCTCCAGTGCCGCCAGCTCGGCACCGGTGGCACCGCCTACGCGCCACGACTGCTCGAGCACGCCGCCGAGCACCTGCTCGCGGTCGGCGTCGGGACCAGCGGCCGGGCCGAAGGCCACGTCGTAGTTGCAGCGGGTCAGCACCATGCCGCCATAGCAGGACAGCGCGGCATCGTGGTACACCATCGCCGCGCGCACCGCGGCCAGCGTGCGTGCGTCGAACGGCTGCTCCAGCAGCGTGTCGAAACCGCCGCGCACCACCGTCAGCGTCGAGCCGCCGTAGACCTTCTGGCCACGGTTGTTCTGCGTCAGACCCTGCGTGCCGCAATAGCTGGCGCGCAGCCCGGCCAGTTCCACCTGGCCGACGCTATAGGTCTGCGGCGCGTCGAGGTCGCGTTCCACCACGATGCCGTGGGCCTCCACCACCGCAGCGGGCATGGCGGCAAGCGCTTCGTCCAGCGCGCGCGCGCTGTCGACCACGCACTGGCCCAGCCCGCCGATGCCGCATGGCTCCTTCAGCCGCACCGGACCCAGTGCCAGCAGGCGCGTGCCGGCGGTGCGCGCATCGGCAAGGGTGAACGCAGTAAAGCCCGGCAGGGTGGCGCCGACCACACGCTGCACGAAAGCGTCGCTCCATCCTTCGGGCGCAGCCGCGCCCGGCTCGACCAGGCCGTGCGTGATCGCCTTGGTGGCGACGAACGCGTACGGCACCACGCCGCCGAACAGGTCGCCCTTTCCCTGCACGCCAAGGCGCGCGGCAAGGTCCTGCCCGACCAGCGTCTGCGCCGGCACCAGGTAGGGCCGCGGCTGGCCGGGCGCGGTTTCATCATAGGTGCCGGCGTAGCCGATCCCCGCGATCTCGGCCACCTTGCGCGCGATATTGGCCATGGTGGTGCCAAGGTGGCTGTCCGGCTGCCCCAGCGAGTCGCAGCCGTACACCATGACCGTGCGGGACGCAGCGCCGGCCGCTTCCATCTGCTTGCGCTTGCTTGCCTTGTTCGGATCGGACACGGGGTGGCTCCTTGCTCGATGACCTGGTTGGCGCGACAAGTTGACGACTACCGCGGCAAGCGGCATGCGTGCCGCTGCCCGGTAGAGCGGCTTATGGACTGGCGTCGGCAATGGCATGCGCATCGGCGCCGCTGCCGCCGTCCTTCGGGCGGTACTGCCGCGAGGCGCGGGCCTGCTGCTTGGCCGCGTGGTTCTCGCGCGCCTCGTCCAGCGAATGGCTCATCTTGAGCCCGTTTTCCTTATCGGCCAGCTCGGCCAGGTGGCGGTAGAAGTTCACCAGCTGCCGCAACTCTTCCTCGTCGAGGTCTTCGATCGAGACCAGCATGTTGCTGGCTTCGCGGTGCGAGGCCAGCAGCTCGTTGAGCTTGAGGTGGACCGCGACGGCGTCCTTGTTCTGGCTCTGCTGGATCAGGAACACCATCAGGAAGGTGACGATGGTGGTGCCGGTGTTGATGACCAGCTGCCAGGTCTCGGAGAACCCGAACATGGGCCCGGTGATGGCCCAGGCGGCCACCACGCCGAGCGCGAGCACAAATGCAGTGGGAGAGCCGGCTCGGCGCGTGGCACCACCCGCGAAGCGGTCAAACGCGTGCAATACGCTGTCACGCCTAGACGCTGGCTGATGATTGACGCACGGCAGGTTCGGGCTGGACTTGCTCATCGTTGCGCTCCTCTGTTGCGCCTTGCTCGTTCGCGCGGTGCGCCGGCGCCGCGGCATGCTGATTTCATTGTATGGAGGGCATGGGGCCGATGTGCAGCGGGCGCAGTCCTACAACGCGCGCAGCACTTGCCTGGCAATCCGCGGCACACGGCTTGCGTTTCCGCCGCGCGCGGCGCGCATGCCGCTGGCAGCTTGCGCGGGAATGGTTCTTGCGCCGGACAGGGTTTATCTGTCGAGGAGCCGAAATGAACGAGAACGCCCCTTCCCCATCCGCCGCCGACGACGAAGCGCTGCGCGTGGCGGTGCGCGCCGAGATCGCCGCGGCATGCGACGGCCGCTTTCCCGACGGCGTGACGCTCGAAGTCTCGGATCGCCGGGTCACGGTGCGGGGCTGCGTGGAGGATGCCGACACCGCGCAGCGCATCGAGAAAGCCGCGGCCGTCAGCGCCGGGGTGCTCGGTGTGCACAACGCGCTGTCGCTGCGTCATGAACCGCCACCGGAGGCGCCGGCGCAGCCCGAAGACAGCGGCATGCAAGCCGACCCATCGCAGCGCCCGTATGGGCAGATCAACCACAAGGTCTGACTCCCCAAAAAAATAGAAGCGCCGGATCGGATCCGGCGCCTCGTTCATCGCTCACTGGCTCACAGCGCTGTCTCCCTTGCTCAGCCCCACGGATCGTAGCGGTCCGCTTCCCAATACGGCGAAATACCGTAGTACTGGTGGATGCTGGTGGCCCACTGCGAATCGGCCATGCTCGGCCAGTGGTCCTTGTCAAACCCGGGTGCGGCCTTGAGACGATCTTTCTCGACGCCGAGCACGAAGCACTTGCGGCGCGTGTCCAGCGTCAGCGCGGACCACGGCAAGGCAAAGAGCTTTTCGCCGATGCCGAGAAAGCCGCCCATGGCCAGCACCGCATACGCGACCCGGCCGCCAAGGACATCGATCATGATGTGATCGATGGTTCCGATGTCGTCGCCCGCCGGGTCGACCACCTTGTTGCCCTCGAGCGTATCGGCGGCCATCACGAACGGGCCCGGGCCCGGGGAATTGCGGTCGATGCCGCCGACGATCGATGCGCCGCGCGGCTGTTCGCCAGGGGATTCAGGTTGGACTTGGGTCATGGACACCTCCGTTTCGGGTTGGCTGCAACAAGTCGCTGCAAGAAAGTCATTCCGCGCGGGGCCGGCTGCCCGGTGCCTGGCGTCGCGCGTCTGCCGGCACCGGCGGCACCAGCGGGTCGAAATCCACCCAGCGGCCATCGACCCATTGCCCGTCCGCACGCTCCACGTCCTTGGCGCCTTCCCGGCGCAGCAGGTCCGCGACCGCGGCGGTGTCGCCGCTGGAAACGTGCGCGGCCAGCAGCACGCCGGCGTTGCGCACCGGCGGCTGGCCGGTCACCGGATTGCGGCGCCCGTCGCGCGCCAGCGCCAGCGCGCCCGCGAGCGAACCGAGGTACGCGCCCAGGCCCACGGCAATTACCAGCACCAGGATCGATACCGGCGGTACAGCGGCCAGCGCCGACACCAGCATCGCACCCACAGCAGCGCCGGCCGCGGCGCCGATCACTACACCGGCAATGGCACCAGCGCCGGACTTGCGCGCGCCGGCATCGGCCGCGTGGTCGCCGCCCACCGCGTAGGCAGCGTGCTGCCCGGGCGGATTGACGTAGAACAGGCTAAGGTCCTGGTCCGCGAAACCGCGTGCCTTGAGGCGGCTGGCGACGGACTCGGCGGTACTGAAGCTGTCGAATCGACCTGCGACGATAGCGGTCATGCTGGCTCCATGTCTTGTTGATCGGAATCGCGCATTGGCTACGCTAGCGGCCGCGCATGCTGCCCTTGCGCTGACCCGCGGGCTTGGCCCCGACGGGCTGCTGCGCGCTGCCGCGCTTGAGCTTCCAGTCGACGTCGTCGCGCGCGGTCTGCGTCTTCCTTTCGGCGTGCATGGCGGCGCTCGGCGAGATCGGGTCGCTGGCCGGGAAGGTCATCTCCAGGGAGTCGTCGACGGCGGCCTGGTACGTCCTGGCCTCCTTGCCGCGCTGGGGCTTGTCGGAAGCGGCGCTGGCGCGCATCGCCTGCGGCTTGTCAGCCTTCGCGGCGGCCTTGGCTGCAGGGCGGGCCGCGGTCTTGGTAGCGGTCTTGGTAGCGGTCTTGGTAGCGGTCTTGGCAGCGGTCTTGGCAGCGGTCTTGGCAGCGGTCTTTGCAGCAGGCTTGGCGGCTGGCTTGGCCGGCTTGGCTGCCGGCTTGGCCGCTGGTTTTGCCGCGGCCCTGGTCGCAGTCTTTGCAGCAGGCTTGGCGGCCGATCGCGCGCCAGGCTTGGCCGAGGATCTTGCGGTGGATGCCGAGGATTTCGCGCCGGACGGCTTGCGGGCAACCTGCGCGGCCTTGTCGGACTTGCGGCTGGCGTTAGGCATGGTTGTTCCCTCCTTGGTTGGGTGACTGACCCATGCAAAGGCCGGGCCAGACCGCCCGGGCCTGACCGACGCGCGCTACATGCCCGCCAGGCGCCACGCCGGACACGCCACCGGCGCTCGGCCAATGCGCTGCGCGACAGACCTGCCGGTAAAAACTACATCGTCAAGCAAAGGATGGAAGCTGGGCGCGCAGCGCGCGATGTCACGCCGTACGTGGCTGGCGCGGGAACCTGACGGCGATGCAGACGCTGATCTTGTCCGCGTCGCAGCCATCGCCTTCGGCGCTGAGCAGGGCGCCATGCATCTCGACCATGCGCCGCGTGAGCAGCAGCGCAGTGCTTTGCCGCGCCTGGCTGCCACCGTCGGGCGCGGCGCGACGGCCGAAGAAGTCGGTCAGTGCCGCCAGCCGGCTGGCGCTGCGCTGCTGGTCCAGCGGCGGGCTCTCGGCGATGCGCAGCTTCACGTGGGCAGGCTCGCCGAACAGATGCATGGCCACCGAGCCGCCCGCCGGCGCGCGCCAGATGCAATGCACCAGCAGGTGCCGCAGCAACGGGACGAGGCGGTTCGCATCGCCGTCGATGCCATACCCGCCATCCCCCGCGCCGTCGGTGGTGACGGGGGCCAGCAGCACCCCTCGCGCCTCGGCGGCCGGACGGCGGTCGGCAATGGCCTGCGCGGCGGCGTCGAGCAGGTCGATGCGTTGCCAGCTCGGCGGGCGCTCGTCGGCCAGCAGTCGCACCGATTCCTCCATTTCCTCGATCAGCGCCAGCTGCTGCTGGGTGCCGGCGCGAATCCCGTCGAGCGCGCGCTGCGCCGGGGCCGGCGCCGCATCGAAGGCGCGGTCCAGCACGTAGGCCCAGCTCTGGATGGCATTGAGCGATGAACGAAGGTCATGGGCCGACTGCTCGATCAGCGTGCTGACTTCCTGCACCGCGCGCACCGCGGCCGTTTCGGCGGTGTCCGCGCCGGCAGCCACATCCGTGGCTTGATCGTCAGAAACGTCCGGCAGGTTGGACGGCGGCTGCGGTTGCGTCATGGTCGGATTGGCGTCTGGGCGGCCAGGTTGGCTACTTGGCGTAGAAGCAAGAAACGTGCTGCGCGCAGCGCCGGGAGGCCAGCCCACAGGGCATCCCAGGCCAGTCAACCGGTCGCGGACGATCCCGTGTCATTGCGCGAGGCGCGCAGCCACTCGGGCAGCTCCCCGCGGGCGGCATAATCTTCCAGCCGGTTGTACAAAGTCTTCAGGCTGATGCCGAGGATCTCGGCAGCATGCTTCTTGACGCCGGCGCATTGCTCCAGCGTGGCGAAGATCAGCTGGCGGTCGGCGTCGGCCAGCGACATGCCTACCGGCACCGACACCACCGCCGCGCCGGGGGCCTGCGTGGCCGCCACCTGCAGCGGCACCTGCACCTCGGTGATGAGATCCTCGTCGGCCATGATAAAGGCGCGCTGCACGAAATTGCGCAGTTCGCGCACATTGCCCGGCCAGGCATGCAGGCGCAGGCTGTCGAGCACGTTGGGGGCGAAGCGCCGCTGCGTGCCCTGCTCGCCGTTGAGCTGGTCCAGCATCAGGTTGGCGATCTGGATCACGTCGTCGCCGCGCGCGCGCAGCGGCGGCAGCTCCACCGGGAACACGTTGAGGCGGTGGAACAGGTCGGCGCGCAGCTTGCCGTCGGCCACGGCCTCTTCCGGGTTGCGGTTGGTGGCGGCCAGCACGCGCACGTCGGCATGGCATTCGCGGTTGGTGCCCACCCGCATGAAGGTGCCGGTCTCCAGCACGCGCAGCAGCTTGACCTGCAGCTCGGCCGGCATCTCGGTGATTTCGTCGAGAAACAGCGTGCCGCCGTCGGCGCGCTCGAAGTAGCCCTTGTGCTGGCGGTCGGCGCCGGTAAAGCTGCCGCGCTCGTGGCCAAACATTTCGCTCTCGATCAGCGTGGGCGAGATCGCGCCGCAATTGACCGCGAGGAAGGGCTGGCGCCGCCGCGACGACAGCTCATGCACAGTCTGCGCGGCCAGCTCCTTGCCGGTGCCGCTTTCGCCGATCAGCAGCACCGTGGCCTCGGTGGGCGCCACGCGCGCGAGCTGGTCATAGACCGTCTGCATCACCTCCGAGCTGCCCATCAGCCGGCCGAAGCGGCCGTAGCGGCGCAGTTCGCCGCGCAGCGAATGGATTTCGGCGCGCAGCTCGCCGGTGGTGGCCAGGCGCTTGAGCACGGTCTGCAGCCGCGCCACGTTGATCGGCTTGACCAGGTAGTCGGTAGCGCCGGCGCGCAGGGCCTCGACCGCGCTTTCGACGCTGGCATAGCCGGTGGTCAGGATCACTTCGACGCCGGAGGCGCCGACCTCGTCGAACAGCTCCATGCCGTTGCCGTCGGGCAGGCGCAGGTCGGCGACAATCGCGTCAGGCATGTGCCAGCCGAACTGCAGCCGGGCTTCGCGCAGGCTGCCGGCGGTGGCGGAAGTGAAACCTTCCATGGCCACGATCTCCGCCAGCGCGGCACATGCGTTTTCATCGTCATCGACAATCAGGATGTGGGGCATACGATCCGTCAGTGAGACTTAATGGAAACTTCTGCGGAACCAGCAAAGAACGCCTGTCCGAATTCCGGCCCGGCGCCAGGTACCGCAGCCGCCGCCGCGCGCCATGCGAAGCGCGGCAAGGCAGGCATTCCGGGCAATTCAGGACAGGTGCGGCACGGTTCCGACTGCATACTGCCAGTCCACTGCGTAATAAAAGTCTAAGCCCGGCCTGGGGCCAAGGTTGCCAGTGTCTGTCTGACACCGCTGTCGGACCTTTCCGCGCGGGACCGCGCGGCTATGGCAAGGCCCTCTGGCAAAGGCTAGCATAGGAACTTCCCACCCTCACACGACAAGCTCGCCAAGCCCTGCCTTCGATCGTGCCAGTGACCACCACGCCTCCTCGGCGCAGCGCCGCCGCCCCTGCCTCAGCCCGCCAGGCCCCCCTCTCCCCCGCGGCCGGGGAAGCTGCGCCGCGCCGGGCCGTGCCCTCGCAGGTCTCGCTGCTGTGGGAAAGCACCGCGCCGGCCATGCAGCGCCTGATGGCCCAGGTGGAGCGGGTGGCGCCGACCGATGTCACCATGCTCGCGGTGGGGGAAAGCGGCTCGGGCAAGGAAGTGGTGGCGCGCGCCGTGCATGAGCGCAGCGCGCGGCGCAACGGCCCCTTTATCGCCGTCAACTGCGGCGCGATCCAGCCGACGCTGATCGAGTCGGAGTTGTTCGGGCACGAGAAGGGCGGTTTTACCGGCGCGATCGAGCAGAAGGCGGGGTACTTCGAGCAGGCGCAGGGCGGCACCCTGTTCCTGGACGAAGTCACCGAAATGCCGCTCGAGATGCAGATCAAATTGTTGCGGGTTCTGGAAAGCCGCACCTTCCACCGCGTCGGCGGCGATACGCCGATCGTCACCGACGTGCGCATCCTGGCCGCAACCAACCGCGATCCGGTCGATGCCGTGCGCACCGGCCAGCTGCGCGAAGACCTGCTGTACCGGCTGGCAGTGTTTCCGCTGCATATCCCGCCGCTGCGCGAGCGCCCGGACGATATCGTGCCGCTGGCGCGGCACTTCCTCGCCGAATACAACGCGATGGAACACAGCGACAAGGCCTTCTCGGCCGCTTCGCTTGACCGGCTGGTGCGCTATGACTGGCCGGGCAACGTGCGCGAGCTGAAGAACGCGGTCTACCGGGCCTTTATCCTCGCCGACAAGGTGGTCGAGATCGGCAATCCCAACCTGGCTACGCAGCCGCCGCGGCCCACCACCGTGGACGGCGTGGTCAACGTGCGCGTGGGCACCACGCTGGCCGATACCCAGCGCGAGATCATCATGGCCACGCTGGCGCGCTTCGACGGCGACAAGCGCCAGGCGGCGCGCGCGCTCGGCATCAGCCTGAAGACGCTGTACAACCGGCTGGACGCCTACCGCTCGCTCTGAGACGGCGAAGCGCCGGTGGCCGGATCGGCCAGCGCCCGCAACAGCGCGTCGATCGCCAGCGGCTTGGTCAGGTGCGCATGGAAGCCGGCCAGCTTGCTGCGCCGATGGTCATCCGGGGTGCCGCGCCCCGTCAGCGCCAGGAAGCGCACCTGCGCGCCGCAGGTCTGGCGCAACGCCTGCAGGACTTCATAGCCCGACATGTCGGGCATCTCCAGGTCCAGCAGCACGTAGTCGGGGCGGAAGCTGCCGGCCAGCGCCAGCGCCTGGTAGCCGCCATGAGCCGCGCGCGCATCGTGGCCGAGCATGATCAGCAGTTCGGCCATGCTGTCGGCGGAATCGGCATTGTCGTCGACCACCAGCACGCGCCGCCGCGGCGGCGTTCCCGGCGCCGGTGCGGCAGGATCACGGCGTGGCGCACCGGCACGCGGCAGGATCACGGTGAAGGTGCTGCCCTTGCCCGGCCCGGCGCTGTCGGCCTGGATCGCGCCGCCGTGCGCTTCGACCACGGCCTTGGCCAGCGCCAGCCCGACGCCGAGCCCGCTGCGGCTGCCGGCCTCGCTTTCCTGCGAGAACAGGTTGAAGATCCGGTCCAGCGCCGCCCGCTGCAGGCCACGGCCGGTATCCGAGACGGTCGTCACCACGCGCGCCGGCTCCACGTGGACCCGCACGCTCACGGTGCCGCCGCGCGGGGTGTACTTGGTGGCGTTGCTGAGCAGGTTGAACAGCACCTGTCCCAGCCGGTTGGCATCGGCGCGCACGTGCGGCGAGACGGCGGGCAGCTCCGCTACCAGCTGCTGGCCGGCGGCATCGAGCACCGGCCGGATCGCCTCGAGGCTGTTGCCGACCACTTCGTTGTAAGACGTCGGCGTCAGCTCCATCTTCATCTTGCCCGCGGTCACGCGGCCGACATCCAGCAGGTCGTTGACCAGCCGCTCGAGCTGGCGCAACTGCCGGTCGATGATCGCGGCGCAATGGCGGATGCGGGTATCGGCATCCGGCGTCAGCGCGATCACCTCGACCGCATTGCGCACCGGCGCCAGCGGGTTGCGCAGTTCGTGCCCAAGGATGGCAAGGAAGGATTGCAGGCGCCGGTTGCCGGATTCGAGCAGCTCCAGGCGCAGCGCGTCGCTGATGTCGCGCGCGGTCCAGAGCAGCCCGGCCGGGCAACCCGCGGCATCGCGCACCAGCACCATGCGGGTCTGGCAGCGCACGATCGCGCCATCCTGGCGTGCCAGGCGCTCGTCGCCGGCCCACTGGCCGCAGGCGCGCGCGGCTTCCAGCGCCGCGCGGTCGCGCCCGGCCGCGGCATCCGGCCCGGTGTACAACAGCGCCAGCGGCTTGCCGACCGCCTCAGCCGCCGTGTATCCGGTCACGGCCTGCGCGCCGACGTTCCAGCTGCGGATGGTGCCATCCAGGTCCAGCTCGCAGACCGCGGTGCCGGGCAGGTTGTCGGCCAGCAGCTGCAGGCGCGACTCGGCCAGGCGGGCGTGATCGGACGCGGCTTCCTGCACGGTGATATCGCGGCAAGCCACCACGAAGCCGCCGGCGCTCGCATGCATGACACAGGCGGCCTGCAACTGGCTGCCGTCCCGGCGCACGCGCCAGCCCCGGTCGCGGGCACTGCCGGCCTGCGCCGCGGCCTGCTGCCACTGCAGCGGCAAACCGGCGGCGACATCATCGGCGCGGTGCAGGCAGGAGAAGTGCCGGCCGGCGATGTCTTCGGCGCGATAGCCGAATACGCGGAGCGCGGAGTCGGGCCATGCCACGATGAGGCCCTCTGCATCCGTTTCGAACACCGCCACGTCCTCGACCGCATCCAGCAGGCGCCGGTATTGCTCAACGGTTGGCTGGCCGACAGGCCCGGGGGGAACGGCTCCCGCCTCTGCCAGATGTGGCGCGCAGGCACCTTTTGTCGCTTGCGGCTCCGACATGGACAAACCCTACGTGGTAATGGACGAACATGGCAGGCCATTCAATACGTAGTACGCGCAGTACGGCGGATGCGGGCGCCCGGCGTGCCACCATGGCCGGCAGGCGGTACGCCTGCGGCACGGCCAAATGCCCGCCAGCCGGCGGGCATTCAGATCCATGATAGGTGTTCGTGGCACCGACCGCGACCACAGCGCACACCACGCGGCGCGCTGGTTGCCGGTGTGGCTGGGCGGAAGGCTAGCGCCCCCGGCGCGCCTGCACCACCGCCGCCAGCGCGGCGGACGCGCCGACGATCAGCGCGGTGGCCAGCACCGGATGCCGCGCCGTGGTCGTATAGGGGCACGACTGCAGCGCGGTGCGCGTGCCGCTGCGCTCCTGCAGCCCGCTGCCGCTGCCGTACAGCGTGTTGTCCTCGAGCGGGCCGGCCGGGTGGCGCGTCTGCTGGGCACGGCCCATGAAGCGGCGCATGAAGCGGTCGAAGGTATGCGGCGTGTGGTACGCCGCCGCGGAGAAAGCCTTGGCCGCCCCGCCGACGAACAGGTCGCGGCGCGGGTTCTCGGCGGCGAACAGGATCGCATCGGCGGCCAGCGCCGGATCGTACAGCGGTGGCGGCAGGCGCGGCTCGACGTCAAGGAAGTTCTTGGCGTGCATGGCCAGCGGCGTTTCCAGGCCGGCGGGCTTGATCAGCGTGATGCTGACCGGCGCCTGTTCCTGTTCCAGCTCCAGCCGCAGCGAATCGGTAAAGCCCTTGATCGCATGCTGCGAGGCCGCGTACGCGCTCTGCAGCGGCAGCGGCCCATCGGAGGCCTCGCTGCCCATGTTGATGATGGCGCCGCCGCATTCGCGCAAGTGCGCGGCCGCCGCCAGCGAGCCATGGACGGTGCCCCAGTAGTTGGTGTCGAACAGCCGCCGCTGGTCTTCCAGCGGCACGTCGCCGTGGCGGCCGAAGATCGTCACGCCGGCGTTGTTGATCCATGTGTCGAAGCCACCGAAGCGCTCGATCGCGGCCTGCGCGACCTTGCCGACCTCTTCGTGCCGGCCCACATCGGCAGCGACAGTGATGACTTCGGCGCCCTGCTGGCGCAGCTCTTCGGCCAGCTTGTGCAGCGAATCCTCGCTGCGCGCCACCAGCACCAGCCGCGCACCCCGCGCGGCGGCCTTGCGCGCGGTGACCAGGCCCACGCCACTGGTGGCGCCGGTCAGCACGATCACCTGCGAGCCGATTTTCTTCAGGGTGGGTTTCATCTGCCGCTTCTCCTCGGGATGATCCCGGCACGGCGCCGGGCGTGGCAATGGTTGATCACCGACAGTGCATTGCAGAACAAGCATCGCAAATTGCGTTCCCATCCGCGCCGGCCTGCGGGCGCGCGGAGGGGGGAGCGGACGCGCGGCAGAATTACAACGTCCGGTAAGAACCACATGCCGGCCGGCACGCGCTGCCGTGCGCGTGCCGTTGCGGCGCCATCCTGTGCCGCTGTAGGACTGGCGCCGATTTCGCCGGCGCCATGTGCTGCCTAAGCTGGATGCATCTTTCCGCAACCGGGAACAGCCATGGCCAAGACGACGCGACAGGACTCCGGCGACAGCCGCACTGCGGCAAAGCGCACGACGGCGCGCAGCGGCAAGCCTGCCCGCAAGGGCTCGCCGCCGGCGGCGCGCAAGGCCGGCGCGGCGGCCCGCAAGCGCAGCACGGCCAGCGCCGCGCTGGACAAATACCGCCGCATGCGCGACTTCGGCGCCACGCCCGAGCCCAGCGGTGCCGCCGCCCGCACGCGCGGCGCACCGCGCAAGCGCGCCGGCGAGCTGTCGTTCGTGATCCAGAAGCACGCGGCGCGGCGGCTGCACTACGACTTCCGGCTCGAACTCGGCGGCACGCTGAAAAGCTGGGCCGTGCCGAAGGGCCCCAGCCTGGACCCGCACGACAAACGCATGGCAGTCCACGTCGAAGACCATCCGATGGACTACGCGGGCTTCGAGGGCGTCATCCCAGCCGGGCACTACGGCGCGGGCACGGTGATCGTATGGGACCGTGGCACCTGGGTGCCGGTCGGCGACGCCGAGGCCGGCTACCGCGCCGGCAAGCTCAAGTTCGAGCTGCGCGGCGAAAAGCTGCATGGCCACTGGACGCTGGTGCGGATGCACGGCAGCCGGCAGAAGGAGCAGGACGCCTGGCTGCTGATCAAGGAGCGCGACGACGCCGCGGTGCCGGCGGCCGAGTTCGACGTGGTCGAGGCGCTGCCCGACAGCGTGCTGGGCGGCACGGCGCGCAAGACGCAAGCTGCCAGCGGCTCCGCCAGGCCGGCGGCAAAGCGTGCCGGCAAGGCCGACGCCGGCGGGACAACCCACGCCGCCACCCGCGCCAGGGCACTGAAGCCGCCGCCTGGCGCGTCGCGCGCGGCGTTGCCGCTGGCGCTGGCGCCGCAGCTGGCCACGCTGGTCGACAAGCCTCCGGCCGACGCCGCGGCCTGGCGCTATGAGATCAAGTTCGACGGCTACCGGGTGCTGGCGCGCATCGACGGCAAGGACGTGCGGCTGTTCACGCGCCAGGGCCATGACTGGACCGCGAAGCTGCGCGCGCTGGCGCGTGATGTCGGCACGCTGGGGCTGCCCGACGGCTGGCTCGACGGCGAGATCGTGGTGCTCGGCAAGCATGGCGAGACCGACTTCCAGGCCTTGCAGAACGCCTTCGATACCGCGCGCGTCGAGGCCATCCAGTACTTCGTGTTCGACCTGCCCTTCTATGCCGGCCATGACCTGCGCAAGGTGCCGCTGGCCGAGCGCCGCGCGCTGCTGCGGCATATCTTTGCCGGCAACACCGCGCCGCGGCTGCAGTTCAGCGAGGACTTCGAGGCCGCCCCCGACGAAATGCTCGACGCCGCCTGCCGCATGAAGCTCGAAGGCGTGATCGGCAAGCGCGCCGATTCCAGCTATGTCAGCACGCGCAGCAACACCTGGATCAAGCTCAAATGCACCCTGCGCCAGGAATTCGTGGTGGCGGGCTTTACCGATCCCAGCGGCAGCCGCACCGGCATCGGCTCGCTGCTGCTGGGCGTGCACGACAGCGGCGGACGGCTGCGCTATGCCGGCAACGTCGGCACCGGCTTCGACACGCGCACGCTCGGCGAACTGCGCGTGCAGCTCGACGCGCTGCGCGCCGATACGTCGCCGTTCGCGACCGTGCCGGCGGGCGTGAAGGGACACTGGGTGCGGCCGAAGCTGGTGGCCGAGGTGTCGTTCGGCAGCTGGACCCGCGAAGGCCGCGTGCGCCATGCCGTGTTCCACGGGCTGCGCACCGACAAGCCCGCCGGGGCGGTGTCGGTCGAGATGCCGGCGGCACCGGCAGGCAAGGGGACCAAGGCCGCAGCGAAAGCGGCAAAGAAGGCGGCAAAGACTGCGCCAGAGAACGCCCCCGCAAAGCGCGCAGCCAGGACTGCATCGAAGACAGCCGAGAAGGCTCCGGCAAAAAACGCGGAAAGAACCGGCGCCCACGGCAAGCAGCCTGCCGCGCTGGGTGGCAAGGTCAGGATCAGCCATGCCGAACGCGTGATCGACACCGCCTCCGGCCTGACCAAGGGCGACCTGGTGCGCTACTACGAGCAGGCCGCGCCGCTGATGCTGCCGCACCTGCGCGGCCGCCCGATCGCGATGGTGCGCGCCCCTGCCGGCGTGGGCGGCGAACAGTTCTTCCAGCGCCATGGCGACACGCTGCGCGTCGATGGCATCAACATCCTGGACCCGTCGCTGTGGCCGGGGCATCCCGCGCTGCTGGAGATCGTGTCGGCCGAGGCGCTGGTCTCGGCGGCCCAGCTTAACGTGGTCGAGTTCCACACCTGGAATGCCAGCAAGCGCAGCCTCGACCGGCCCAATCGCATCATCTTCGACCTGGACCCCGGCGAAGGCGTGCCCTGGGACCAGATGCAGGAGGCCGCCGCGCTGATGAAGGCACTGCTCGACGAGCTTGGCCTGGCCAGCTTCCTGAAGACCAGCGGCGGCAAAGGCCTGCACGTGGTGGTGCCGGTCGCGCCGCGCGCCGGCTGGGACGAGGCCAAGGACTTCGCGCAAGACGTAGTGCGCCATGTCGCCGCCACCATCCCGCAGCGCTTCGTCGCCAAGAGCGGTGCGCGCAATCGCGTCGGGAAGATTTTCATTGATTACCTGCGCAATGGTGTCGGCGCGACCACCGTCGCGGCGTTCTCGGCACGCGCGCGGCCAGGGCTGGGCGTATCGATCCCGGTCTCATGGGAAGAGCTCGGGACGCTGGAGAGCGCGGCGCAATGGACCGTCGCCAACGTGGGCCCGCGGCTGGAGGCCTTGCAGGCCGACGATCCGTGGGCCGGCTATGCCGGCGTGCGGCAGGCCATCACCCGTGCCGCGGCGCGGCTGGGGCGGGCCGGCTGAACCACCTCGCCGCACACCTGCGGCACATTTCTTGCCCCGCTTTCCATAAGGACAAACGGCGGGACAAACGGCGGGACACCCGGCGTGAGCGCCAGGCCGCAACCTACGGAGAGAGCGCAATGACCCACCTCAGCATTCCCGGTACGATCCGCGCCGTCGGCGGCGGCAGCGCTGGCTCCCGCACCCGCGCGCCGCACAACCGGCGCGCGCTGCGCCGTCTGCTGATTTCATGCGCGATGCTGTCGTTCGCCGCCGCGCCGGTGCAGGCGCGCTTGCCGGCACCCACGCCCGAGCAGCAGCAGGCGGCCGAAGCCAAGAAGGCCAAGGAAGCGGAAACGGCCAAGCAGCAGGCCGAAGCCCTGACTCGCGTGCAGGACAAGCTGGCAGCGCGTTTTGGCAAGGGCGCTGCCGCAGGGGGCGCCACCGAGCCCGGCAAGATCCCGCAAAAGGCGGCCGAAGCCCCTGGCTCGACCGGCCCGCACGGCGGCACCTCGCCAAGTGCCGAAGCGCATAGCGGCGAGGCCGCGCGCCGCTGAAGGCACGTCGCGTCCTGCCGCCGGCGCATGGCCCCGGCATGCCTCTTGCCACTGCGAAGCGGAACGGCCTCGTCGAGGGCCCGTGGATAAGCCGCCACAAAGGGGGAACGCAATGGATCACTTCTGCACGCATGTAGTTATTACAACCGGCATGCCGCCCAGCCTTGCAGGATTTGCACACGAGGGCACGGAGCCGGCACGCTTTTACCTGCTCCGAAACCGGCCGCACCGGCCGCGCGCCTGCGCGCCGGTGGTCGCCTGCGGACGCGCGCGAAAGCGCGCGTCAGCGTGACGCCATGCGCCCGCAAGCCAACCGCGCTCCGTTGATCCTCAACGTCGAGGACCGCGAGGGACCGCGCTACGTCAAGAGCCGCATCCTGCATCGCGGCGAGTTTTCCGTGATCGAGGCGGCCACCGGCCAGTCGGCGCTGGCGCTGGTGCGCCAGCATGCGCCGGCGCTGGTCCTGCTGTCGTCGCGCCTGCCCGATATCAGTGGGCTGGAGGTGTGCCGGCTGATCAAGGACGACCCGGAGATCGCCCGCACCCTGGTGCTGCTGACCTCGCCCGGCGTGGCCCAGGCGCGCCAGCGGGTCGAGGCGCTGAACTGCGGCGCCGACGGCTACCTGGTCGAGCCTGCCGAGCCCGAGGAAGTCCTGTCGAGCATCCAGGCGCTGCTGCGGCTGCGCGGGGCGGAAGATGCCTACCACCGCACCACGCAGGCCCTGCACGACAACGAGGACCTGTTCCGCCAGCTGGCGGAGTCGCTGGCCGACGTGGTCTGGATTTTTGATCCCGCCGCCCGGCGCCTGCTGTTCGTCAGCCCTTCGTTCGAGGCATTGTGGGGCCATTCGGCCGCAGAGGTGATGGAAAACCCGCGCCGCTGCCTGGACCGCCTGGTCCCGGCCGACCGACCACGCGTCGAGGCCGCTCTCGCCAGCATGCTGGCCGACGGCCGCATGGATATCGAATTCCAGATGACGCGGCCCGACGGCCAGCTGCGCGAGATCCGCGCGCGCGCCTTCCCCGTGCACGGCGCCGGTCAGGCGGCCGCGCGCGCCGATGCCGGCCATGCCGGCGATGGCGGCGATGGCGGCGATGGCGGCGATGCCTGCGATACCGGCCATGCCCGGCCGCTGCGCATTGCCGGCATCTGCCAGGACGTGACGCTGCAGAACCGCGCCGGACGCACGCTGCGTGACGAGGAGCGGCGCAAGGACCAGTTCCTGGCCATGCTCGCCCACGAGTTGCGCAACCCGCTCGCACCGCTGCGCAGCGCCGCCGACATGCTGCAGCAGCTGTCGCCTTCGCGCGAGGACATGTTCCGCGCGCGCGACATCATCGGCCGCCAGCTGCACCACCTGACCCGGCTGGTCGACGAGCTGCTCGATATCTCGCGCTTCAACCAGGGCCGCATCACACTGCGCCAGGACCTGGTAGAGCTGCGCGCCGCGCTCAGTACCGCGGTCGAAGCGGTGCGGCCGGAGATCGACGTCTACGGCCACACGCTGCGCCTGTCGCTGCCCGAGCAGCCGCTGCCGGTGCGTGGCGACCTGGTGCGGCTGACGCAGATCTTCAGCAACCTGCTGCACAATGCCGCCGCCTACACGCCCGCGGGCGGCCAGATCACGGTCGACGCCACGCTCGACGAGCATGCGGCCAGCGGTTCCGCCGGCGGCCATGTCACGGTGCGCGTGCGCGACAACGGCACCGGACTGTCCGAGGCGCTGCAGCGGCTGTTGTTCGACCCGCTGGCCCCGCACGATCCCGCCGATGGCAACGCCGGCAAAGGCAGCAGCATCGACAGCAGCGTCGGCAACCGCAACATCAACGACGGCACGGCGCCGGCCAACGCCTTCCCGCACGACGGGCCCGGCATCGGCCTGACGCTGGTGCAGAAGCTGGTCTTGCTGCATGGCGGCACGATCCGCGCCGACAGCCCCGGCCCTGGCCAGGGCAGCACCTTCAGCGTCACGCTGCCGGTCGAGCCGTGGCACAAGTGGCACCCCGGCACCGGCAAGTCCGCGGCGCACAGCGCCGTGTCGCGGCGGATCATGGTGGTGGACGACAACGCCGACGCCCTCGAAGCCATGACCATGACGCTCCAGACCATGGGCCACACCGTGGTGACGGCGCCGGACGGGCCCACGGCTGTCGCGCTCGCCACCGCCGCGCGCCCGGAAGTGGTGCTGCTGGATCTCGGCATGCCGGCCATGGACGGCTTCGAGACCGCGCGCCGGCTGCGCGCGCTGCCCGAGATGCGCGGCGCCACGCTGGTCGCATTGACCGGCTTCGGCCAGCCCGAGGACCGCCGGCGCGCGATGGAAGCGGGCTTCGACCAGCACCTGGTCAAGCCGGCCGACCTGGACGCGCTGACGCACCTGCTCGATACGCTCAAGGACCGCGTTTAGCCACCACCGGCCATGCCGGTCCGCCATCAACCCTGACAAGGAGCCTACGTGCATACCACGCCCGACCCCGACATTCCCCCGCGAGAGCCGGAAGTCCCGCCGCCCGAGCCGCCGCCGGGGCCTCCCGAACCCGTCTCCGACCCGCCACCGGGCGACCAGCCGCCACCGCCGCCGCAACGCGCGCGCGATCAATGCGATAAAGGAGCCGTCAAGTGTCCCGCATCATCTGGAAAGGCGCCATTACCTTTGGCCTCGTCAATATCCCGGTCGTCCTGCGGCCAGCGTCGCGCAGCCAGACACTCGACCTCGACCTGCTAGACGTGCGCGACATGGCCCCGGTGGGC
Source organism: Cupriavidus sp. L7L (assembly GCF_004353535.1). Taxonomy (NCBI): domain Bacteria; kingdom Pseudomonadati; phylum Pseudomonadota; class Betaproteobacteria; order Burkholderiales; family Burkholderiaceae; genus Cupriavidus; species Cupriavidus sp. L7L. The sequence continues at coordinate 426,569 of NZ_SMNY01000022.1, forward strand.
TACCAGCGCATCAACAAGAGCACCGGCAAGCCGGTCGACAAGGAGCACATCGTCAAGGGCTACCAGTACGCCAAGGACGAGTACGTGCTGCTGAACGACGAGGATTTCCGCCAGGCCAATGTCGAAGCCACGCAGACGGTCGACATCGTCAGCTTTGTCGAGGCGCAGAGCATTCCGCCCTATTTCTTCGACACCCCCTACTACCTCGAGCCGGACAAGCGCGGCGACCGCGGCTACGCGCTGCTGCATGCGACGATGCGGCGCACCGGCCGCGCCGCGCTGGCGCTGGTGGTGCTGCGCAATCGCCAGCACCTGGCGGCAGTGCTGGTCCACGACAACGCGCTGGTGCTCAACACCATGCGCTTCGCCGATGAAGTGCTGCCGATCTCGGAGCTGCGCCTGCCGAAAGCGTCGAGCACCAAGGGCAGCGGCGCCTATGCGCGCGAGATCGAGATGGCAACCAAGCTGGTCGAGGACATGACCGAAGACTGGAAGCCAGAACAGTATCGCGACACCTATCGCGACGACATGATGGCGCGCATCGACGCCAAGATCGAATCCGGCAAGACGCACCAGCTGACCCAGCCCACCGAGGACGAAGAAGCGCCGCGGCGCAGCGCCAAGGTCATCGACATGGTGGCGCTGCTGCGCAAGAGCCTGGGCGAGCGCGGCAAGGGCGACGACGGCAAGGGCCGGCGCCGCGCGAAGCCGGCGGAGGAATCGCAAGCGGCGAAGGAAGCCGAAGCCGATGACGACCGCGCCCGCGCAAGCCGCAGCCGCCGCAAGACGCCCGCGCGCCATGCAGCGGCGACGAAATCACCCGCAAAGTCACCCGCAAAGCGGACGACGGCCAAGCGCACGACCGCGGCCAAGCATGCGCCGGCCCAGTCGCACACCAAGTCGCACACCAAGTCGCATGCCAAGTCTCATGCCACGGCTCGCAAGAGCACGGGCACGACACGCCGCAAAGCCGCCTAGCTGGAATCCGGAAAACCGGAGATGGTGCGTTGTGTTTCGCACATCGGCGGACGGCGGGCACTGGCGTGCCCGGCATTGCGCTTCAGCGGTCAGCGCGAAGTGACCTTGAGGTTATCGTTCACCGACGTCACGCCTTCGACACTGCGGATCGTGTCCAGTGCCAGGTTATGCTGTTGCTGGCTTGGCACTGTGCCGCCCACTTCAACCGTGCCATTCTTCGTCTTCACGTGGATGCCGGTCGACTTGAGATCCTTGGCGGTCAGCAGCTTGGTCTTGATCTTGGTGGTGATGGCGCCATCCTCGACCGCCTGCTTGGCCTTGTCGGCGCTCATGTCGGCGCTCGCGCCACGATCCGGGTCGGCCCGGCCCGGCATGCCTGGCGCGGAGTTGACCGGTGCCGCCGGCGCGTTGTCGGCCGCGATGAATATCAGGCCACTTTTGTCCAGCGCCTGCGCGGCGCCGGCAGCCGCCGCCAACGCTGCGGCCACGCAAGCCAGCCTGATGCCGCGCGCGGAAAATCGGGTAATTCGCATGGCTGTGTCTCCTGTACAGGTTCCCAGCGCCTCCGCCGCGTTCGCTGCCTGGCACGCGGGACTGCTGGCACGTTGTCAGTCCGCAAAGTCCATACCAAGTGTTCTCCCAACGCCACGCGGGAGCCGCGGCGACAGGGGTGTGTAAATCGGTCCACCTGTTGTAAAAGCGGGCAGCCGCGCCGGGTGCAGCATGCGGCGCCGCCCGCCACGGCAAGCCCGCTGCCGGCATGCTTCCGCTTGGCATGGCGATTGCAAAACCGGGAATGCGGCAGTCCGCCGCGTCAAGGAGACTAGCAATGGGACAGCAGCAACAGCCGGGTCAATCGCAGTCGGGCCAAAAGCAAGATCAAAAGCAACAAGAACAGCAATCTGGCCAACGCGGCAGCCAGCAATCAGGCGGCATGGGACAACAACAGGGCGGCGGTCAAATGGGTAATCAAGATCGTGGCCAAGGCCAACAGCAACAGCAGGATCGCGGCAGCTCGCAACCGGGCCAGCAGAGCGGTCAACGCAGTGGTCAGCAAGGCGGTCAGGGCGGCCAACAGGGCGGTCAAGGCGGCCAGGGCGGCCAGGGCGGACAACGCCAACAGTAACCTCAGCAGTCAGGCTTGCCGCTGACATAGAGGCAGCTATCCGGGTATGTGCGGCAGCAACATGCGGTGCGGCCGCAGGGGCATACGCCGGAACTTGATCGGCCGGGTCTCCCGAACGGGAGATCCGGCCCTTTTTGCTGAGGTTGCCGCTCTCCTTTCCAAATTGCCGCGGCACCCCGTCGCGCGCGTCCGCGGCTTACCGTGTATGCTGGCCGTGACGTCTTCTTGCTTGCCCCACGGTCTTGTCCAGCCACACCGATCCCGCCCATTCCGCTGATTCCGCGGTCTCCCGCGACGCCCGGCGCGAACGCAGCGCGCCTGGACCGGTGGCCAGGGTGCGTGCGCACGCCGGCGCGCAGGTACGCGCGCTGACGCGCAGCAATTCCGGCCTCACGCTCGACTATGACAACCCGCCCGGCGACCCCGGGCTGTTCGGCCCCGACGCGGTCTGCTGGCGCGTGCACGCAGACTTCCCGGCAATGCTGGCCGGCGGCGTCAGCGCGCTGCTGCTGCAGACGCTGCATCCGCTGGCGCTGGCCGGCGTGTGGGACCACTCCAGCTTTCGCACCGACATGCAGGGCCGGCTCGGCCGCACCGCCCAGTTTATTGCCGGCACCACTTACGGCAGCCGCGACGATGCCATGGCGCTGATCGGGCGCGTACGGCGCATCCATGCCGGTGTCACCGGCGTGGCGCCGGACGGCCGGCCTTATGCGGCGACCGATCCGGCGCTGCTGACATGGGTGCATGTGGCCGAGGTGTCGAGCTTCATGGCGGGCTACCTGCGCTATGTCGGGCCGCTGGGCGAGGCCGAGCAGGACCGCTATTACGACGAGGTCGCGCGCGTTGCGCTGCTGCTCGGCGCAGCCGACGTGCCGCGCTCGCGCGCGGCGGTGGCGGCCTACCTGGAAGCGATGCGGCCCCAGCTGCAGGCCAGCGAGCGCACCCGTGAAGTGGTGCGGCTGGTGCGCAGGATGCCGGTGGCCAACCCGCTGCTGCAACCGGCGGTGCGGATCATGGCCGATGCCGGCATTGCCTTGCTGCCGCCGTGGGCGCGGCAGCAGCTCGACCTCGACGGACCGTCGCTGCGGCGCTCGGCCACGCGGGCCGGCATGCGCGTGCTTGCGCCGGCGCTGCGCTGGGCACTGGGCGCGGGGCTGGCCGCACGGGCACGGCGGCGCGTGGCGCGCGGCGGCAATGTGGGCGGGGCCGCGGGCTAGGACATCCCGGCGCGGCCTTCGGAATATTCACTCCGCAGCCGCTGCCGCGCTGCCGACGCTGCCGCGCAGCACTTTTTCCTGCAGCCGCGCCACCAGGAACGGTGCCAGCAGCGACACCCCCGCGCTCATCAGGAACAACAGCCGGAAGGCATGCTCGGCGCCCTGGCGCACCGCCGCGGCATCGCCGCCATCCTGCGTGCCCGCCATCACGCGCTGGAACAACCGCATCAGCACGTCTTCGCCGCCGCCTAGTACAACATCCCGTAAATGCCTTGAATAAATACACACCTCCGATATCATGTTGGGATGAGTCGAGGTCGTCATGCAACGCCAGTGAAGTTGGCGAAGAAGGAAAGACAGGAACTGCTATCGCTAATCGAGCGCAAGACGGCTGCGCAACGGGACGTGATGCGGGCGCGAATCGCGTTGTGGGCTCACGAGGGCCACTCCAATACGGTCATTGCGCGGGAACTGGGTGTATCGGTGCAAACGGTTTGCCTGTGGCGCAAGCGCATTGCCGAGCAAGGTGCCCAAGGCATTCGTGAAGGCGAGCGCAGTGGCCGTCCGCCGCGCATCACCCACGAGGCGCGACTACAGTTAGTTGCGCTGGCGTGTGAAACGCAGGAACCTGAGGGACGGGTCACGCCCACGCTCGACGAGATTGTGGCGCGCGCCGTGGAGCGCGGCGTCGTCGGGCAGATCAGCCGCAGCCAGGTGCAGCGCATTCTGCAGGCCGGCGACGTGCGTCCGCACCGGGTCCAGCAATGGCTGCACAGTCCAGACCCGTCCTTTCGCGAGAAGGTCAACGGGATTTGCAAGCTGTACCGCAAGGCGCCTCGAAACGCGGTGGTGCTCAGTATCGACGAGAAGACCGGCATTCAAGCCGTCGAGCGTAAGCACCCTGGACGGGAACCTGCACCTGGGCGACTGCGTCGTCGCGAGTTTGAATATATTCGTCACGGTACCCAGGCGTTGATTGCGGCGCTGGATGTGCATACCGGACAGGTGCTGGCTGAGTGCCGCGACCGGCGCACCCAGGAGGATCTGGTGGCCTTCATGGAACGTGTGGCAAGTGCTTACCCCGGCAAACAGGTGCACGTCGTCTGGGACAACCTGAACACCCATTGCGCCCAGGCCGTCTGGCAGGCGTTCAACGCCCGGCACGATGGGCGGTTTCACTTCCACTTCACGCCATTGCACGCGAGTTGGGTCAATCAGATCGAACTCTGGTTTGCCCATTACACGCGCCGGGTACTGCGCCATGCGAGCCACACCAGCACCGCGCACCTGCGCGAACGCACCGAGCAGTTTGTCCGCGCGCACAATCAGGCGGCCCGTCCGTTCAAATGGAGCTTCCGGGGCTATCCGTTGCAAACCGGCGCATCGTAATCGAGGATCGCATGTCAGCCTTACCCGCCAAACATTACGCTGCCAAATTGCAGCAGCAACTGCGCAGCCTGCTCGGCCACGAGCACATCATCACGCAGGCCTACGGGCGTCACCTGCTGATCAAACGTCTGGACGACGACGAACCGACCGTGGTGGCTCGGCTGACCGAGCTCGGCCGCAATCGTTATGGCGCCGCCTTTCGCACTCATAGCGGGCGTTGGGAACCGTTGCCAGGCACAGGCTCGCTCGACGAGATGGCCCAGCTGGTCGTCACGCTCCTGCATCCGTATTTGCAGCCCGATGATTATTAAAGCTATTTAAGAGACGTTGTACTAGGTCACCGACCGCCATGCCGCCGTGCCGCAGCAGCGCGATCAGCACCGTGGTCAGCACCGCCACGCCAACCGCGCCGCCGAGCATGCGCGAGAACGCCGTCAGCGCGGTGGCGATCCCGACGTGCTGCAGCGGCACGGCGTTCTGCGTCGCCACCAGCCCGCTGGGCAGCTGCAGGCCGATCGCAAGCCCGAGCACCACCATCACCAGCGCGCACAGCCACACCGCGCGCGGATCGACAAACGCCAGCGCCGCGATCGCCAGCGGCGCCACCAGCGCGCCGGCCATCTGCAGCGGCTTGTAGCGCCCGCTCCGCGACATTAGCCGGCCCGCCGCAAACGCGCCGAAGGGAATCGCCAGTGTTAGCGGCACCAGCCGCAACGCGGCGGCATCGGCCTGCGCGCCGGCCACCACCTGGAAGCGCAGCGGCAGCAGCACCGACATGGCAATCAGCTGGAAGAAGCACAGGAACAGCGTGATGCAGCAGATCGCCACGGTGGGCACGCGCAGCATCGCCAGCGGAATGACGGGATCGGCCGCGCGGCGCTCCTGCCAGATGAAGAGCCCCAGGCAGGCAAGGCCGGCCAGCGGCAGCGCCAGCGTATCGGGTCGCGACGGCGACTGTCCCTGGCCGAGCCGCGTCAGGAACACCAGCACGCCGCTCAGCCCCGCGCCGAACAGCAGCGCGCCCAGGTAGTCGATCCGATGGCGGCGCCCGCCCGCTGGCAGGTGGCGCAGCGCGCGCCGCACCGTCACCAGCGCAAGCAGCGCCAGCGGCAGGTTGATCCAGAAGATCCAGCGCCACGACAGGAAGTGCGCCAGGTAGCCGCCGATCACCGGGCCGGCCATGCTGGCCACCGCCCACACGCCGCTGACATAGCCCTGGTAGCGGCCGCGCTCGCGCAGCGGCACCACGTCGGCGATGGTCGCCTGCGACACCGACAGCAGCCCGCCGCCGCCCAGGCCTTGCAGGATGCGCGCAAGGATCAACTGCGGCATCGTCTGCGCCAGCGCACAGGCGGCGGAAGCCAGCAGGAACAGCACGATGGCGAAGGACAGCACGGAGCGCCGGCCGAGCAAATCGGAGAGCTTGCCGTAGATCGGCGTGGTGACGGTCGATGCCACCAGGTAGGCGGAGACCACCCACGCCATGTTGTCGAAGCCGTTGAGCTGCAGCGCGATCTCGGGCAGCACCACGGCGACGATCGATTGCTCCAGCGCGCCCAGCAGGATCGCCAGCATCAGCCCGAAGATCACCTGCATGACCGGCACCGGTGGCACGGGCGCGCCGGTGTTGCGCTGGGCGCCGGAGGAAGCGGAAGGGTCAGCGGCAACGGCCGCTTGCGAGGGCGGCTGGGAGGGGGCGGCGGTCATGTGCACCTGCGGACGGCAGGATCGCGGCAAGCGGCGCGGTGAGGCCGCGGTGTGACCGGTCCTGCTCTTGTTGCGGAGTCAAGAAGAGCGGCTATTGTAGGCGCTTCCCGCCGCCGGTGCTTGCCGTGCCCCGGCGCGCCAGGGCAATACGGCAGCGCAGGCGCGCTATCGGCGGTCAGCGCAGAGTTCTTGAAGGGAAATGAGAATAAGAGGCAAAAACACCCGCAGTTCAGTGAATTGGCTGTCCGGAAGTTGGCTTTTAATCACGCTGGGCATCCCGAACGGTCGGTTTATTCCCGGCCACGGCGCCACAGAGCGCGACTCAAACGACGCAGGCACCAAAAAAAGAAGCCCACGCGCGGGGTGCTCGTAGGCTTTCCAGAACTACAAGAGCTTGGAACCAAGCTCTTGCCAAGAATATAAACGCGCTTACATGAGGTGTAAATCCCGCTTCTATCAGGGGAATCCCTGTTACGCGACAATTCGGGCAGTTTTAGCGATTTGGGTCCTGAGATTACTTCAGGACGAATTTTGACTTTCCTTCAGGTTTTCACTGCGTGCCCGACGATGTCAGGGCTGGTGGACACGGCTGGCGAAGATCATTGTGCAGGCGCACAAAACCGTTACAATACTACAGCTCCGAGCGCAACAAATTTTGTAGAGTTAACGCTCTAGGTCTGGCGAGGCACTGTGCCCGTCGACCCTTGTAAAGCTTTGTTACTCTCGGCGCTGAAGTACTCCCCTTCTCTTCTGGCAGCGCCACTCGCCGGCATGTGCCCGACACCCCGGGGCCCGCACAAGAGGCCCGCAGGCGTCGCGGCGCCGACGTCCCGACCCGAGGCCGGTTCCGAGAGCGGATCTTTCCCTGCCGCCCTGGCCGTGCCGCCTACCCAGCCGCCGGCCAACGGACCGTTATCAGCCGCCAGAACCCTTGCGGGCTCTTCCGGAGTCGTTGTGAAGAAGAAGGAATTCCGGCCCAAGCGCTCCAGCCGAAAGGAACTGCAGTACCAGCACCTCGCCGCCCAATCGGCCAACCGCGCGCCGGTGGTCGTCTATTTGTCCAACGGCACGCGCCTGCAGGGGATCGTGCTGGCGACGGACAACTACATGGTGCTGCTCGGCCGGCGGCTGGACGATCCGCAGCCCACCATTGTCTACAAGCAGGCGATTTGCCTGGTGACACCGCTGGACACGCCGGCGGTGGGGATCGATCCGGCGATTGCGGCGGAATTCGTGCCTATCTATATACCGCGGACGCGCAAGCGGCGCTGAAGCAGCCATCGCAACACCACACTCCTGCGGCCTGTTGGCAGGCCGACGCACGCCCGGGCGCCCCCGGCGATACCGCCTGAAACTCTTGCAGAGATCACTCTAAACCTTTGCCGGGGGCGGTCGATAACCCTTGCAACGGAGGCACTCTACGCCCTGCAAAGCAGGCAGCCAACGTTACGGCATCTGCCGGACTGCAATCTCTACTGAACTCAAAGGAGCCGTACCATGGCGATGGTTATCAACACCAACACGCTGTCCCTGCAAACCCAGAACAACCTGTCGACCTCTCAATCATCGCTGAATAACGCGATCCAGCGCCTGTCGTCGGGCCTGCGCATCAACAGCGCCAAGGACGATGCTGCCGGCCAGGCCATCGCCAACCGCTTCAGCGCGAACATCAATGGCTTGACGCAAGCTCAGCGCAACGCCAACGACGGCATCTCGATGGCGCAGACGGCAGAAGGCGCACTCAACGAGGTCAACAACAACCTGCAACGCATCCGCACGCTGACCGTGCAGGCTGCCAACGGCACCAATTCGGCCAGCGACCTGCAATCGCTGCAAGATGAAGTGACGGCACGCCTAGCTGAAATCGACCGTCTGTCGCAGCAGACCTCGTTTAACGGAACGAACCTGCTGGACGGCACCGCCGGTGCGGCCGGTGTGGTCAAGATTCAAGTCGGCGCCAAGGACGGCGAGACCATCGATCTGGATCTCAGCGCCGCGAAGGCGGACACTACCACGCTGGGCGTGAACGCCCTGGACCTGACCGCCCTCGCCGGTACCGAACTTGCCACGATCGACACCGCCATCCAGGCAGTTGACACAGCCCGCAGCGGCCTGGGCGCTTCCCAGAACCGCTTCGAGTCCGTCGTCTCGAACCTGGGCACGACCGTGACCAACCTGTCGGCTTCGCGCTCGCGCATCCAGGACGCCGACTACGCGACGGAAGTGTCGAACATGTCGCGCGCCCAGATCTTGCAACAAGCAGGTACGTCCGTGCTGGCACAAGCCAACCAGACCACCCAGAACGTGCTGTCACTGCTGCGTTAATTCGCACCGGTCGCCGCATCATGCGAGCCGGTCATTGCGCCGGTTCGCATGGAATGTTTCCAGAGCGGTGCGCCGCTCTGGAAGCGCTGCCCGGCGCCTGACAAGCGAACATATTCCCGAGATCTTGACGCGCCACCAGCCACCATCCGACCTGCCCTTACGGAGTTAGAGCATGCTCAGTCCGACCGGCCTACCGCAGTCCGCGGCTGTCTCACTGCCTGGCATCGCGCCTCCCACCACCGAGCGCCAGACAGGCACCAAGGCCGAAGCGGACAGGCGCGAAGGCGATGCCAGTCCGGCCAGCACGGAGGCGCTGGCCACCGTACTCAACAGCCTCATCGAAGCGCTGCGCGGCTCGCCGGTCGACATTCGCTTCACCATTGATGCCGAAACGCACCGTGTGGTGACCAAGCTCGTGAGCAGGGAAAGCGGCGACACCATTCGTCAGATACCGTCGGAAGAGGCGCTGCGCATCAGCCGCGCAATTGACAGGTTGCAAGGACTGCTGATTGAACAGACCGCATAGTTTGTGACATCCTAAGAAGGTAAAGAAACATGGCATCCATCTCCTCTCTCGGCATTGGCTCCGGTCTTGACCTCAGCACCCTGCTGACGAATATTCAGAACGCGGAAAGCGCCGGCTTGGCCGCCATCCAGTCTCAGCAGCAGTCCTACAACGCCAAGCTGTCCGCCTATGGGCAGGTAAAGAGCGCGCTGTCCGCATTTCAAAGCGCTGCCAGCGCATTGGGTGCCAAGAGTCTGTTCGGCTCCGCCACGACGACCTCCACCAATACCGCAACACTGACCTCGTCGGCAGATTCCACGGCAGTGGCCGGCAGCTACACCATCACCGTGAACAAGCTGGCCTCCGCCCAGTCGCTGGTGGCTGACGGCGCCGCCGCTACCAATACGGCGATCGGCAACGGTACGATCAAGATTGAATTGGGCACCACCAGCGGCGGCACCTTTACACTTGGCAGCGGTGCGCCAGTTTCCATCGCTATCGGCAACGGGAACAACACCCTCGCCGGGATCCGCGACGCTATCAACAAGGCAAATGCCGGCGTCACCGCCAGTATCGTCAACGATGGCAGCGGCACACCCTATCGCCTGGCACTGACCTCCACCGCCGGCGGCGCTGCCGCTACCATGCGCATCAGCGTGACTGATAACGGCACAGATGACCCGACCGCACTGTCCAATCTTGTCACCTACGATCCAGCCGGCATCAAGTCGATGGCCGAGAGCGTGCCCGGCGCCGACGCTAGCCTGACCATCAACGGCATTCCAGTCACCAGCGTCAACAATACCGTGGCGGGCGCAGCACAAGGCCTGACACTCAATCTGCTGGCGCTCGGCACCAGTACGGTTTCAGTCAAATCGGATACGGCGACTATTACTACCGCCGTGAAGGCGTTCGTCGATGCCTACAACAAACTGCAAAGCACTGCGAAGTCGCTGACCGCCTTTGATCCTGACACCAAGACGGCGTCCACGCTGACCGGCGACAGCACGCTTCGCAATATCCAGACGCAGCTGCGCGCCGCGCTCAACACCGCGCAACCAGGCGGCGCGAACGGCATCAACGTCCTCACGCAAGCCGGTCTCGCCTTCGCGACGGACGGCACACTCACGCTTGATGCCGACAAGCTGGACAAGGCTCTTGCCAACAACCTGAACGGCGTCACCCAGTTTTTCTCCGGTGCCGATGGCAAGTCCGGCCTGGCCAACCAGATGTCCGAGTTGGTCAGCAAGATTACCGGCAGCAACGGCTCGCTGACCAATGCCACCGACGGCATCAACAAGACTCTGCGCATCCTGAGCGACCGCTACGATTCGGAAAACGCCCGCATCTCCGCGATGATGGACACCTATCGCCAGCAGTTCACCCAGCTTGACATGCTGGTGAACCGCATGAATTCGACCAGTTCGTACCTGACGCAGCAGTTCAGCGCCATGAACAACGTCAGCACCAAGTAACCGGCAGCCGTCGGCCGCAACTGACCACAACGGAAGGGAATCGCGATGTTTGCACGTTCTGCTGCCAACACCTACTCTGCCATCGGCGTCCAGACCAAGGCCATGAGCGCTAGCCCCACGCAGCTAATCGGCATGCTGTATGACGGCGCGCGCGCCGCCATCGCGCGGGCAAAGTTCCACCTGGAAGGCGGCAACATTGCCGCTCGCGGCAACGCCATCTCCAAAGCCATCGACATCATCGACAACGGCCTGCGTGCCGTGCTGGACCACAACGCGGGCGGCGAAATCTCCGCCAACCTCGAGTCCCTGTACGAATACATGGTGCGCCGGCTGTTGCTGGCCAACCTGCGCAGCGACGCGGCCCTGCTTGCCGAGGTCGATACGCTGCTGGAAAGCCTGGCTTCAGCATGGGCGCAGATCGACGAGCCGCAGCAAGCCTTACAGGACAACTGAAATGGCACCCTTCTCCCCCATCGTCACCTCCTACGAAGCCATCCTGGCCCTGTCGTCCCGCATGTACGACGCCGCCCAGGCGGGCGACTGGGACACCGTCAGCGACCTGCAGGGCAGCTACCTGGAACAAGTCGAGCACTTGCGCCAGCTCGATCATGAGGCCTCATTCTCCGATGCCGAGCGCATGCGCCGCTACCAGTTGCTGGATCGCATCCTCACATACGATGCCCGCATCCGTGACCTGGCTGTGCCGCAACTGAAGAAGCTCGGCGACATGCTGACCAGTTCGCGCCGGCAGGTGGAGCTTGCGTCGGCGTACGGCGCCATGGCCTGAGCGGCAGCCAGACAGATACCGCGCGCCGCTCCCGGCGCGCGCCCTCGCCTGCCCACACACACGCACGTCCGTGCGCCGTGCCGCGTTTTCCACTAATTCCTGAAAAATGACCGGCATCCACCTGCCACCCGGCCTGGCATCCGGTCAGGCCCCGGACCCCCAACTGCTGCGCCCCGCGCTGGCGATCGACAGGCTGGCCGCGCTGCAGCCCGTGTCCGAAACCACGGAATCGAGCGTCCAGAATTCCACCGGCCAGGCGATCCGCAACAGCCAGCAGGCCGCTGGCGCGAATGGCCTGCCAGGCCAGGCGTCGCTGCTGCCGGGCACGTCGACGCGTGAATCGCTCAGCAGTGCGGCACGCGCGATCCTGGCCGTGATGGAAGGTGCGGAGCCGCTGCCGGTCAAGCCCGGCTCGCCCTTGTTGCCGATGCCCCCGGGTGCGGGATCGACGCAGGCCGCCGCAGCCGCGCTTTCCAATGCGGTGCGCCAGAGCGGACTGTTCTATGAGTCGCACCTCGCGCAGTGGGTCAGCGGGGCTCGTGCGTTGTCGACGATCCTGCAGGAACCGCAGGCTGCCGTGGCAGGCCCGGCGCTGCCGCCTTCGCCGGGGCAACCGGCTGGGGCGCAGGGCACTCCGGGCATGCTCACCTACAGCAGCCCTGCCGGCGGCGACATACCGCGCCCGAGCATGCCGCCGCTGCTGCCGGCCTCGCAGGTGCTGGCCGAAGCGCTGGCCTCTCCGCGTAATCCGCGCGTGGCGCATAGCCATGCCCCGTCCGAACAGGGTGTGCGACAGGGCACAGGCTCCACCGCGGTGTACAGCCGCGATGCCGACAGCCCGCCGCCTCGCCCCTCCACCGGCATGCTGGCAACGCAGGCATACCAGGCCACCGCGGATGCCGCGCGGCCACCCGTTGCAGAGCCGATGGCATCGCAAGCGCGCGCCGCCGATGTCGGCAGTGGTAACGACAACGTTGCCGCCGAAGCCACCCGGCAAGCCGCGTCCGTCGGGCCCGCCGGGCCAGCAATTCATCCGGCCACCGAAGCCGTAGTTCGCCAGCAACTCGAACTGCTCGCCACGCAGCAGTTCCGCTTTGCCGGCGAAGCATGGCCCGGCGCAGCCATGGAGTGGGACATCCAGCGCACGAATCCCGAAGCGAATGGCCACGGCCCCGACGACGCGAGCCGGCCGTGGTCGAGCCGGATCCGCTTGCAGTTGCCCAGCCTTGGTACCGTGGAAGCCCTGCTGACGCTGGGCCCCTCCGGGTTGGAAGCGCGTGTCGCCACCGGCGAGACCGATATCGCCGCGCGCCTGATCGCCGCGCGGCCGCTGCTGCGCAACCGTCTGGAAGCCCAGGGCATCCCGCTGCAGCGGCTCAATATCCAGACCCAGGACGACCTCGCTGCAGGAGCCACGTCATGAGCGAAGGCGCAGACCGCGGCGCGGCCATCGCACTCAGCTACCCGCACAACAACCAGGCACCGCGGGTGATTGCCAAGGGCTATGGCGTGGTGGCCGACGCCATCATCGCCCGCGCCAAGGAAGCGGGTGTCTATATCCACGACTCGCCCACGCTGGTCAACCTGCTGATGCAGGTGGACCTGGACAGCCAGATTCCGCCGCAGCTGTATGTAGCGGTGGCCGAACTGCTGGCGTGGATCTACCACCTGGAATCGGGCATGGACATCGCGGAGCCGCGGACCTGAACTTCTGCTGGTCTGGCCCAGCCATGCCCTGACGCATCCCTGAAAGGCAAAGAGCCCCTGGCATGCGCACGCGGCCAGGGGCTCTTTGCTCTGTGCGCGGCAATCCTGCCGCGCCAATCAGATCGGCATGCTCATCATCTCCTGATACGCCTGCACCAGCCGGTTCCGCACCTGCACCCCGGTCTGGAACGAGATATTCGCCTTCTGCAGGTCGATCATCACGTCATTGAGCGCCACCCCCGGCTTGCCCAGCTCGAAGGCCTCGGCCTGGCCATAGGCGCGCTCCTGCGCCGCATTGATCTTGCCCAGCGAGCGTTGCAGCTCGCCGGCGAAGCCGCCGCCGGCAACCGGTGCCGACTGGGTGGCGCTGTTGCCCGAGGCAACCTGTGACAGGCCGCGCAACTGCTGCAGCATGGACTCGATGGAAGAGATAGTGGTCATGGCGTCGTCATGGGCCGGCTGGTAGCCGGGTCAGTCGATGGCGCGTCTCGTCGAGCACATTCATGCCGGCAAGGCAGACGGGGCGCACCGATTTTCAGCGGTTTGCAGAGTACCCGCCGCCACGCACGCGCCATGTCCCGAAATCGGGCGGAAAACCGGGTCTGTTTGCGGCATTGTCCCACTCAAGTCTGGCCGATCATTGCCACCGTGCCGGACAAGCGCGGGCAGCCGCCGAGCGCCGCCTTCCGGCATTTGCCAGACCAACCATCGATCCGGGAGTACGCGTGTTTTCTCTGCAGCGTAATGTGAGCCGCGCCGTGAGCCGTGCCGACGACCATGGCCGCCATCACCGCCCGAGCCGTCGCGAGCATCGCGGCGCCGGCGCAGGAGCACGCGCGTGACCGCGGCGGTTGCCATGCCGGGCCGGCCGGCCGAGGTGCTGGAGCGCCTGAAGGCCAACCCCAGGCTGCCGCTGATGCTGGGCGGCGCGGCGCTTGCCGCCGCCATCGCCGTGGGCGTGCTGTGGTCGCGCGCGCCGGACTACAAGGTGCTGTACAGCAACCTGTCTGAGCGCGACGGCGGTGCGGTGCTGCAGTCGCTGCAGCAGATGAACGTGCCGTACAAGTTCGCCGAAGGCGGCGGCGCGGTGATGGTGCCGGCCGGGAAAGTCCACGAGACGCGGCTGCGGCTCGCGTCGCAGGGCCTGCCCAAGAGCGGCACCGCGGGCATGGAGCTGATGGACAACCAGAAGTTCGGCATCAGCCAGTTTGCCGAACAGGTCAATTACCAGCGCGGGCTGGAAGGCGAGCTGGCGCGCTCGATCGAATCGATCGCCGCCGTGCAGTCGGCCCGCGTGCACCTGGCGATCCCCAAGCCGACGCTGTTCGTGCGCGAGCGCCAGAAGCCTACCGCCTCGATCGTGCTGCAGCTTTACCCGGGCCGCGCCATCGACGAGGGCCAGGTCGCGGCGATCAGCCACCTGGTGTCGTCGAGCGTGCCGGAGCTGACGCCCAAGTCGATCTCGATCGTCGACCAGCACGGCAACCTGCTGTCGAACAGCGGCAACGAGCGCATGCTCGACGCCACCCAGCTCAAGTACGTGCAGGCGCTGGAACAGAACTACCTGAAGCGCATCGAGGCGATCCTGGCGCCGATCGTCGGCAAGGACAACGTGCGTGCGCAGGTGACGGCCGACGTGGACTTCTCCATCGTCGAGCACACCGACGAGAGCTACAAGCCCAACCAGGATCCCAACCGCTCGGCCATCCGCAGCCAGCAGACCAGCGAGTCGAGCCAGCAGGGCGCGACGCCGCCGGGCGGCGTGCCGGGCGCGCTGTCCAACCAGCCGCCCGCTGCCGCGGTCGCGCCGGTGACCACGCCGCAGACGCCGCGCGCGGGCCAGGCGCCTGGACAGGCCGGCGCCCCCGCTGCCGGCCAGCCGGGCCAGGCAGGGCAGGCGGGCCAGCAAGGCCAGGCCGCGCAAGGCGCGCAGGCC